>DATAAD010000044.1:0-24427 GCA_036260295.1 Acidimicrobiales bacterium | reverse complement strand
GTCCTCGTGGTCGGCCTGCTGCGCAGCCACGCCGAGATCCTGCGCAAGCTGCACGAGCTGGGCGCCGGCGTCGACCCCGACGGGCAGACCAGCGCCGTCCCTGCGCCCGTCCGGCGGACGGCGTCGACCGCGTTCGACGTCTCGGGCACCACTCCGGCCGATGAGGCCGTGCGCATCGGCGTGGTCGGCGCCCGCCAGAGCACGCTGCTCGCCTTCCTCTCCAGCGGCTGCGCCACCTGCGGCGGCTTCTGGGACACCTTCGCCGCCACCGACCGCCCGGCCGTCCCGGGGGGCGCCCGGCTGGTGATCGTGACCAAGGGGCCCGAGGCCGAGAGCGGGTCGCGCATCCGCGACCTGGCCCCGTCCGCCGACCCAGTCGTCATGTCCACCGAGGCCTGGCTCGAGTACAAGGTCCCGGCCACGCCCTACTTCGTGTACGTCGACGGCCCCAGCGGGCGCATCCTGGGCGAGGGCTCGGCTGCCACCTGGGACCAGGTGACCTCCCTGTGGTCCCAGGCCCTGGCCGACGCCGACGGCGGGGAGGCGCGGGCCGACCGCGAGCTGCTGCAGGCCGGCATCCGTCCCGGCCACCGCAGCCTCTACCCGACGCCGAAGCGGGACGGCTAGGTGCCCTCCTGGCTCGTGGTCCTCACCGGCGCGACCGTCGCCACGGTCGCCGCGATCCGCTCGAGCTGGTCGCCCTGAGGGGAGTCGATGCTGGCCAGCATCCACCCGCTCGGGGAGCGGGCCCGTGACCGGAAGTGGAGCGTGACCGTCTCGGCCTACGTGCTGGGCTCGACCCTCGCCGCCACCCTCCTGGGCGCAGCCCTGGGCGGCCTCGGCGCCCTCCTGCCCCTCACACCCACCGTCACCGCCGTGGCCGTGGTCGCCCTGTGCGCCCTGGCCCTGGCCTTCGACCTCCGCCTCGGCGGCCTGCGCCTGCCCACCGTCCACCGCCAGGTCGACAAGGACTGGCTCGACCGCTACCGCGGCTGGGTGGTCGGCCTCGGCTTCGGCTTCCAGCTGGGCCTGGGCGTGGTCACCATCGTCACCACCGCCGCCGTGTACCTGACCCTCGCCCTGGCCCTGCTCACCGGCTCGCCGGCCGGCGGCGCCGTCGTGGGCGCCACCTTCGGCCTGGTCCGGGCCCTGGTCATCCTGGCCGTGGCCAACGTCCGCCGCCCCGACCAGCTGCGCACCGCCCTGCGCCGCATGCAGGCCTTCCGCCCCGTCTTCGACCGCCTCGGCATCGCCGTCCAGGCCCTGGTCCTGATCACCGCCCTCGTGAGGAGCTCGTAGTGCCCAAGCTGACCCGTTCCGGCGTGGAGGTCGACCTGCCCGACGGCTGGGACGGCCGCATCTACCGGCGGGAGGCCGAGGAGGGAACGGTCACCCGGCGGGCGCTGCAGGCGGCCAACTTCGCTCTGCCACCGAACCTGGGCGACTACGCCGTCGACGCCATCGAGCGCATGCAGACCGGGGACATGCTGGTCGTCCTCCTCGAGTTCGGCCCCGACAACGCCGGCCAGGGCCTGTTCGCCCACGACGGGCTGCCCACGGAGATGGGCGCCGGCGACTTCAGCCCCACGGCCATGCCCCGCGCCGTCCCCGGCCGCACCGCGGCCCAGTGGTTCTTCTCCACCGGCGGGCGGGCGTTCTGCCTGTACGTGGTGCTGGGCAGCCACCGCGAGCGGGAGGCGCTGCTCCCGCTGGCCAACAGCGTGGTGAGGACCATCCGGGTCGACGAGTGACGGTCGCGCTGGTCATCCAGACGGCCAGCGGCATCCTCACCGGACGGTTCGCGCCGCGCGAGGCGGTGACCCTCCTCGCCACCCAGGGGCCCCAGGCCCGGGCCGAGGCGGCCCGCCTCGACCCGATCGCCGCCACCCGCTACGCCGAGCTGGTCGCCTCAGTCCGCGCCGAACTGGCCGCCCGTCCCCGCGACGCTGACCTCGATGCCGTGCTCGACGACCTCGACCGGCTCGAGCGGGCCCTCAGCTCACGACGCCCGTAGTGGCCCCGAGAGCGGGGTCGTCACGACGCCCGTAGCGACGCCGCCTTGTTGGGGGCGGGCGTGCCCGGGGTGTGGAGGAAGCTCTGGACCTCGATCACGCCCGGGGTCGCGGTGACCGCCTCCTCGATCGCCGTCTTGGCCTCACGGCTGGGGATCTCGCCCCGCACGGTGACGATCCCGTCCACCGACTCGACGGTGACGTTGGTGGTGTCGACGTCGAGCCCGGCCAGGGCCTGCTTCACCACGTTGACGACCTCGACGTCGTCCACCGGGCGGGGGACGCCGGCGCCCTGGGCCGCGGCGGCCTCCCCCTGGGCCACGTTGGCCGCGTGCCGGGCCTCCCGCTCGGCGTCGGCCTGACGACGCCGGAGCTTGGCCTCGATCTGGTCCTGAGCCTGCCGGCGGCGGGCGACCCCCCGCTCGGGGTCGAAGAAGTACGCCGCCGCCGCCCCCGCGCCCGACACCAGCGCCAGGCGCACGATCTTGCGTCGAAGCCTCTTGAACATGCGTTTACCTCCGTCTCAGGTGGCGTCGCCGCCGGTCTCGGTCTGCTCGGCCCACTCGTCCTCGTCCGCCCCGTCATTTCCGTTCGCCACGGAGGCGGCGGCGCCGCTGGGCTCCTCCTGCATCTTCCCATCTTCCCGCTGCGTCCCTCCGTAGACACCGTGGGACTCAGGGGGGTCCTGGCCGCCGCCGGGGGTGGTCTGCTCGCTCATTCGGGCGGAGGCGAGGTCTCGCCCTCGTGCAGGTTGGACGGCGCCTCCTCGCCGGGGAGGCGGTCGTAGCCGGTGCCGCCGGTCCCCTGGCCGCGGGAGCGCTGGAGCTTGGCCCAGTCGTCGGGCTCGTCGGGCGTGAGCTGGTCACGGTCCTTTTCCATACGACGTGGCCTACCCCACGCCCGCCGTCCTCACGCCGCCCGGGGCCGGCCGGCGAAGAGGTACACGACCGAGCCGAGGAACCCGGTGACGGCGATGACGACCACCCATACCACCTTGTTCCCGGCCCGGAACGACCCGTCCGGGACCCGGATGGCGTCGACCAGGCTCCAGATCCAGAACCCGATGGCGGCCAGCAGCAGCGCGAGGAGGAAGATCCCCCCGATTGCCGATCCGACGTTGTCCATGACATCCACCTTTCGTATGGGTGCGTTCACGGACGACTGTGACGGAACGGCCCCGAACCGTCGTCGGCCGGCGGACGGCTTCCGGCGCGCTCCGTACTCCGCCGGGCGTACGACCGGCGCCCTTTCCGGGCCTGCACGTACCGTGGCGGTACTTCCAGGCCCGAAGAGCGCCTTACAGCTTGGGCAGCTTCTGGTGGCGGCCGATCAGCGGGGCCAGCGGGTCGCCGACCTGGGCCAGCCGGTCGAACACCGTGCGGATGTTCCAGCGGTCCGACCGCAGATCGGGGTCGTCCAGCTCCTCCCACCGGATCGGCACCGACACCGGCGCCCCTGGCGACGGTCGGGTGCTGAACGGGGCGACCAGCGTCTTGTTGATGGCGTTCTGGGTGTAGTCCAGGCGGGCCAGGCCCGAGCGCCGGTCCTTGTGCCACTCCCAGCTGACCATCTCGGGGACGGTGGCCCCCACCGCCCGCGACACCTTCTCGACCCACGCCCGGGTGTCGGCGAACGAGTACCCCTCGGCGATGGGCACCCAGATCTGCACGCCCCGCTTGCCGGTGACCTTGGGCATGCCCACCACGCCCAGGTGCGACAACGCCGTGCGGTACAGCCGCGACAGCACGAGCACGTCGTCGAACGTGCTCGTCGTCCCCGGGTCGACGTCGATCAGCGCCCACGTGGGACGGTGGACGTCGGGCAGCCGCGACGTCCAGGCGTGCAGCTCGAGGGCGCCGAAGTTGGCCATCCACACCAGGGCCGGGACGCTGTCCACCACCGCGTAGCACCGGGTCTCCCCGGGGTCGGCCTCGGCGTTGTGCCACTGCCGCAGCCACTCGGGCGCGTGGGTGGGCACCTCCTTGTGCCAGAACCCGGGCTTGTCGACGCCGTCCGGGAAGCGGTTCATGTTGATGGGCCGGTCGTAGACGTAGGGGAGCATGAAGGGGGCGACGCGCGCGTAGTAGCGGATCACGTCGCGCTTGGTCACCGGCCGGCCGTCCTCGCCCGGGGGGAACAGGACCTTGTCGAGGTTGGTGACCTTCTGCTCCCGGCCCTGCAACCCCCACGTGCCCCCCTTGGGCCCGAGGGCGTCCAGGGCGGCCAGCTCGTCGTCGGTCGGCGGGTCCCACGTCGGACGGGCACCGCGGCCCAGGGCGATCGAGGCCTCGGCCGCCGGCAGGTCGCTGCGCCACAGGGCCTCGGGGGCGGCCGCCACCTCGTCGTTGGTCAGCCCGCTCTTCACCGAGCGAGGGTGCTCCTCGGGATCCCAGCCGGGTACGGCGTGCTCGTCGTTCTTGTGGAGCAGCAGCCACTGCTCCTTGCCCGAGGCGTCGCGGTCGCGCCGCACGAGCACGAAGCGCCCGGCCAGCTTCTCCCCGTGGAGGTCGAAGTGGAGGTCGCCCTTCTCCAGCCACTTCAGGGGATCGCCGGGCTTGGCCGGCGACCACGTCCCCCAGTCCCACACGACCACGTCGCCCCCGCCGTACTCGCCCTTGGGGATGACGCCCTCGAAGTCGAAGTACTCGAGCGGGTGGTCCTCCACGTGGACGGCCAGCTGGCGGGCCTTGGGGTCGAGCGTCGGCCCCCGGGGCACGGCCCAGCTCACCAGCACGCCCGCCATCTCCAGCCGCAGGTCGTAGTGCAGCCGCCTGGCCCGGTGGCGCTGGACGACGAACCGGCTCGACCCCGCAGGGACCGTCCCCCGGGCCCCCGACGGCTCGGCCGTGACCGTGTCGCTGCGCCCCGCCGCGCCCGACGGCTCGGCGGTGACCGTGTCGCTGCGCCCCGCCGTGCCCGACGGCTCGGCGGTGACCGAGAAGTCGCGCTTGGCCCGGTAGGTCTCCAGCCGCTCCTGGGCACCGGCGTCGCTCACATGCCCGTGTCTACCCGGCGCCGCTCTCGACCGTGTTCAGCGACCGGGTGAGCTCGGCTCGGGACGCGTAGTCGCCCAGGGGCAGGGCCCGCACCACCCGCAGCACCTGCTCGGAAGCACCGCGGGACTCGGCGTGGCGGACGACGTCCTCCTTGCTGGCCGGGTAGTCGAGGTCGTTCAGGGGCTCGAACACCTCCTCGAGGGTGACCTCCGGCATCAGTTGTTGCCCTCGGCCGCGCTGATGTCGGCCAGCGGCGACGTCTCGTCCCGCTCTATGGCCAGGTCGCCGATGGACACGATCCCGACCGGCCGGCCGCCCTCCACGACCGGCAGCCGGCGTACGGCCCGCTGGCGCATCAGCTGCACGGCCTGGTCGAGGGAGTCGTCGGGGCCGACGGTGACCACCTCGTGGCTGCAGATCTCGTCGAGGGTCGCCGACTGGGGGTCCTTCCCCTCGGCGATGGCCCGGACGACGATGTCGCGGTCGGTGACCACGCCGCACATGTCGCCGTTCGACATGACGATGACGTCGCCGATGTCGGCTTCCTTCATCCGCCGCGCCGCGTCGGCCAGCGGGGCGGAACCGGGGAGGGTCACCAGGTTCTCGGTCATGACGTCCCGTACCTTCTGCGCCATCGCCGCGTCTCCTTTTCGCTCGAGTACCCGGCGCGACTACCCAAGGGCCGGCCGGGGCATGCCTTGGGGATGGCGTCCATCCGCAGCGAGCATCTGGACGGCCGGCTGCTGGCCCGGTCCCTCGACGACGGCAGCCCTCGGCCTCCGGCCCCGCCCGGCCTCCGCACCGAGGAGGGCGTGTCGGTCTACGTCCCGGCCGGCTACCGGCCCGACGTCGCCGCGCCCCTGGCCGTCAAGCTCCACGGCGCCGGGGGCGACGCCAAGGCCGCGCTCCGGCCCTTCCTCCCGCTGGCCGACGCCCACGGCCTCCTCCTGCTGGCCACCGACGCCCGGCGACGCACCTGGGACGTCATCGAGGGGGGCTTCGGCCCCGACGTCGCCGTCCTCGATACCGCCCTCGAGCGGGTCTTCGCCACCTACGCCGTCGACGCCGAGCGCATCTCGGTCGAGGGGTTCTCCGACGGCGCCTCCTACGCCCTGTCGCTGGGGCTGGTGAACGGCGACCTCTTCCGGCGGGTGATGGCCTTCTCGCCCGGCTTCATGGTCGTCCCCGAGACGCACGGGCGGCCGTCGGTCTTCGTGTCCCACGGCGTCCACGACCGCGTCCTGCCCGTCGACAGGTGCAGCCGGCGCCTGGTGCCCGCGCTCACCGCCGCCGGCTACGACGTCACGTACCAAGAGTTCGACGGCGGCCACACCGTGCCGCCTGAGGTGGCGGCCGAGGCCGAGGCCTGGGCGAGGAGCTAGGCCACGCTCACGCCGGTGAGGTCCTCGCCCGGCGGGTACTGCGGCCCCATGTCCTCGAGGGTCTCGACCAGGATTCGGGCCACGGCCCAGTTCCGGTACCACTTGCGGTCGGCGGGGACGACGTACCACGGCGCGTGGCCGGTCGACGTCCGGGTCAGGGCCTCCTCGAAGGCGCCGCTGTAGTCGTCCCAGCGGGCCCGCTCGGCCAGGTCGCCCTTGCGGAACTTCCAGTGCTTGGACGGGTCGTCGAGGCGGGCCTGGAAGCGCTCGGCCTGCTCCTCCTTCGAGATGTGCAGGAACAGCTTGACGATGCGCGTGCCGGCCGCGGCCAGATTGGCCTCGAAGTCGTTGATGAAGTCGTACCGGGGCCGCCACACCTCCTCCGCCACCAGGCCGTGGACCCGCACGATCAGGACGTCCTCGTAGTGGGAGCGGTTGAAGACGACGACGTCGCCCTTTCCCGGGACCTTGGCGTGCACCCGCCACAGAAAGTCGTGGCTCGCCTCCTCCGCGGACGGCACCTTGAACGACACCACCCGGGAGCCCGCGGGGTTCAGACCTCGGAACACGTGCTTGATCGTGCCGTCCTTCCCACCGGCGTCCAGGGCCTGGAGGACGACGAGCAGCGAGCGCTCGCCCTCGGCGTACAGGCGCTCCTGCAGCGACGCCAGTCGGTCGTACAGGTCCTTGGAGGCGGCGTCGGTGTCCTTTTTGCCGCCGGGCGCTCCCTCGGTGCTGCGGGTGTCGATCTTGTCGAGGCGGACCTCGGTCCCGGGGCCCACCCGCCAGCGGTCGGAGTCGCCGGCCACGAGCTAGGCGAGGGACACGGCGGCGGCGGCGACGAGCACGACCGTGAGCAGGGCCGAGATGCCGTGGATGTAGACGAGGGCGGGGCTCAGGTGCTGGTCGGCCGGCTTCTCGGGCACCTCCGGGCCGACCTCCCCGCCGGTGCGCCCGTCGCGCAGCCACCGGGCGAACATCGACCCGCCCAGGGCCACCACCGGTACGAGCAGGAGCCCGACGATCACCGCGCCGAATGCCGTGAGCATCCAGGCGGCGAAGGCAGCAGTGGCCATGCGCCGGTCCTCTCCCTCGCCCGGCTCGGCCAAACCCCTGTGTCCCAGCCACCCCCCCCCACGGTCAGACGCGGGGGGCGGGCCGTGGGTCGAGGTCGATCAGGCCCAGGGCGGCGGAGAGCCGCAGGAGCGGCCAGATCGGGTCGAGCGGGCCGGTGCGGGCAGCGGCGGGATGGGCGTGGTGGGAGTTGTGGTACCCGTGGCCCATGAGCGGGATGGCCAGCCAGGCGATGTCGTAGCCGGGGGCCTCGGGGTGGGGCTTGCGCCCGTAGAGGTGGCCCACGGTGTTCACCAGGCCCATGATCCCGAGGTAGCAGACGAGGTGCACCGCCAGCATGGTCAGCACCTGGGCCGGCCCGACCGTGACGAGCCAGAAGGCGACGACGAGGCCGCGCAGGGCCAGGATCCGCACGCCCTTCGGGTCGTCGGGCGGCACCCGCCGCTTGGCCACGGCGAACAGCCAGGCCGAGCCGGTCAGCACCGTCAACGGCCGGCGCAGCACGGGCGAGTGGGGGTCGAGCGGCGTGTCGGCGTACCGGTGGTGGAGCCGGTGGACGGCGGCCCACGACTCCGGGTCGGTCCCGACGATGACGCGGAAGTAGGTGGTGAGCACCGACCCCAGGACCGGGTGGATCCGGAAGGCCCGATGGGCCAGGCACCGGTGGGCGTAGACCTCGGTGACGAGGGCGGTGAAGACGGCCGAGCAGAACCCGATGAGGACACCGATGGGCACGGCGCATCCTAGGCATCCTCACCCCGTGGCCGACCCGGACCGGAGGAAGCGACCGAGGGCGAAGGCCAGGACGAACGCCCCGAGGGCGACCAGCAGGAACACGGGGACGAGCATGGGCCACAGGGGGTCGTCGGACGTCGCCCCCGCCCGCAGGAACAGCAGCAGGGTCGTGACCACCGCGGCCAGGACGAACGACCGGCCGGCCGCCCGGCTGGCGTAGGCGCAGGCCCCGCTCCCCGCGGCGCCGACCAGGAGGACGACCCCCATCCTCGCCGGCGCGCTGTCCGTCGACGAGAGGTCCCACGGCACGAAGGTCAACCACGCGGCGAGGGGGAGGGCGACGCCCAGGAGCGCGGGCACCGCCCGCCGGAAGCGGTCCTGTCCGGGCGCCGGGCCTCCTAGGTCGTGCCGGGGCGGGTGGGGCCGGCGCCGGCGCCCGTCTCCTCGAGGAGGGCGGCGATCTCGTCCAGGCGGTCGTCGTCGAGCTCGACGCCCCCGGCGCCGATCCAGTCGTCCAGCTGGGCGGGGCGGCGGGCGCCCACGATGGCCCCCCCGACCGCCGGCCAGGCCAGGGTCCAGGCCACGGCCAGCTCGGCCAGCGTGCAGCCCATCTCTCGGGAGATGGTCCGCAGGCGGTCGACGACGGCCAGGTTGACGGACAGGCCGGGCTCCTGGAAGTCGGGGTGGGTCGAGCGCCAGTCGTCCTCGGGCAGCGACCGGGCCCGCTCCGGGGTGAAGGTGCCGGTCAGCAACCCCGACCGCATCGGGCTGTAGACGATCACCCCGGTGCCGTGGGCCTCGCACCAGGGCAGGCTGGTGGCCGCCGCCCCCCGCACCAGGAGGTTCAGCTCGGGCTGGAAGGTGTCCACGTGCCGGATGCTCTCGCAGGTCTCGAGGAGGTCGATGCCGAAGTTGCTCACGCCGATGTAGCGGACCTTGCCCTCGTCGACCAGGTCGGCCATGGTCGACCACGTCTCGTCGAGCGGCGTGCCGTCGGTGGCCGGCCAGTGGACCTGGAGCAGGTCGAGGACGTCGACGCCCAGCCGGCGCAAGGAGTCCTCGCACTCCCGGCGGATGGAGGCGGGGGCGCCGACGTTGGACACGGTGGTCCCACCCTGCTCCCACACCAGGCCGCACTTGGTGAAGACGAGGGGTCGCTCGTCCTCGGACAGGTCACCCACGGCCCGGCCCACGACCTCCTCGGCGTGGCCCAGGCCGTAGGCGGCCGCGGTGTCGATCCAGTTGATGCCCAGGTCGACGGCGCGGCGGATGGTCTCGACCGACTCCTGGTCGTCCTGGGGCCCCCAGCCGCCCTGCCAGCCCCCGCCCCCGATGGCCCAGGCGCCGAGGCCGACGCGGGTGATCTCGAGGTCGGTGGTGCCTAGGGTCGCGGTGGTGGCGGCCGTGCCGAGGGTGGTCATGGTCGTTCCTCTCCGACCGCGGCCCGGAGGCGGGCGGCCGTTTCTTCAGGGGCGGTGTCGTTGATGAAGGCGCCCGCGCCCAGCTCGGACCCGGCCAGGTACTTCAGCTTGTCCGCCGTGCGGTGCAGGGGCGTGAACTCGATGTGCAGGTGGCTGATGTGCTGGTGCTCCCCGTCGTCGGTGGGGGCCTGGTGCATGGACATGACATAGGGCAGGGGGAACCCGAAGAGCCGGTCATACCCACGGAGCACGGAGCGAATCACCTCGGCCAGGCCCAGGCGCTCGGGATCGGTGAGGTCCAGCAGGCTGGCCGCGTGGCGGAGCGACGTCACGTGGACCTCGAACGGGAAGCGGGCGGCGAAGGGCACGAACGCGATGAAGCTGCGGTTGAGGGTCACCACGCGGACGGCGTCGGAACGCTCCCGGGCCACCACGTCGCAGTAGACGCACGTCCCGTGGTCCTCGATGTGGGTGGTGGCCACGTCGAGCTCCCGCCGGACGCGCGGCGGGATCTCGGGGTAGGCGTAGATCTGGCCGTGCGGGTGGTGGAGGGTGACGCCCACGGCCACCCCCCGGTTCTCGAAGATGAAGACGTAGGCCACCTCGGTCCGGCTCCCCAGCTCGGCGTAGCGGTCCGCCCACACCTCGATCACCTTGGCGATCCGCGCCACCTCCATCTCGGCCAGCCCGAGGTGGTGGTCGTCGGAGTAGACGATCACCTCGTTGGCGCCGACCGACGGGGCGACCGGGTAGAGCTCGGAGCCGGGGACGCCCACCACCGGGGGCCGGGGGACGAGGGCGGGGAAGCGGTTCTCGAAGACCACGACGTCGAAGGCCGGCAGCGGGATCTCGGTGGGGGGGTGGCCTTCCCGGGTCGGGCACAGGGGGCAGACGTCGTCGTCCGGCAGGAAGGTGCGGTCCTGCCGGTGCCCGGCGAACATGCGCCACTCGCCGGTGACAGGGTCGTACCGCCGCTCGGTCATGGCGACCCCACCGGGGTGAGGGGCGTCATCTGGCCACCTCCTCGGTCCACGAGTACGAGAGGAGGCGGCGGCCGTCGTCCTTGGTCAGGGCCTCCCTGCTCATCACCGGTCGCGGCTCGGAGGCCCAGCCCAGGACGTCGCCCAGGATGGCGCAGGCCGCGGCGTCGCCGGCCGCAGCCCGCTCCGTGAGCCGGTACTGGCAGAACACCAGCCGCCCCGGCCCGACCGGGTGGGAGCCCAGCAGCGTCCCCGTGAGCGCGCCGGGGACGGGCTTGTAGGCGATCACGACCGGCGTCTCCGGGAACGGCCCGCCCTCGACCGACGACACCGCGCTGCCCGACAGCACGGTGGAGTCCTCGGCCACCAGCACGGCCCGCCGGGGCAGGCTGGGGACGGCGCCGTGGTCGGTGGTGAACTTGAAGATCGTCGACCCCCACACGGTGGTGAGGGTGTCGAGCTCGACCGGCACCGGGTAGTGGGGGGCGGCCTGCTCGGGCTGGGCGAGGACGATGACCACCTCGCCGCCGGCCAGCCGCCGGCCGACCTCGACGCCGGTGGCGGCGTCCAGGGCGTCCTCCGGGACCACGGTCGGCCCTTCCTCGCCCGGCGACGCCCCCGACGCGACCAACGCGGCGGCGGTGCGGCCGGCGCCGAGCAGGCGGACCGGCAGCGCAGGGCGCGACGGCTCGACCACGTGGATCGGGTAGCGGTTCTCGGCCACCAGCTGCCCGCCCGAGAGCAGCCGGAGGACGAGGTCGTGGCTGCCGGGGACGTAAGGCGCGTCGACCTCGACGGTGCCTTGGAGGCTGGCCGTCCAGCCCGGCACGGTGCCCAGGCCGGCGACCGCCACCGTCTCCCGGAACCGTTCGGTCACCAGCTCCGGTGGCAGGTCGCGGGTGTCGATCTGCAGGAGCTCCTCCAAGGTGAGCGCGGGCGCCGTCTCCCCGAACCGGGCCTCGACGGTGACGTCGGGCAGGGCCGGCCCGTCGTTGGCCACGTGCAGCGGGGCGGAGACGATGCCGCCGGCGGCCACGACCAGGCTGTCCAGGTTGAGCATCGGGAGCACCACCTGATTGGCCCGGGTCACCTCCTGCACGGCGATGCGCTTCGGGCGCCGGAAGATGTCGAGGACGCCGTTCAGCTCCTGGGGGACGTCGGTCAGCTCGGTGAGGCAGTAGCCCCCGATGTGGTCGTGGCGGCGGTAGACCTCGGCCTGGAGGCGGTCGGCGAGCCCCTGATAGCGCTGGGTCTCGATGACGAAGCGGGCGATGCTGCCCGGCCACAGGGTGGCGGCCAGGCCGGCGGCGTACACCTCGCGGGTGTCCCAGAACGGGGGGTTGGGGACCTCGGGCATGTCGGGCAGGCCCCAGTCACCGAACTCGGTGACGAACAGGGGACGGTCCTCGCCGCTGAACCGCCGCGAGGCGTTCTCGATCTTGTCCAGGTAGCCGCGGTGCAGCCGGCCGTACCAGTGGGCGGTGAGGATGGGCGACACGAAGACCCGCTCGGGGTCGGGTTCGATCCAGTCGTTCTCGATGACGATGCGGGTGGGGTCCTCCTCGGCCACCACGCCGGCCATGGCCCGGGCGAAGCGCTCGTAGTTCGGCCAGCGGCGGGCCTCCCACTGCCCGTCGCAGATCTCGTTCATGGCCGACCACAGGATGACGCTGGGATGGTTCCGGTCGCGCCGGACCTGCTCGCGCGCCGCGGCGAGGCACCGTCGGGTGAGCGAGCCTTCGTTCCCCATCTCCTCGTGGGCGATGGGCTCGGCCACGGGGATGTCGCAGTGCAGCAGCATGCCCAGGTCGTCGCAGACGTCGAGGTAGGTGGGGTCGAAGGCCTTGATGTGGAGGCGCAAAGTGTTGAACCCCATGGCCTTGGCCGCCGAGACCTCCTCGACGATCTGGGCCCGGTCCCCCTCGGCGTAGAGGCCGTCGGCCCGGAACCCCTGCACCAGGGCGCTCTTCATGCGGTAGGGCCGGCCGTCGAGGAGGATGCGCTTCCCCTCCATGCGCACCGTGCGCAGCCCGTACCGCACCTCCTTCCAGTCGCTCAGCCGTCCGCCCACGCTGACGTCGATCGACGCCTCGTGGACGACCGGGTCCTCGGGCGACCAGCGGGCGGCCGACGTCCGGCCCAGCCGGGCCTCGAGGCGCCTCGTCGACCGCCCGGGGACCGCCCCCCACACCTCCTTGGCCAGACCGAGTGTCCGCGCCCCCAGTCGGACCTCGAGCTCGGCCGTGCCCCGGTTCTCCACCTCGGCCGCGACCACCAGATCGGACGGGTCGCCGTTCACGAAGACGTCGCCCACCATCGCGGGGCCGTGCCGGCGGACGGTCACGCCCTGCCAGATGCCGCCGTAGGTCAGGTACAGGCTGGGCCGGCTCGGGAAGACGTGGTTGGCCCATCCCTGCTTGCCGTGGGGCATCCGCAGGTGCTCGGCGTCGGTCAGCGAGGGGTCGAGGACCCGGACGTCCAGCACGTTCTCGTCCTTGCGCAGGGCCGCGGTGGGGTCGAGGTCGAACGGGGTGAACGGCTGCTCGTGCCAGCCCAGCGACGTCCCGTTCAGGAACACCTCGGCCATGTCCATGACCGCGCCGAACCGAAGCGTCCACCAGCCGGAGGTGTCGTCGAGGTCGAAGCGCCGGCGGTACCAGGCCTCCCCGTCGAGGTCGAGCCACCCCTGGGCCTCCCAGAGCCCGGGGACGTGGATCGGCTCCGGCTTCAGCCCGTCGAGGTCGTCCCGCACGTGCTTGCCGGGGAAGAACTCCCACACGCCGTCGAGGGACGCCGTGCCTCTGCTGTCGAACTGGAGCATCAGCCGCCCATGGTGATGGCGACCTTGCCCCGCGAGCCCTCGTCGGCGGTGGCGTAGGCGGTCTCGGCCTGGTCGAGGGGGAAGCGGTCGGTCACGGTTCGGTCGGGGTGGAGGTCCCAGCGTACGAGGAGGCCCATGAGCTCCTCCATGTGGCCCACGCTGGTCACCCAGGATCCCATCACCGTGAGCTGGCGGTGGATCAGGGCGGCGCTGGCGTCGACCTCCAGCCGGTTCCCCTCGCCGACCAGCATGCACCGGCCCCAGCGGCGGGCGCCGGCCACGGCCAGCGCGCGGCCGGCCGTCGACCCGGAGCAGTCGACGGTGACCTCGCACCCCAGCCCGCCGGTCGCTTCCCTGACCTGCTCCACGCCCCCGACGGCCAGGTCGATGGCGTCCAGCGCCACGGCCAGCTCGCCCCGGGACGGGACGGGGTCGGTCCCCATCACCAGGCTGGCGCCCAGGGCCTTGGCCAGCTGGCCGGCGGCCAGGCCGACGGGGCCGAGGCCGACCACCAGCACGACGTCGCGGCCCGAGACTCCGGCCCGGCGGAGGGCCTGGTAGGCGGTCCCGAAGCCGCAGGCCACGCAGGCGCCGTCGACCCACGAGAGCTGGTCGGGCAGGGGCACGCAGGTGGACTCCTCGGCGAGGAGGTAGTCGGCGTGGCCGCCGTCGCGCTGCCAGCCGTAGGCGGCCCGCAGCGGGGAGGTGCAGCTGATCATGTAGCCCTCGCGGCAGTCGGGGCAGAGGCCGCAGCCGGCGATGTGGTAGAGCGCCACCCGGTCACCCTCGCCGAACCGCCGGCACCCGGGGCCTACGGCGACGATCTCCCCGCACGGCTCGTGGCCGCCCACCACGTCGCAGTAGGCCTCGGGGCCCGTGCCCAGGTGCTCGCGGTAGATGGCCCGCAGGTCGCTCCCGCAGATGGTCGACGCCCGCATGGCCACCACGACCTGGCCGTGCCCGGGGGTGGGCTCGGGGATGTCGCGGACGTCGACCTGACGGTTGCCCGGCAGGTAGACACCCTTCATGGTGCTTCCGGCGACGGGCGCCCGGGTCCCTGGGACCACGCCCGTCGCTGCCGGCGAGGCCCCCTGCCCCGCCGGCGCGTACCCGGCCTCTCGCGCCTCACTCTCCTCGCGGGATCCAGACGGTCTCGGGCTCGCCCTCGAGCACGTTGTTGACGAACTCCACGCCCTGCATGGCGGAGTGGTCCATGTTGCCGATCTCGTACAGCCAGGCGCCGAACCGGCCCCGCGACCAGATGCCCTGGGACCGCAGCCAGGGCTGGATGGTGCCCAGGGCGGCGTCCCGGCCGACCGAGGGCACCGGGTAGCTCATGTCGGGCGAGCACAGCCAGGTGGTGACGACCAGGTCGCGCTCGGACTCGTCCATGAGCTCGGTGGCGATCAGCCCGTCGATCACCTGCTCGACGATGGTCGACTCGTCCTCGGGCTTGTACTTCGAGCGGGACGTCTCGGTCAGGAAAAGGGTCTGGTCGGGCTCGGGGGTGATGTAGGGCGAGTAGTTCGACAGGTAGGTGATCCGGTAGAAGGGGACGTCGGGCTCGGGGAAGTAGATCCAGTTCTTGGTGCTGTTGGCCGGCCGGTCGAGGCCCACGCCCACGATGTGGCTCCCGCTCCAGACCAGCCCGTCGACCGCGCCCCGCACCGTGTCCGGGACGCCCTCCATGGACCCGATCAGCTTGTTCAGCGGCATGGTCGACAGCAGGACGTCGTAGGGCCAGGTCCGCCCGTCGGTGGTCGTCACCACCTTCTCGTGGGGGTCGATCGACGCCACCGGGGTCTCCAGGTGGAGCTTGTGCTCCACGAACGTCCTCAACCCCTCGTAGAGGAAGCCGGTGCCGCCCCGGAGCGGGTACTTGAACGTGTTGTTCGGCCCCCACGACACCTGGTCCTCGCCCAGGATGACGTTGCGGAGGATGTTCTCCACGTTGACGACCGACACCCGCTCGCCGATCCAGATGTAGTTCATCAGCTCGGCCGGGGTGGCCCAGACCTTGAAGTTGTACGGGAGCATGAAGTGCTTGGCGATGCCGGCCCCGAAGATGGCCTGGACCCACTCGGCGAAGTTGGTCGGGTCGTGCTCCTGGCGCTGGGCCTCGATGAGCCCCTGCACGCACTCGAACACCGTCTGGGGCTCGAGGTCGCGGATGTTGTTCTGGAAGGGGTACGGGATGAACCGGTTCTCGGTCCACACCCAGGCCTCCCGCTGGAGCTCGGTGTAGTCGCCCCCCATGAGCTTGTCGACCAGGTCGTCGTAGTACTTGTAGTGGCTGAACATCACGTGGCCGCCGATGTCGTAGGTGAACCCGGCGTCGTCGGTGAAGGAGGTGGCCAGGCCGCCCACGTAGTCGTTGGCCTCGAGCATCACCCAGTCGTCGTAACCGAGCTCCTGGAGCCGGTAGCCGGCGCCCAAGCCGGTGGGGCCGGCGCCGATGATGACGATCTTGGGGTCGCGGTTCATGCCGTCCGATCTGCTTTCGCCCGGGCCGAGAGCCGGCCGCGTGGTACCGGGCTGGGTCATCAACCCGGCGTGCCGCCTCTACCCGCCGGCGGCTGAAGGGGAAACGCCGGGTGTGGGCGATTCGGCCCGCTATACCACCGCGAATCGCCCACTCTCGGCCGGGCGCGGCGGGGAAACCGGTCGGGCTCACGGGCCCTTGTCGCGGATGCGGCGGACGATGCGGTCGTCGGCCCGGGCCTGGACCGCGACCTCCGCCGCCGGCGGATCCTGCCAGTCCCAGTGGGCCATCTGGGGCAGCCACCCGGCCAGCCACCCCGCGACGGGCGGCTGGAAGCGGTAGGCGGGCAGGTCGGCGGCGGACGCCCCGCGGGCCGCCCGGGTGTAGGCCGCGGACATGGACGACGGCCGGCGTTCCAGCCGCTCGTCCAGCCAGTACACGCCCACGGGGTCGACGTTGCCCTCGGAGCGGACCAGCACCGAGTCCCAGTCGCAGGAGTCAACGAACGGGAACCAGCAGTACCCGTCCATGGGGACGCCCCGGCTCTGGGCCACCTCGCACTGTTCGAGGGTGTACTTGAGCCAGCTGGCCCGGTCGGGGGCGAAGCCGCGGATGTTCGTCTCGCCGATGGCGCAGGGCAGGCGGTACCGGTCCCAGTACTCGCCGACGAGGTCGGCCAGCGAGCCCGGGTCGGGCGACGACGCCAGCCCCCGGCCGTGCCGGTCCTGGTACTGCCATTGGTTGTGGGCGTAGTAGTCGAGCCCGAGGACGTCGACGTGGCCCGGTTCCAGCTCGAGCAGCGGCCGGCCGCCGGCGGCCAGGACCTCGGCCACGAAGGGGCGGCCGGGGTCGAGCTGGCGGCCCAGGAAGAGGTCGAGGACGAAGAACCGCCGGTCGTTGGCCACGAGGGCGGGGCCCCGGGCGTCGGGGACGGCGGCCGAGGCCCGCTCGCAGGTGTCCACGTAGAAGTGCCGGGCGCCGGGCAGCAGGTCGCGGTACGCCCTGCTCGCCTCGGTGAGAGCGGGGAGGACGTTGCGGGCCAGGGTCAGGAAGCCCATGAGCCCCTGCATGTGGGGCGGCCACACGCCCAGCTGCCCGCACAGCAGGAAGGTGGTGAACGGCTCGTTGAAGAGGGTGTACTCCTCGACCCAGGGGTAGCGGGCGGCGAACGCCTCGACGTAGTGCAGGTAGGAGGCGGCGAACTTCCGGTCGGCGAAGCCCCGCCGCAGCCACCGGGGGTAGCTGGTGTGGTGGCAGAGGTCGGCGATGGGGCGCATCCCGCGGTCCCGCATCCACCCGAACACCTCGTCGGTCTCCCGCCAGTCGAACGAGCGCCGCTCGGCCTGGATACGGTGCCAGCGGACGGGGTAGCGCACCCGGGTGACCCCGCACCCGGCCAGGAGCTCCAGGTCGGACTGCCACCGGGCCACGTGCCCGGTCGTCTCGGCCACGTCGACGTCGAAGGCGGGCTGGTAGGTGGACTCGAAGCCTCCGATGAACTCGATGCTCATAGCATGGGCGCGATGACCGCCGTGCGGGCGTTCGCCCCCGGGCGGGTCAACCTCATCGGGGACCATACCGACTACACAGGCGGCCTGGCCCTCCCCATGGCCGTGGAGTGGGGGACGACGGTCGATGTCCGCCGGGGCGGCTCTCGGGTGGAGCTCACCTCGACCGCGGACCCGGAACCGGCGATCGTCGACCTCGCCGTCGCCGATCCCCGGGCGGTGACGCCGGCGTGGGCCCGGTACGTCGCCGGCGTGGTCGCCGTCGTCCGGCCGTCCGAAGGGGCGAAGGGCACGGTCTCGAGCACCCTGCCGGTGGGCGCCGGGCTGTCGTCGAGCGCCTCGCTGGAGGTGGCGGTGGCCCTGGCTCTCGGGTTCGACGGGCCCCCCATGGACCTGGCCCTGGCCTGCCAGCGGGCCGAGCACCTGGCCTCGGGCGTCCCCAGCGGCGTGATGGACCAGCTGGCCTCGGTCCTCGGCCAGCCGGGCCACGCCCTGCTGATCGACTTCTCGTCGCTGAACGTCGTCCCCGTGCCCGTGCCGCCGGGCGTGGACGTGGTCGTGGTCCACTCGGGCGAGGCCCGGGCCATGGCCGGGTCGGCCTACGCTGAGCGCCGGGCCCAGTGCGATGCGGCGGCCGAGGTCCTCGGGCCGCTGCGGGACGCCTCGGTGGACGACCTCGACCGGCTCGACGACGACCTCCTCCGGCGCCGGGCCCGCCACGTGATCACCGAGAACCGGCGGGTGCAGGACTTCGCCGCCTGCCTGGGAGACGGCGACCTGGCCGGGGCCGGCGCCCTGATGGCCGCCAGCCACGCCAGCCTGCGCGACGACTTCGAGGTCTCCACCCCGGCCCTCGACGCCCTGGTGGCCGAGCTGTCGGCCGCGCCCGGCGTCTACGGGGCCCGGCTCACGGGCGCCGGGTTCGGCGGCTGCGCCGTGGCCCTCGCCGACGCGTCGAGCCCCGTCCGGGGATGGCGCCTGCACCCCTCGGGGGGCGCCACGCTGGCCCGCGAAGGTGGTTCCGAGCCTTAAGCACGGGTAGGTGGGCGGTAGAATGGCAGGAGCCGAAAGGACGACGACGTGCTGTTCGGAAGACTGGCCTTTCCCACAGGTAGCCCCGCGCCACCCGTCGAGGTGAGCGGGCCGTGACGCCGTACGAGGTCCTGGGCATCGGGCCCAAGGCCAAGCCGGCGGAGATCACCGCGGCCTACCGGGTCCTGGCCCAGATCTTCCACCCCGACCGGTTCGCCGGCGCGCCGGCCGCGGTCCAGAAGGAAGCGGCCCGGCGCATGAGCGAGGTCAACGAGGCCTACGCCTTCTTCCGGGGCAGCAACAACAGCAGGGGCGAGCATTCCGTGGCCCGGGAGCGGGCGGCCCGGGCGGCGGCGGCCACGCCCTGGCACGAGGTGGTCCGCCAGCGGGCCCAGGCCGAGGCCCGGGCCAAGGAGCAGCGCCGGGCCCGGGAGGAGAGCACCCGCCAGGGGAAGGCCATCAGCCGGCCCAAGACCGGCGGGGCCAAGCTGGCCCTCGCCGGCATGGGGGAGGCCCTCCACACCAACAAGATCACCTGCCGGGAGTGCAAGAGCATCCAGTGGCTCCCGGACGGGTGGCGCGAGCGCCTCGACACCACCGACTACTACTGCTCGATCTGCTCGCGCCTCATTCTCGCTCGCTAGGTTTCGCCCGAGCACTTCGTTCTTTGCCGGCAGCCGGGGGAGGCGGCCTCACGGCGGCGATCGCGGCCGCCGGCATTTCGAGCGTTCGTTGCGCTCTATGTTCGAGACACTTAGCTTAAAGCGCTCTATGTTCTGAACACTCTTTCGCCACTCTCCGCGGGCGTCATACAATCCCGTCGCCGTCGGCCAACCGGGCCGTCATGGAGGTATTGCCCGTGATCCTGTGGTGGCTCGCCAACATCGTGCTCATCGCCGTCGTGGCGCCCGTGTGCCTGCTCTTCCTGAACCGGGTCCTGCGGCCCATCTTCGAGATCAGGCGGTACGTCGACGACATTCTCGACCACGGCGTGAAGCTCACGGGCACGCTCGACTGCGTCCCCAACCTCATCCGCAGCTGCGAGCTCACCGGCGCCGCTCGGCTGAACGTCACCCGGTACGGCTTGGCCCTGGCCCGGCTCCTGCCCCAGTAACGCAACGTCACCCGACCCAGCAACGACCACAGAGAGAGAAAGGACACGATGGGCGCAGCCACGATCGTGACGCTTCTGGGGGTGGCCATCATCGTGGCCGCCATCGCCATCTACCTGATCATCATCTCCTACACGCTCAACCACGTGAGCTACACCCTGGGCACGGTGATCATCGGGATCAAGGCGATCGTCGCCCAGACCGACCCCGTGCCCAAGTACGTCGGCATCATCCTCAACGACGTCACCGCCATCGACCAGGCGGCCAAGCAGCTGCTCGCCTGGGGTGAGCGCTCGGGCGCCGACTTCCAGACGGCGTACGGCACCACCAGCCGCGTCGCCGCCACCTGAGCGCCATGCCCAGTCTGCTCAAGCGCAGGAACAAGGGCGAGAACGGCTCCGCTGCCGAGCAGCCGGCGCCGGAGGCGACAGCCGTCGTCGACACGAGCCAGGACGAGCCCCGGCCGCCCACCGGCATGGTCGTGCCCGCCGAGCCGGCCCAGCCGGCCGAGCCCCCGGCGACCTACGAGATGCCGGGCACGGGCGTGGTCGACATGGACCGGCCGCCGTCGTTCGAGCCCGCCCCGCCCCCACCCGACCCGCCTCGCGGCTCGGGCACCCTGCTGGAGCGGGCGTTCGGGGACCCGGGCGAGATCCCGCAGTCCGAGAAGGACCGGATCGCCCAGGCGGAGTTCGAGCAGGCCATCGCCCCCGTGCTCGAGATGATGCGGGCCGCCGTGCCCGGGGCGTCCACCCCCGAGGAAGCGGCGCGCATCCTCTCGGAGAACCAGGGGGAGGTCACCCCTGACCCCCAGGGCGGGGCCTACGTCCCCGGCGACGCCTTCGACGCCGACGCCCGCGTCTACTACCGGCTGCTGCGCCGGGACTACGAGAAGAACCCTCGGCCGTCGGAGAAGAAGAAGGTGTCCCCCCACCTGCACGGCGCGTACGGCAAGCTCCCGGGCACCAGGGGCTGGTAGCCCCACCGAGAACGCGAAAGGGGCCCGGCTGGCCAAGCCAGCCGGGCCCCCTTGCGTCCCGGCTCAGGCCGAGGGGAGGTTCACCGTCAGCTCGAAGTCGACGTCGTCGCGCAGCTTGATGGCGCCCATCATGGCGGAGAAGGGCTTGATGCCGAAGTCCTTCTGGCTGATGCTCGTCCGAGCGGTCACCGTGGTGCCGTTGACGTTGATGTCCACGTCCACCGGCTTGGTCGTCCCCTTGATGGTCATGTTGCCGGCGGCCTTGAAGTTCGGCTCGGACCCGTGGCACGAGGTCGACTCGAACTTCAGCTCCGGAAACTTGCCCGTCTCCAGCACCTTCTCGTTGACGTTCTTGTCGATGTCGCGGCGGTCCTTGTCGCTCAGGCTCTTCACGCCGCCCCGGGCCTCGACGATCTCGATCGACCGGGGGTCGACGGTGAGCATGGCGCTGCACCCCGCCGGGCTGTCGTCGACGTTCAGGGTTCCGCTCCACTGAGTGGCCCTCAGGGTGAGGTCGTGGGCCAGCTTGGCGCCCATGCCGTCCTTGTAGCTGTTGATGAGCAGCTGGCCGTTCTCGGGACCGATCGCGTGTGAACCACTCTTGATGTTGATCGTGTTGCTCCTCTCAGGCCGGCGCGCCCGCTGGAAATGCCTCGCGCCGTGATGGACGGGCGGCAGACTAACTCAGCGGCGTCGACGGGCGGCAATCGCCGCCTGTCCCACGCTGACCCCACCGTCGTTCGGTGGCAGGCGGTGGTGGACGAGCACCCGTAGGCCGGCGGCCTCGAGCCGGTCGACCACGACCTCGGTCAGCCGGGCGTTCTGGAACACGCCGCCGCTGAGGGCGACGGTGTCCAGCCCGTTGGCCGCCGCCGCCTCGGCGGCGGCCCGGGCCACGCCGCGTCCGAGTCCGGCGTGGAAGCCGGCCGAGACCTCGCCGGGCGGGCGGCCGGCGTCGCGTTCGGCCACGACCGTGGCCAGGAGCGGCGTGGGGTCGAGCACCCCGTGGACCACGTCGACCTCGTACCCGCCGGGGCCGGCGAGGGGCTGGCCGGCGGCCGCCGCCTCCAGCTCGATGGCCGCCTGGGCCTCGTAGGTGATGCGGGTGCGGAGGCCGAGGAGGGCGGCCACGGCGTCGAACAGCCGGCCGGCGCTGGACGTGAGCAGGACGTCGGGCCGCTGGGCCAGCTGCAGGACGGCGGACCACCGGTCGTCGACCGTCCGTCCGTAACGCTCGGCCTCCTCGACGCCCAGGGTGGCGGCCAGCCAGGCGATGGCCATGCGCCACGGCTCGCGCGCCGCCTTGTCGCCGCCGGGCAGGGCGACCTGGCGGAGGTGGCCGACGCGGCGGAAGCGGTCGAGGTCGGCCACGAGGAGCTCCCCGCCCCAGGCCGTGCCGTCGGTGCCCAGGCCCAGGCCGTCGAAGGCCACCCCGAGCACCGGCTCGGTCCGCCCGTGCTCGACCAGGCAGGAGGCGATGTGGGCGTGGTGGTGCTGGACCGCGACCGCAGGCAGGTCGAGGTCGGCGGCGAACTTGGTCGACAGGTACTCGGGGTGGAGGTCGTGGGCCACCACCTCGGGGTCCACCCCGGTGAGCGAGCACAGGTGGTCGACGGCCTGGAGGAACGACCGGTAGGCGGCCAGGTGCTCGAGGTCGCCGATGTGGTGGCTGGCCACCACCGTGTCGCCCTTGGCCACCGCCACCGTGCTTTTCAGCTCCGCCCCCACGGCCAGCACGTGGCCGCAGGCGGTGGAGGGCAGGGCAAGAGGCTCGGGGGCGTACCCGCGAGACCTGCGGACCATCTGCACGCGGGGGCCGGCGGGGCTGGGGCCCCCGCCGGCAGCGGCGGGCGTGGTCCGTAGGACCCGGGAGCCCGCCGCACGGATAACAGAGTCGTCGCAGCGGATATGGATGGCCCGGTCGTGGGTGAGGATGGCGTCGACCATGGGGCCGAGGCGGGCCAGGGCGTCGCCGTCGTCGTGGGCGATGGGCTCGTCGGACAGGTTGCCGCTGGTCATGACCAGGGCCCGAGCGGCCCTTCGAGCGGGATGGCGGGACGTCTGCACCGCGGCCATCAGCAGGTGGTGCAGCGGGGTGTAGGCCAGCATGAGCCCCAGCTCGGGCAGGTGGGGGGCCACGCCGGCGGCGACGCGGGCGTCCTCCCGGCGGGGGGCGAGCACGATCGGCCGCCGGGGCGAGGCCAGCTCGGCCTCGGCCTCGGGCGAGAGGTGGCACAGGTCCCGGGCGGTGGGCAGGTCGACCATGAGGGCGAAGGGCTTGTCGTCGCGGGCCTTGCGCCGGCGCAGCTCGGCCACCGCCTCGGCGTTGCCGGCGTCGCAGCCCAGGTGGTAGCCGCCCAGGCCCTTCACGGCCAGGATGCGCCCCTCCCGCAGCATGGCCGCCGCCGAGTCCAGGGCGTCGCCCGCCTTGGCCAGCACCCCGCCCTCGGGCCCGAGCAGGGTCAGCTGGGGGCCGCAAACCGGGCAGCAGGTGGGCTCGGCGTGGAAGCGGCGGTCGGCCGGGTCCTCGTACTCGCGCCGGCAGTCGGCGCACATGGCGAAGCCGGCCATCGTGGTCGAGGCCCGGTCGTAGGGGATCGACTTGATGATCGTGTACCGGGGCCCGCAGTTGGTGCAGTTGACGAACGGGTACCCGAACCGGCGGTCGGCGGGGTCGGACAGCTCCCGCAGGCAGTCGCCGCAGGTGGCCACGTCGACCGGCACGGCCACCGCCGGTGCCCCCGCGGCCCGGCTGTCGACCACGGTGAAGCCCGTCTCGCCGGTGGGCGCCAGCGGCTGGACGTCGACCGACTCGACCCTTGCCAGGGGTGGGGCGTCGTCGACCAGGCGACGGGCCAGGTGGTCGAGGGCGTCGACCGGCCCCTCGGCCTCGAGGACGACGCCCAGGCTGTCGTTGCCCACCCACCCGGACAGGCCGAGGTCGGCGGCCAGCCGGTAGACGAAGGGCCGGAACCCGACCCCCTGGACGGTGCCGGTGACCCGAAGCCGCCGGCGCTCGGGCATCAGCAGATGCGAGGCAGCGGGTCGCCGACCAGCATGTCGACGATGCGGTTCCCGCCGAACCCGGTGTTGAGGATCACGATCCCGGGGGGCTCCTCGCGGATCTCGCCGATGATCGCCGCGTCGGCGCCGAAGGGGTGGGCCTTCATGGCGGCCAGGGCGGCGTCGGCCTCGTCCCCGGGCACGACGGCGACCAGCTTGCCCTCGTTGGCCACGTAGAGCGGGTCGATGCCCAGGATCTCGCACGCCCCGTTGACGATGTTGCGGATGGGCAGGGCCGACTCCTGCACGACCACGCCGACCTCGGCCTCCCGGGCCAGCTCGTTGAGCACGGTGGCCACCCCGCCCCGGGTGGGGTCGCGGAGGAAGCGGGTCTCGGGGGCGGCGGCCAGCAGGTGCTCGACCAGCTCGCCGAGAGGAGCGGAGTCGGTGGGGATCTCGGCTTCCAAGGCCAGGTCGCCACGGGCGATGAGCACGGCCACGCCGTGGTCGCCGATCCTGCCCGACACCAGGACCTTGTCACCCGGGCGCACCGACTTGGCGTCGAGGTGGACACCGGCGGGGATCACGCCGACACCGGCGGTGGTGATGTAGACGCCGTCGCAGGCGCCCTTGTTGACCACCTTGGTGTCGCCGGTCACGATCTGGACGTTGGCCTTGAGGGCGGCGGCGGCCATGTCGGCGGCCAGGTCGCGCAGCTCGGCGATGGGGAAGCCGTCCTCGATGACGAAGCCGGCCGAGATCCACTGGGGGACGGCGCCCATCATGGCCAGGTCGTTGACCGTGCCGTTCACGGCCAGGTCGCCGATGGAGCCGCCCGGGAACTTGCGGGGCTTGACCACGTAGCCGTCGGTGGAGAAGGCCAGGCGCTC
>DATAAD010000043.1:0-7018 GCA_036260295.1 Acidimicrobiales bacterium | reverse complement strand
GCGTAGCGGCGGTCGGCGTCGTCCAGCTTCTTCTTGCGGAAGCCCAGGGCGGCGGCGGCGAGGCCGGCGAGGACGAGCAGGCGGCGAGGGCGCATGGTGGTGACGTTACGCTGAGCGGCGCCGGCCCGGATGGCGTAATCGGCAGCCGCGATGGACTCAAAATCCATTGTCCGAAAGGGCGTGCGGGTTCGAGTCCCGCTCCGGGCACGACGGCACGGCGCGTCCGGGGCGTTGCGCCACCAGCGTCACCGCAGGACGTCGGTCTTGCCTTGCCGGTGGAGCTCCTCCAGCGGCGTCGTGTTGGGCGGCATGGACGCGGCCTTCGGCAGGTCGGGCTTCTGGTAGGTGACGTCAGGGCTCGGAAGGGGGATGGTCGCCGGCGGCCGCTCGGCCGAGTCCACGTAGGCCGCCCCGTTGGACGAGCAGGCGGCGCCGGTGGCGATCAGGGCGGCGACGACGACCACTCGCCGCAGGCGGACGGAACGGCGCATCAGCCGCCCCCTGCCGTCGTCGTCGTGGTCGGCGCCATGGTCGTCGTCGTCAACAGGGACGTGACGGTGTCCAACAGCGCGGTGGTCGTCGTGGTGGGGGCGACCGTGGTCGAGCTCGAGGTGGTCGAGCTCGAGGTGGTCGAGGTCGACGTGGTGGACGTGCTCGACGTCGTCGTCGAAGTCGGGGCGGTGGTCGTGGTGGTCGTGCTGGTGGAGGTCGCCGTGTCCGAGTGCTCGTAGAGGCTGAGGATGCGCTCCCCGTCCTCCTGGGTGTACCACTTCTTCTCGTTGGTGAACTCGTGGGACATGCAGGACTCGGGGTCGTCCGAGTTGGGCAGGCCGAGCATGTGCCCGACCGTGTGGCACACCACGGTGAAGGTCTCGTCGGGATTCAGCCCCTCGCTGACGGCCATGGCTGCGCCGATGAGGTGACCCTGGCTGTCGGTGTGCCAGGAAGCCAGCCCCTTCACGTTCTCGATGTTCTTCGGGAACATGCACGCTGAGGCCGCCGACCACCCCGGGGTCTGGTTGACGAAGCACTTCCCGGCGTTGGCGTCGTCTCGGTAGATGGCCATGAAGGGAAGTTCGGGGAACGCGCTGCGCACGCTGTTCCAGGCCCCCACGACGTCGTTCAGCATGGCGCTGGCCTGGGCGTTCCCCATGCGATCGAAGATCCAGAAGGCCCGGATGTCCGCTCGCTCGGCGCCTCCCGACCAGCGGTACGGTCCCCAATGGGGCTCGGGCTGGGTCTGGGCGGCCACATGCCCTGTGGCGGCCGTCGTGAGGGCAAGGAGGGCGGCCGCGGCCACCACCGTTCGCCTGAACCTGCGCATGAGCTTCTCCCAAAGGGGGTCATGGCGACGCTGCCGCCGTCGTGGAGTCTCCGTCGGGGGGAAGAACGTCGGGCCGCCGAAAAGGGTTACGGGCTCGATCGCTAGGCTGCGGGATCGGCTGAGTCGGCGGAACGCACCTGAGGAGGAACCTCGCTTCGGTCCTCGTTCGAGGACGTCTTGGCGGCGGCCCGGGCCAACGCCGGCTGGGCGTACCAGCGGCTGTACGAGGCGCATGCCCGCCCGGTCGCCGCTTACGCACGCGGTCAGGGGTCCGAGGACCCCGACGGGCTGGTGAACGACGTGTTCCTCCGCGCCTTCCGGAGCCTGGACCGCTTCCAGGGTGACGAGGACGGCTTCCGGGCGTGGCTGTTCGTGATCGCCAGGAACGCCTTGATCGACGAGCGGCGGCGGCGGGACCGCCGTCCACAGGTCACCGGCGCGGTCGCTCTCGACGGGCCGATGCCGGGTGGCGGCCCGCTGCCGGACGGTGCCGAGGGGCAGGCGCTGGAGAGGATCGGCGCCCAGCGGGTGCGCGAGGTGCTCGGGGAGCTGTCGCCCGAGCAGCGCGACGTGCTCCTGCTGCGGATCGTCGCCGACCTGACCGTCGAGCAGGTGGCGAGGGTCCTGGGCAAGCAGCCGGGAGCGGTGAAGCAGCTCCAACGACGTGGCCTGGACGCCTTGCGCCGTCGCCTCACCGACGAGGGGGAGTGGTGATGCGTACCCTCTGGGGGGATCCTGACGTTGAGAAGGTCAGCCGATGAGCGACTTCCGACGCAGCGACGACTTGGCGGCCGATGAGGTGGACCGCCGCCTGATCGCCGCGCTCCAGGACGCCTGTCTGGAGCCGGGGCTGCCGCCCGCCCGCCCCGAGCTGGCCGAGGTCTTCGCCCGAGGCGTGACCGACCGGGAGGGTGTCGTGCCGCCGGCGGTGTGGGTGCCCGACCCGGCCCCCGGTCCGGGTCCTGGTCGCCGGGGACGCCTGGCATGGGGCCTTCGGTCGCGGGCCGCCTGCCTGGCCCTGGGCACTGCGGTGGTGTCCGTCAACCTGGTGGGCGTGGGGTCGGCGGGACTGCTGCCGGGGCCGCTGCAGTCCGGGTTCGAGCGGGTGACCGAATCGGTCGGCATCGAGGTCCCGGCCTCCAGCACCAGGACGGGTGAGGGACGCACCCGTCGGGGCCGCCCGCCGGCGTCGACCCGGCGAGGCGATCCGCGGGCCGATCCGGGCCGCACGGCCGGGATGGCACCCCCCGGTGCCAGTGGGCAGGACGCAATCCCTCCGGCCCCGGGGGGAACGAGCGACGGAGGCCAGACGGGCCCGGGCGTCGGCCCGAGGCCCACAGGCCCGCCGCCCACGACCACCACGTCGACGTCCACGTCGGTTCCCGGTGACCGCGGCAACCCCGGCCCGGGCGGCGGGACGAACACGCCGACGTCGACCACCAGCACCACCATGCCGTGCCCCCCGGGCTCGGGGCCGCCGGCATCGACCGTGCCTCCGCTGACCCTTCCCGACGGCGCCCCCGTGCCCGGTCCTGGGGTGGGCGAGCCAACTCGGCCAGGACCGTCGGCGTGCACGACGACCACCACTCGGGCCCCGCGACAATCTCCGACGCCACCCGGGCGCGGTGCTCGCCCGTGAGGCAGGACCGAGCCGAGACGGCGCGGGCGTCCACAGGCGTGGGCACGGCTCGGCGCGCAGGCGCGAAAAAAGGGTGGAGCCCCGAGGAAGTTCCCCTTCGTGCGGCCCGAGAGCCGCCTTCCGGTTTGCCCCCTTGGGACTCCGAGGCTCACTGTAAGGACTCGGCCCTGAAGTGTCAACACCTTCTTTCGGGAGAGTTCAGACCCCCCAGGCCGGGGCCCGTTCGAGGAGGAAGCGGCTGACGGCCAGGCAGCGGTCGAGCAGGTCGCAGAGCAGCTCCTCGCCGGCCCAGACCTTGGCCAGCGACACGTGCTGGCGGGCCACGATGGTGAGGCTGCGCTCGGGAGCGTCGGTGACCGACCCGAACGAGTCGATGGCCGAGACCTCGAGCGGCAGCTCGGGGCCGCCCACGCCCGCCAGGTCGGTGGCCAGCACGAGGAGGTCGGGCCCGCTGGGCAGGGGCGGGAGGGCCCAGGTGAAGGTCAGCGGGAAGCTGAACTCGTCCGGCGGCTCGTCGTCCTCGGGGAGGTTGGCGACGACGTCCTCGAAGGCGAGGAGGACCCGGGGCTCCACCTCCAGCGCGAGGTGGAGGTCCAGCGGGCCCCCGCACCCCTCCTCGGGATGGAGGTCGACCTCCCAGACCTGGCGCAGCGAGTACGTCTCCACGAAGTGACGCTCGTCGTGGACGTGGAACCCATGGTCGACCGCATGGTCTTTGAGCTCGGCGACGTACCCGGCCACGTCGATGGCGGCCAACCACTACCTCCTGATGGGGGGACGGGTCGAGCGTAGGGGATGGGGCCTGTAGCGTCCTCCGGGGTGACCGACGACGCGCTGCTCGACGTCCTTACCCAGGCGGCCGCCGCCGTCCGGGCCGCCCTGGACGGTCTGGACGACTGGGGGCCGGCCGGCACCCGCCCCGGGCAGTACCACTCGGACCTGGTGGCCGACGTGGCCGCCATCGACGTCCTGCGGGGCGCGGGACTCGGCGTGCTCAGCGAGGAGACCGGCCCCCACGACGGCGGGCGGGACCTGATCGTCGCCCTCGACCCGGTCGACGGGTCCACCAACGCGTCCCGCGGCCTTCCCTGGTACGCCACCAGCCTCTGCGTGGTCGACGAGCGTGGGGCCCGGGTGGCCCTGGTGGTGAACCAGGCCACGGGCGAGCGGTTCGAGGCCGTCCGTGGTGGGGGAGCGCGGCGCAACGGCGGCCCGCTGGCCCCGACGACGTGCACGAGCCTGTCCGACGCCGTCCTCGGCCTCACCGGCTACCCCCCGGCCGACCTCGGCTGGCGGCAGATGCGGGCCCTCGGGGCCGCCGCCCTCGACCTGTGCGCCGTGGCCTGCGGCCACCTCGACGCCTACATCGACTGCAGCGTCCACGCCCACAGCCCGTGGGACTACCTGGGCGGCATGCTCGTCTGCCAGGAGGCCGGGGCCCACGTGGCCGAGGCCGGCGACCGGGAGCTGCTCACCATGGGCTGGCGGGACCGTCGGGTGCCGGTGGCCGCGGCCACCCCCGAGCTGCTGGCCGAGGCCGTCGAGGCGCGCCGGGCGTTTCCCGTGCCCGCCACCGCGGCCTAGCTCCTTGTCCCCGGGCCGGCGGGCGCAATCGCTCGTCTTCGCCGCCTACAAGCGGCTGCCCCGGAGCGCCCGGCTCTTCGTCGTCCGCCGGATCACGCCGTCCTTCCACGTGGGGTCGATGTGCGTCGTCGAACGGGCCGACGGCCACCTGCTGCTCGTGCGCCAGTCCTACCGCCGGGGCGGCTGGGGGTTTCCCGGCGGCCTGCTCCGGCGAGGGGAGGAGCCCCCCGACGCCGCCCGGCGCGAGGTGTCCGAGGAGCTGGGCATCGACGTCGAGCTGCAGGGCCCGCCGGTCGTCGTCGTCGACGCCCGGGCCCGCCGGGTGGACGTCATCTTCACCGCCCGCCTGGCCGAGGGCTCGGCCGAGCCCGAGCGCGGCCCCCACTCGCCCGAGATCGCCGACGCCCGCTGGTTCCCGCCTGACGGACTGCCCAGCCTCCTGCCCGAGGCCACCTCCGCCCTGATCGAGCTCGGCCGCTCGCATCCGCCCCGCTGAACCGCCCCGCAGGCGCCCCGTTAGAATCGCCCCGCAGGCGCCCCGTTAGAACCGCCCCGCAGGCGCCCCGTTAGAACCGCCCCGCAGGCGCCCCGGTAGGCTGGCCTCCCGTACGGGCGCTTAGCTCAGCTGGCAAGAGCACATCCCTTACAAGGATGCGGTCGGGGGTTCGAGTCCCTCAGCGCCCACATGGCGATCTCACCGCTGGGGCTGCGGACGGTCATCTACCCGGCGCCCGACCTGGAGGCGGCCAAGCGGTGGTGGACCGACCTGCTGGGGTTCGGTCCCTACTTCGACCAGCCCTTCTACGTGGGGTACGAGGTGGCCGGTTACGAGCTCGGTCTGCTGCCCACCGCGAGCCCGGCCGAGGGGGCGCTGACCTACTGGGGGGTGGACGACGTCGCTGCTGCGGTCGACGCCGCGGTCGCCCTGGGGGCCAGCATCCACGTACCGGCCAGCGAGGTGGGCGAGGGGATCGTCACCGCCACGGTCACCAACCCGCAGGGTGCCATCGTCGGCTTCATCTACAACCCCCACTTCCGCGCCACCTGAGGGCCATGGAGGCCGAGGTGCTCACGGGGGAGGACGTGGAGCCGATCCCGTGGCCCGACGCCCGCGACCGCCTGGCCGGCGAGCGGTTCTACTGGCTGGCGACGACCGACCCCGGCGGCCGCCCGCACGTCCGGCCCGTGCTGGCCGTGTGGGTGGACAACGCCCTGTACACGTCCACCAGTCCCACGGCGCGAAAGGGACGCAACCTCGACGCCGACCCTCGGTGCTCGGTCACGGCCCGAACCGACGACCTCGACCTCGTCCTCGAGGGCACGGCTACCCGGGTCACCGACGGCGAGACACTCGCACGGGTGGCGGACGCCTACCGGTCCAAGTACGGGTGGCCGGTCGAGATCCGGGACCGGGCGTTCGAGGCCCCGTACGGTGCCCCGACGGCCGGCCCGCCTCCCTACCTCCTCTACCGGGTCACGCCGGTGCAGGTCTACGGGTTCGGCACCGACGACGCCCTCGGGCCTCGAACGACGCGCTGGCGCTTCTACTAGCCGGCGGGGAGCATGACCGGCCGGCGCGGCCGCAGCCGGCGCGGAGCCCGGTCCTCGACCCCGGCCGCCCGGGGCTCCCGGGCCCGGGCCGCCTTGTCGGCCCCGTAGGCGAGGACGGCGACGTAGAAGAGGAACGAGTCGAGCAGGAACAGGTGGACGACGAGGAAGACGCGAAAGGTCGGGAGCAGGCCCACGACCAGCGTGGCGACCGTGGCCACCAGCAGGCCCCCGGCGATGCGACGCCGGCGCTGGATCCGGAGCGCGTTCGGGCGGGGGCGAGGCGCCTCGGCGAGCGGCGGGCCGAAGCTGACGAGGAACGCCTCCTGGCGCTGGCGGTGGGCGACGACGGCCGGCGGGACGAGCACCGCGGCCCAGATCAGCACCAGGAGGAGGACCACCAGCACGGCCGCGCCTACTGGGCCCTCGTCGTGTTCGCCGCCCCGTCCCCCCCGGTGGGCATAGGGGAACCCTAGAGCAATATGTCGGATGACTCCAGTGCCGACGGCACTAGAGCCCGAGGGCGTTAGCGCATCGGAGCGCAGGTGCAGTTGTCGGTGGCCATGTTGCAGCCGTTGCAGGCCACCCGGCCCTCATGGTTGTCGATGTGGACGCCCTTGCCGCACAGCGCGCAGGTACCCCGGTTGACGATCTCGTTGATCTTCGTCATCTTTCCCTACTCCTTCGTGCTACCGACTGTCTCCTACCGAAACCCCACGCCCAGACTGTAGCGACCGGAACGAGCGGGCGCGCCCCCCGATTAGCAATGGGGAGGGCGTATCCTGGACAGCGTACGAACACGCACACGCGAGGCAGGATCCGGATCTCCGATGTCGACGAGTAGAGCGGTCACGCGCAAGACGTACCGCTGCCCGGAGTGCTACGCCCGCGTGGTCGGTGAGCCTGACGACGACGCCAAGACC
>DATAAD010000042.1:0-22203 GCA_036260295.1 Acidimicrobiales bacterium | reverse complement strand
GGGGCTGCGCCGATTCTTCGCACTGCCGGTCGACCTGCCACTCCTGCACGCGCAGCCACGGTTCCTCGCCACCCACCTCTACGTCGACTTGAGGTTGAGAGTTATGTCAACCTACCCTTGGGGTCGAAACTCTAGGGGGTGAGTCGCGGCGAGTCAACACGGGCATGTCCGGGCGGCGGACGTCGAGGACGGCGAGGTTCCCCAGGTCCACCTGGTCGAACACGGCCCGGATGGCGTCGAACTTCCGGTCGAGGTCGACGGGAGGGCCCAGGCGGACGGTCCCCTCGGGGTCGAGGCGGATCTCGACCTCCCCCCTGCCCCCGTCCCCCGGGGCCACCCCGAGCGTCCGGGCCCGGAGCTCCTCGGGCAGGGCCACGGCCACGGCCAGGGCGGCCACGCTCTCGGGCGGCACTGTCGAGCCGGGAGGGCCGGCGGGCGGCAGCCCGCTGAGGAGCGGCAGGGCGGGCGGCGGGCCTTCCACCCACTCGAGCACCCGCCCGCTCTCGTCGAGCAGGGCCACCCCGCCGCCCTCCAGCCCGGTGACCGCGACCGGCTGGCGCTCGACGACCCGGATGCGAACCTCACCCGGCCATCGCCGCCGGACGGTCGCCCGGTCGACCCACGGCAGGGTCTGCAGCCCTCGCGCCGCCGCCTCCTCGTCGACGTCGACCAGGGGCTCGCCCAGGCGCAGGCCGGAGGCGAACCGGGCCTCCTCGACCGTCGTGTGCACCGTCCCTTCGACCGCGATCCGGTCGAGATCGAGCAGCGGGGAGCCGGTGGCGGCCCAGCCACCACCGCCCAGGACGGCCACCGCGGTGATGCCGACCAGGACCCGAAGCCGGCGCCGGCCCTCCTTCCGCCGCACCTCCAACCGGCGTCGACGGATTCGAGGATCCACCCTCAACCTCCAGTCGAGGGTAAGCCGTCGTCGAAGCCCACCAGCCGGTTCTCCAGCTCCAACGTCACCCCGAACCGCTCCTTGACCGCCGCCTGGACCTCCGTGATGATGCCGCGGACGTCGTCGGCCGAGCCCCCTTCGTCCACCTGTACGAAGTTGGCATGTTTCGGCGAGACGTACGCGGATCCCCGCCGGTGGCCTCGGAGGCCGGCGGCGTCGATGAGCCGGCCGGCCGAGTCGCCCTCGGGGTTGGCGAACACCGAGCCGGCGTTGGACCCCCCGGGCTGGTGCTCCCGCCGCCAGCGCACGACGCCCGCGATCTCGGCCTCCGCCTCGGCCCGGTCGCCCGGCACCACCGCGAACTCGGCGGCGACCACGATCTGCGACGGGCCGAGGTCCGATCGCCGGTAGCCGAGCCCCAGCTCGCCCGCCGCCACTTCCCGCTCCCCGTCGGCCAGGTCGAACACCCACGCCCGTACCAGGCTGGCCCTGACGTCGGACCCGTGGCCGCCGGCGTTCATCCGTACCGCGCCCCCCACGGATCCCGGGACCCCCACCGCCCACTCCAGGCCCCGCAGGCCCACGGCCGCGGTGCGACGGGCCAGCACGGGCAGGCTGGCCGCCCCGCCGGCCCGGACGGTCCGCTCCCCGGGCTCGATCCGGGCGAAGGCGTCGCCGAGGGTGATCGCCAGCCCGGGGAAGCCGCGGTCGGCGACCAGCAGGTTGGACCCGCGACCGATCACCAGCACCGGCAGCCGCCCCCCGGCCGCCGCCACCGCCCGCCGGGCCAGCTCCAGGTCCTCGCGCCCGCAGCCTTCGAGCAGCAGGGCGGCCGGCCCACCGACCCCGTAGGTGGTGAAGGGGCCGAGCGGAACGTCGCGGCGGGCCCGGTCCCCGAGGATGGCCGCGGCGGCGGCGACCGGGTCACTCAAGGAGCGGCCTCCCGGGCCGCTCATGCCAGCAGCTCGTCGGGAAGGGTGGTGAGGTCGCCCGCACCGAGGGTGAGGCACAGGTCGCCGGCGCGCAGCTCGCGGCGGAGAAACTCCACCACCTCGGCCCGCCCGGGCAGCCACTCGACCCGGGCCTCGGGATGGGCGTGGCGTACGGCGTCGACGATCAGCCGGCCCGAAACGCCCGGGCGGGGCTGTTCACCGGCCGAGTAGATGTCGGTGACGACCAGCACGTCCGCCTCGCGGAAGGCGTGGGCGAAGTCGGCCCACAGCGACTCGGTCCGGCTGTAGCGGTGGGGCTGGAAGACGCAGACGACGCGGTCCCATCCACCCTCCCGGGCCGCGGCGAGGGTGGGCATCACCTCGCCCGGCAGGTGGGCGTAGTCGTCGACGAACGCCACCCCGTCCCGCTCGCCCCGGAGCTGCCACCGGCGGCCCACTCCCGCGAACGTCCCCACGCCGGCGGCCGCCGCGTCGAACGGCGCGCCGGCCAGCACCGCCGCCCCGAGGGCGCCGGCGGCGTTGAGGGCGTTGTGGCGGCCGGGCAGCGGTACCCGCACGGCACCCAGCTCCTCGCCGTCGCGCACCAGCGTGAACGACGTCGCCCCCCGCCCGGCCACGAAGCCGACCATGCCGAAGACCGCGGCAGGGTCGAACCCGTAGGTGACCGCCGCGGCCCCCGACCCGACCTTGGCCGCCAGCCGGTCGTCGGCGCACACCAGGCGGCCGACGCCGGCCCCGGCGACGAACAGGGCGAAGGCGTCGACCAGGCGGCCGAAGCCCCCGTAGTGCTCCAGGTGGTCGGGCTCGACGCTGGTCACCACCGCGATGTCGACGTCGAGGTCGAGGAAGGTGCCGTCGCTCTCGTCGGCCTCCACGACCAGCCACTCGCCGTTCCCCCACCGGGCGCCCGTTCCCAGCCCGGCGATCTCCCCGCCGACCACGAACGAGGGGTCGAGCCCGGCCGCGGTCAGGGCCGTCGACAGCAGGGCCGACGTCGTCGTCTTGCCGTGGGTGCCGGCCACGGCGATCGTGCGCCGCAGCCGGGTCAAGGCCGAGAGGACGTCGGCCCGCCGCAGGACGGGGATGCCGCGCCCCGACGCGGCCCGCACCTCGGGGTTGTCGGGCGGCACCGCGGTGGAGATGGCGACGGCGTCCACGTCGGCCCCCACGTGGTCGGCGTGGTGGCCCACCGCCACCGAGACGCCCACCCGCCGGAGCCGGTCCACCACGGCCGACGGGCGGGCGTCGCTCCCCGACACCCGGTGGCCCTGGGCCACCAGCACCTCGGCGATGGCGCTCATCCCCGCCCCTCCCACGCCCACCACGTGCACGGCCAGCGGGCGCGACAGGTCGAGCGGGTCAGCGACCGGCATGGGCCTCGACCAGGGCGGCGACGGCCTCGGCCGCGTCACGGCGGGCCACGGCCGACGCTGCGGTCCCCATGGCGTCGAGGCGGGCCGGGTCGCCCAGCAGCCCGTCGACCTCCGCCACCAGCCGGGCCGCGGTCATCTCCGCGTCCCCCACGAGCACGGCGGCCCCTGCGTCCGACAAGGCCCGGGCGTTGGCCGTCTGATGGTCGCCGGGCGCTCCGGGCAGGGGCACGAGCACCGACGGCAGCCCGACGGCGGCCAGCTCGGCCACCGTGTTGCCACCGGCGCGGGACACGGCCAGGTCGGCGGCCGCCAGCGACAGCTCCCGCCGGTCGTCGTACCGGACCGGTTGGTAGAAGACGCCGGCGGGCTTCTGCTCGCCGACCTGGGCGGTGACGGCGGTCCAGTCCCGCTCGCCGATCACGTGGCGGACGGCCAGGTCGCCCCGGTCGGACCACGGCTCCAGCGCCCCGAGCACGGCGTGGTTCAGGCGCAGGGCGCCCAGCGAGCCGCCGAAGACGGCCACCACCCGCCGGTCCTCGGGCAGGCCGAGCGCCCGGCGGGCCGCCACCCGTCCCCCTGCGCTCCGGTCGACGGCCAGGATCTCGGCCCGTACGGGGTTCCCGGTGACGACGGCACGGGGCAGCGGCGTCCCCGGGAACGGTACGGCCGCGGCCTTGGCGAAGCGCGCCACCAGCCGGTTCGACGCGCCGGGCACGGCGTTCTGCTCGGCCACGACGACGGGCACGCCCCGGGCCACCGCGGCCATGGCGCACGACACGCTGGCCCACCCGCCCATGGCGAGGACGACCGCCGGCTTCCGCCGCCGCACGAGGGCCAGGGCCTCCCCGCCGGCCCGGGCCAGGCCGAGCACGGCGCCCACGTTCTCGACGGTCACCCTGCGCTGGATGCCCCGTCCCGGCAGCAGCGTGGCCTCGAAGCCGGCCTCGGCGACCATCCGGCCCTCGCTCCCCCGCTCGCTGCCGACCCAGTGGATCGTCTCCGGTGCATGGCCGCGGGCGACGAGCGCCCGGGCCACGGCCAGGCCGGGGACGACGTGGCCCGCCGTCCCTCCCCCGGCGATCATGGCCCAGGTGGAGCTCACCCGGCCGGCGCGGGGGCCGGGCGGGCCTGGCGGGCGATGTTCAGCAGGATCCCGGCCCCGGCCATGGTGACCACCAGCGACGAGCCCCCGAACGACACGAAGGGCAGGGGCACGCCCGTCACCGGCAGCAGGCTGGTGACGGCGCCCATGTTGACCATGGCCTGGCCACACACCCAGGCCGTGATCCCGCCGGCGAGGAGCGCCCCGAACCGGTCGGGCGCCCGCAGTGCGGTGCGCACCCCGAGGATGGCGAAGGTCACGAACAGGCCCACGACGAGGAACGTCCCGATGAGGCCCAGCTCCTCGCCGACGATGGAGAAGATGAAGTCGGTGTGGGCGTTGGGGAGGAAGCCCCACTTGGCCCGGCTGGCCCCCAGCCCTACGCCGCCCACGTGCCCGGTGCCCAGGGCCACCAGGGACTGGGCCACCTGGTAGCCGGTATGGGAGAAGTCGCCGAACGGGTCTCGGAAGGACGCCACCCGGGCCCAGCGGTAGCTCTCGGCCTTGGCCAGGATCACCGCCGACGCCGACGTCACCAGCCCGAGGCCGGTCATGGGGAGCAGGGGCACGCCGCCGACGAACATCAGCACGACGACCACCAGCACCATGAGCATCGCCGTCCCCATGTCGGGCTGGAGCAGGACGAGGCCGGCGACGAGCCCGGTGGTCACGAGCAGGGGCCGCATGACCAGGCGCCAGTCGCCCACCAGCTCCGCTCGTCGGGCCAGGAGGTCGGCCCCGAAGAGGAGCACGGCCAGCTTGGCCAGCTCAGACGGCTGGATCCGCAGCGAGTCGGTGCCGAGCCAGCGGGTCGACCCGCCGGCGGTGATGCCGACGCCGGGCAGGAGCACCACGGTGAGCAGGACGGTCGACGCACCCAACAGGGGGATGACCGCCCGCCGCCACCTCCGGTAGTCGAACATCGCCGCCCCCACCAGGACGGCCGTCCCGATGGCGACCCACATGAGCTGGCGCCGGAAGAAGACCCACGCCCCGCCGTAGCTCCGCAGCGCCTCCACCGACGACGCCGACAGCACCATCATCAGCCCGATCGTGCACAGCATGGCCACCACGGCGGCCAGCAGGACCCAACCCGAGTCCGGCCCCGTCTCCACCGGACGAGGCCCGGCCGGCCGCCCGGTCGGCCGGGTGGATGCCCGGGTGGTGGTGTCAGTCCGCATGACGGGCCTCCAGGAGGGTGTGGACGGCGCGGGCGAAGTCGTCGCCCCGCTCGGCGTAGGAGCCGTACCAGTCGTACGACGCGCACCCCGGGGACAGGAGCACCACGTCGCCGGGACGGGCCGCCTCGTAGGCCGCGGTCACCGCCTCTACCATGGAGCCGGCGACGCGCACGGGACGGTGACCGGCGAAGACGGCGGCCACCTCGGGGGCCGCCTCGCCGATGGCCACGACCGCCCTGATCCGGTCCGACGCCTCGGCCAGCTCGCCCAGGTCGAGGCCCTTGTTGCGCCCGCCGGCCAGCAGGATCACCGAGTCGAACCCGCGCACGGCCGCCACTGCGGCGTGGGGGTTGGTGGCCTTGGAGTCGTCGTACCACCGGACGCCGCCCGAGTAGGCCACGAGCGCCAGCCGGTGCGGGAGGGGGGCGAACGCGGTGAGGGCGCTTCGCACGCCCTCGGCGCTGGCGCCGGCGGCAAGGGCGGCGGCGGACGCGGCCAAGGCGTTGGCCAGGTCGTGGGGGAGGTTCCGGGCCAGGGTGGCGACCTCGGCCAGGGGCCCCTCCGGCCCCCGCAGCCACCCGTCGTCGACCGTGTAGTCGGCCCGCGCCGTCAGGCCGAAGGTGACCAGGCGCGAGGGCGCGTGGGCGGCCTGGGCCATCACCAGGGGGTCGTCGGCGTTGACCACGGCCACGTCGGTCGGGCCCTGCCTGGCCCAGATGCGGGCCTTCGCTGCCGCGTAGGCGTCGAGGTCGCCGTGCCAGTCCAGGTGGTCGGGCGCCAGGTTGAGGAAGACGGCGACCTTGGGGCGGAACGTCTCGGCGAAGGCCAGCTGGAAGGACGACACCTCGGCCACCACGACCTTCATCTCGGGGTTGGCCACCGCGTCGCACAGCGGCAGGCCGATGTTGCCGCCGGCGATCGACGGCACCCCCGACGCGGCCAGCATCTCGGCCACCAGGCTGGTGACCGTCGTCTTGCCGTTCGTCCCCGTGACCGCGACCAGCGGGCAGGTCGACCAGCGCGACGCCAGCTCCACCTCGCCTCGCACGGCGACGCCGGCGGCCCGGGCCAGGGCATAGACCGGATGGGAGGCGGGGACCCCGGGGCTGGGGACGATCACGTCGGCCCGCACGACCATGTCGGCGAGGGCGTCGAGCTCGGGTCGTTCGACGAGGGTGACGCCGAGGGCGGCGGCGGCCACCCGCACCTCCTCCCTCGGGTTGTCGTCGACGGCGGCCACGCTCGTCCCCCGCACGAGCAGGTGGCGGGCCACCGCCTGCCCGCTGCGGCCGAGCCCGATCACGAGGGCCCGCTCCTTGGGGGGGCTCGGGCGCGGTGCGACCCGGGGGACGATCAGTGCCTGCTCAGCCAAGGCTCGCTCCTCTGCACCCGCTCTGTAGAAAGTCTGCGTAGAACAGCCCCACGGCGACCGCAGTGCACAGCGAGGCCAGAATCCAGAACCGCACGATCACCGTGGTCTCGGGCCAGCCCACCAGCTCGAAATGGTGGTGGATCGGCGCCATCCGGAAGACCCGCCGGTGGAAGATCTGGAAGGCGGCCACCTGGATCACCACCGACATGGTGATCATCACGAACAGCCCGCCGACCACGGGCAGCAGCAGGTGGGTGTTGGTGGTCAGGGCCAGGGCGCCGAGCCCGGTACCGAGGGCCAGCGACCCGGTGTCACCCATGAAGATCTTGGCCGGAGCCGCGTTCCACCACAGGAAGCCGGCGCAGCTCCCGGCCATGGCCGCGGCGACGAGCGACAGGTCCAGCGCCGGCCCCACGCCGTAGCACTCGGGATGGCGGAACTGCCAGAACCCGATGAACACGAAGGCGCCGAAGCCGTACATGGCCGAGCCGGCCGCCAGCCCGTCGAGGCCGTCCGACAGGTTCACGGCGTTGGAGATGGCCAGCAGGATGAGCAGGGCCCAGACGATGTAGACGGGGTTGGCGAGGTCGATCTCGATCGACCGGGCGAACGAGAGGTCGGTGTTCACCTTGGCTCGGTACACGGCCAGGATGGCGAAGACGACGAACACGGCGATGAGGCCGATGCTCTTGGCCGACTTGTTCAGGCCCAGGCTGCGCTGTCGGGAGATCTTGAGCCAGTCGTCGAGGAGGCCGACACCGGCGGCACCCAGGACGACGAGGATGACGAGGGCGCCGGCGGCGGTGAACACGGCGCCGGTGTAGATGTGGCTGGCGACGTAGCCCACGACCACGGCGCCGACGATGGCGATACCACCCATCGTCGGGGTGCCCGCCTTGGTGAAATGGCCCTGGGGCCCGTCGTCACGGATCTGCTGGCCGACGCCGCGGGCCTGGAACGACCGGATCAGGATCGGCGTGCCCAGGATGGCGGCGAGCAGGGCCGTCGCCCCTGCGATCAGGAGGGCGACCATGTTTCTTTCCCGGATGGGGCCCCAGCCCCATCCTCCTCCGAAGCCGTGGGGGCCCCTGCCCCGCGGCCGGCCGTCCTCCCCGCCTGCGACCATGTTTCGTTCCCGGGTGGGGCCCCAGCCCCATCCTCCTCCGAAGCCGCGGGGGCCCCGCCACTCCGTTCTGGCGCGGAGCCTGGCCCGCGGCCGGCCGTCCTCGGGGCCTCCGGGCCGCCGGCGCCGCACAGTGCTCCCAGGATCTCCGCGGCCACTGCTCGGTCGTCGAACGGGACGCTCTGGCCGCCGATCACCTGCGTCGTCTCGTGGCCTTTGCCGGCGATGACGACGACGTCGCCGGGACGGGCCTCTCCGAGCGCCACACCGATCGCCGCTCTGCGGTCGGGTTCGACGACCAGCGTCTCGGTGCGCTGTACGCCGGCCCGGACCTCGTCGAGGATGGCTGCGGGGTCCTCGCTGCGGGGGTTGTCGTTGGTGAGCACGGCGAGGTCGGCGACGCGCGTCGCGACCTCGCCCATGAGCGGGCGCTTGGCCCGGTCGCGGTCGCCGCCGCACCCGAAGACCACGAGCACCCGGCCCTCCCCGGCCATGTCCCGCGCCCCGGCCAGCGTCCGCTCCAGGGCCTCGGGGGAGTGGGCGTAGTCGACGAGCACGGTGAACGGCTGGCCCCGGTCGACCCGCTCGTTCCGCCCGGGCACGGAGAGGAGGTTCGACAGCCCTTGGGCCACCACCGCGGCCTTGATCCCCAGCTCCCGGGCCGCGGCGGCGGCGGCCAAGGCGTTCAGCACGTTCACCGTGCCCGGCAGGCGCAGCCGCACCTCCTCGCCCTCCCACTGGAAGGTGCTCCCCGTGCGTTCGACCTCGAGCCCGACCGCCTCGGCGAGGGAGAACGGCCGCATGGGGACGGCCGCCTCCTCGAGCAGGCGCTTCCCCCACCGGTCGTCGGCGTTCACGACCCCCACGGCGACCCGCTCCGGAAGGAACAAGGAGGCCTTGGCCGCGAAGTACTCCTCCATGGTCCCGTGGAAGTCCAGATGGTCCTGGCTGAGGTTGGTGAAGACGCCGACGGCGAAGCGCACGCCGTCCACCCGGTGCTGGACCAGGGCGTGGGAGCTGACCTCCATGGCCACGGCCTCGATCCCTTCGGCGGCCAGCTCGGCCAGGTGGGACTGCAGCTCTGGGGCGGCGGGCGTGGTGCGCACACCCGACAGGGTGCCGATCACCGCGGCTCGGCGCCCGTCGGCCTCCAGCACCGAGCGCAGGAGGTGGGCGGTGGTCGTCTTCCCGTTGGTCCCCGTGATCCCCACGACCGACATCCGGTGCGACGGGTGGTCGAACAGGGCGGCCGCCACGCGGGCCATGGCCGGGCGGACGTCGTCGACCAGCACCTGGGCGACGTCGACGTCGACGAACCGCTCGACGAGCAGGGCCACGGCCCCGGCCTGCACGGCCGGGCGCGCGAAGTCGTGACCGTCGGCCCGGGCCCCGGGCACGCAGCAGAACAGTGTCCCGGGGACGACGCTCTCCGAGTTGTGGGCGATGGCGACGATCTCGGTGCCCTCCGGGTCCCCCCGGGCGGAACGCACCTCGACGTCGCCGAGCAGCCGACTGAGTCGCACGCAGTCCCTATGGTCTCGTCGGTGAGGTTCCGAGAGTACCGGCCGGGGCGCCAGGCGTGACAGCAGGGCCCGGCGTGGCCGGGATGCCGAAGTGGCGGATCCCGAAGCTCCCGATGGCCGCGAACACCGGGGCGGCGACGATCCCGCCGTAGTAGGGCGTGGGCTCGTCGAGCACGACGATGGCCGACAGGCGGGGGGCCTCGGCCGGCAGGAACCCGGCGAAGCTGGCCATGTAGGTGTCGCTGTAGCCGGCCTTGGTCTCCGACGGCTTGCGGGCCGTCCCCGTCTTGCCGGCCACGGTGTAGCCCTCGATGCGGGCCGCGGTGCCCGTGCCCACCTGGACGGCGCCGGCCAGCATCCGGGACACCTCGGCCGCCGTCGCCTCGGACACCACCCGGCGGGTGGCCGGTGGCTCGGCCGGTCGCTCCCTGCCCGCGGCGTCGACGGTGCCCTTGACCAGGCTGGGAGCGACGTAGGTCCCCCCGTTGGCGATGGTGTTGTAGGCGCTGAGCATCTGCACCGCGGTCACGGCCACACCCTGGCCGATGGGGATGCTGCCGATCGACGTCCCCGACCACTCGTCGGCGTCGGGCAGGAGCCCCCCCGACTCGCCGGGGAAGGCGAGGTCGGTGGCGTCCGCCATCCCGAACGCCCGGAGGTAGCGGTCCATTCGGCTCTTGCCCAGGCGCTGGGCGATCTGGATGGTGCCCACGTTCGAGGAGTGGGCCACGATGTCGGCCGTCGTCCACCACATGAGCGGGTGCGGCTCGGAGTCGTGGAAGGTGACGTCGGCCACGGGCAGGGTGTCGGCGACGTTCATCCGGGTCGTGGGTGCGACCACGCCCTCCTCGACGGCGGCGGCGATGGTGACCACCTTGTTGGTCGACCCCGGCTCGAACACCCGGGTCACGGCCATGTTGTCGGCCGGGGGGACGGGCCGGGTGCCCGGCTTCTCCACGACGAGGTTGGCCATGGCGAGGATCTCGCCGCTGAGCGGGTCCGAGACCAGGGCCATGCCGCCCTTGGCCTTGGACGACACGATGGCATCGGCCAGGGCCCGCTCGGTCTCGTACTGCATGGCCCGGTCGATGGTGAGGACGAGGTTGGCCCCGCGGGCCGACGGCGTGAGCTCCCGCAGGCCGGCGGCGATGTCGTTGCCGCCCGGGTCGCGCTCGACCAGCAGCTCGCCCGCCCGGCCGGTGAGCACCCTCTCGTACTGCTTCTCCAGGCCCGACAGCCCCTCGTCGTCCAGGCCGACCTGGCCGAGGACGGGGGCGGCGAGGTCGCCGGAGGGGACGATGCGCTTGGGCTCGTCGAGGAGCTGGATGCCGGCCAGCTCGAGCCGCTCGACCGCCTCGGCCACCCGGTCCTCCACCTTGCGGGCCAGGTAGACGAAGGCGGCGTCGGGCGTGCGGAGCTTGTCGAGCAGCTCGGGCTCGGGGAGGTCGAGCACCGGGGCCAGGGCCCGGGCCGTGGTCACCGCGTCGGTGACGACCGTAGGGTCGGCCCACACCGTGGACCGCCGGGTCGACACGGCCAGCTCGCCCAGGTTGCGGTCGAGGATGGCCCCTCGCTCGGCCGGCAGGACGATCGTGTGCATGCGCTGGGACTCCCCGAACACCGCGTAGCGGCGGGCCGAGAAGCCCTGGACGACGGTCAGCCTGGCCAGCACCCCGGCGAAGGCCAGGCCGATGACCACCAGGAGCACGACCAGCCGGGCCCGCATGGGCGGGGCGGGCCGCGCCGGTCGGCGCAGCCGGGTCGGCGGGGGCGGGGGCGGCCCGAGGCGGCCGCCGGGAATGGCCCGCAGGCGCGGCCGGGCGGCCCGAGCCGGCGGTGGCGGCGCCGGACGCCGCGGCGCCGGCCGGGGACTGCGGAGCGGGCGGGGTGGGGCGGGGCGGGGCTGGAAGCGGGTCGGCGCCGTCAACGGGCCGGCGTGGGCGGCGGGGTCAGGTAGGTCACGGTGACCGGGGTCACCATCCCGAGGCGCTGCCTGGCCGCGGCCACGATCTGGGCCGGTGCCTCCAGCTCGGCCACCGTGAGCCGGAGGTCCTGCTCGGTGGCCTGGGCCGCCTCGATCGAGGCCTCCAGCCGGTCGACCTCCACCTGGCCCTGGGCCAGCACGACGCGGAGGGCCACGATGGCGAACAGGCCGGCGCAGGTCAGGGCCACGAGGACGCCGGTCACCAGCCGGGCCCGGCGCCGTTGCCGCGCCTCCCGGGGGTCGACCAGCCTGAGATGGGGCGGGGTGGCGACGGGAGCCCGGCGGCGAGGGGCAGGCTCGGCGCGGAGGCGCGGGGCGTAGCTGGGAGCGGTCATACGGCGATCTCCAACTTCTCGGCCGCCCGCAGGCGGGCGCTCTCCGAACGGGGGTTGGCGGCGAGCTCGGCCGGGCCCGGGCGATGGGCGCCCCGCCAGACCAGCCGCACCCGGGGGACGGCCCCGCACACGCAGGGCAGGCCGGGGGGGCACGTGCAGCCGCCGGTGACCGCCTCGGCGAAGCGGTCCTTGACGATGCGGTCCTCGCCCGAGTGGTAGGCCAGGACGGCACAGCGGCCTCCGGGCACCAGGAGGTCGACGGCCCGGTCGATGGCGGCGCCCAGGTTGACGAGCTCTCCGTTCACCTCGATGCGTATGGCCTGGAACGTGCGCTTGGCCGGGTGGCCGCCCCGCCGCCGGGCGGGGGCCGGGATGGCCTCGCGCACCACGTCGGCCAGCTGGGCCGTGGTCGACAGGGGCCGGGAGGCGACGATGGCCCGGGCGATGCGCCGGGCGAAGCGCTCCTCGCCGTGGCGGGCGAGGACCCGGGCCAGCGACGCCTCGTCGTAGCCGTTGACCACGTCGGCCGCGGTGGTCGACTGGCGGCGGTCGGCCCGCATGTCCAGGGGACCGTCACCCCGGTAGCTGAAACCCCGGTCCGGCTCGTCCAGCTGCATGGAGCTGACGCCGAGGTCGAACAGCACGGCGGAGACAGGTCGGTCCGCGATCTCGTCCAGCTGGTCGAAGTTGGCCCGGCGCAACGTCACCCGGTCGCCGAAGCGGGCCAGCCGCTCCCCCGCCAGAGCCAAGGCCTCGTCGTCGCGGTCGAGGCCGAGCACGGAGTGCTCGGGCAGGGCCTCGAGCAGGGCGGCGGCGTGGCCTCCCGCACCCACGGTGGCGTCGACGATGACGCCGGGGGGCACGGGTCGCAGCACGTCGACCACCTCGGCCACCATGGCGGGCAGGTGGGGCTCAGCCCCGCCCATCCGCCACCCTCCGATCGACGGACCGCCGGGAGACGTTCCCGACACCTTGGCGAAGAGGGGGGTCTTCACCGATCGGAGGGTGGCGCATGGGCGGCTGCTCGCCCCGCTCAGCCCGCGAACTGCTGACGGGCCATGCCCTCGGCCCCGCGGCTCTTCTTCTCCTGCCAGGCGGCCGAGGCCCGGATCTCCACATGGTCGAAGAAGCCGGTGACCACGGCCGGCGCCTGTTGCTGCAGCCCGGCGAACTCCCGGAGCGACTGTGGGATGGGAATACGCCCCTGCTTGTCGGGGGTGACCTCCTGGGCCCCGGCGAAGAAGTACGCGGCCCGGTCGTGGCTGGCCGCGTCCCGCTTGGCCTGCTCCCGCAGCTCCCGGGCGCGGGCCGCGAACTCCTCCGGCGGCCATAGGGCCAGGCACTGGTCGACCTCGCTGGTCAGGTACGCCGTCTCCAGCTGCTCCCGGAACTTGGCCGGCAACGTCAATCGGCCTTTCTCGTCCAGCGTGGGCGTGTATTCTCCGAGGAACATCAGTTCGGTCCAGGGAGTGGGGAGGAAGGAGCACCGGAAGGACAGAGGAAAAGGTCGTCGGCATCCAGGCTCCCACCACTTCGCGCCACAGAGCCCCACTTTAACCCCCATTTCCCCCGGGGGTCAATCTCCGACGGCCCGGCGCGCAAGCCCGTCCCCCCTTCTGGGCAAAGATGCCAGCGGTGGATCTCCCGCTCCGGACCCGAGTCGCCGCCCTCGCCGGGCGGGCCATCGCCGACGCGTCCCGACTGGCCGGCGCCGGCGAGGGCTCGGTCATCGGGGGGCGGGTCACCCTGGCCATCGACAAGCGGGCCCTGGAGCTCATGGCCGCGGGTCACCAGTCGGCCGTGGTCTCGGGCACCAACGGCAAGACCACCACCACCCGGCTGCTGGCCGCCGCCCTGGCCACCCGGGGGCCGGTCAGCACCAACTCGGCCGGCGCCAACCTCATCCCCGGGCTGGTCAGCACCCTCTTCCGAGGGCGGGCCGAGGCGGCCGTGGCCCTCGAGGTCGACGAGGGCCACCTGGCCGAGGCCATCGCCGCCGTCCATCCCACCGCCGTCGTGCTCCTCAACCTGAGCCGCGACCAGCTCGACCGCTTCGGCGAGGTCCGCCGCCACGCGTCCGACTGGCGGCTGGCCCTCGCCGCCTCACCCGGGACGGTCGTCGTGGCCAACGCCGACGACCCTCTGGTCACCTGGGCCGCGGGGGCCTGCGACCCGCCGAGCAACGGCGACCGCTGCGGCGCCACGTGGGTGGGCACGGGCCAGCGCTGGCGGGCCGACGCCTCGGCCTGCCCCAACTGCGGCAGCCGCATCCGCTGGACGGAGTCGCGCTACGACCGCGGCGGCGTGGGGTGGTCGTGCACGGGCTGCACCCTGGCCCGCCCCCGCCCCGACGCCTGGCTGGAGGGCACCGACCTCGTCCTGGCCGACGGCCGCCGGTTCGACATCCGCCTCCAGATCCCCGGGCGGTTCAACATGGCCAACGCGGCCATGGCCGTGGCCGCGGCCATGGTCCTCGGGGTCGACCCGGCCCGCGCCGTGCGGGCCATGTCCCGGGTGCGGGCGGTGGCCGGCCGCTACCAGGTGGTCAACGTGGGCGGCGCCCGCGTCCGCCTGCTCCTGGCCAAGAACCCCGCCGGATGGGCCGAGGCCCTCGACCTCATCCGCCCGCCTCCCGTCCCCGTGGTCGTAGGCATCAACGCGGGTGTGGCCGACGGCCGCGACCCCTCCTGGCTGTGGGACGTGCCGTTCGAGCGGCTGAAGGGCCGGCTGGTCGTCGCCACCGGCGAGCGCGGCCGCGACCTGGCCGTGCGCCTGGGCTACGCCGAGGTCCGCCACACCTTCGAGCCCGACTACCGCAAGGCGGTGGAGATGGCCGCGGCCAACGTGGCCAAGCAGTCGGGAACGGCGCGGCAGCCGGAGGTCGACTTCGTGGCCAACTACACGGCCTTCCAGGACGCCCGCCGAGCCCTCACCTCGGGGCAGCGGAGTGCCTGAGCCCGTCGCCATCGCCCTGCTGTACCCCGAGCTGCTGGGGACCTACGGCGACGGTGGCAACGCCACCGTGCTGGCCCAGCGCCTGCGCTGGCGCGGCATCCCCGCCGAGGTGGTCGACGTCCACGCCGGCGAGCCCATCCCCCGCGGCTGCCAGATCTACCTCATGGGCGGGGGCGAGGACGCCCCCCAGGCCCTCGCCGCCCACGAGCTTCGCTCGGGCGGCGCCCTCACCGACGCCGTCGACGGTGGAGCGGCCGTCCTGGCCGTCTGCGCCGGCCTCCAGGTCCTGGGCCACCGCTTCGTCGGCGAGGACGGCAAGGCGCGCGACGGCCTCGGCCTCCTCGACTGCGAGACCCACCGCGACGACGGCCCCCGGCGGGTGGGCGAGGTCGTGGTCACCCCCGACCCCGAGCTCGGCCTGCCCGAGCTCACCGGCTACGAGAACCACGGCGGGGTCACCACCCTCGGCCCCACGGCCAAGCCGCTGGGCCGGGTCGTCGTCGGCCACGGGAACGACGGGGGCGACGGCACCGAGGGCATCGTGAGCGGGAAGGTCGTCGGCACCTACCTGCACGGCCCCGTCCTGGCCCGCAACCCTGCCCTCGCCGACTACCTCCTCTCCTCGGTGCTCGGCCCGCTGGGCCCGCTCGACGACCTCGAGGTCGACGAGCTGCGCAAGGAGCGGCTGCACGCGGCCCGGCACCCGCACCACATTCCCCAGCTCACGTCCGGCTGGCGTCGCCTGCTCCGGGGGAGCTGAGCCCGTGGGTGCCCGACGCCAGCCCGCCCCCGTGGCCGTGCTCCTCCTCGTCCTCTCTGTCCTGGCCGCGGCCTGCTCCGACCGGGGGGACACCGCGGCGCCCCCACCTCCTCCGGAGACGACCACCACCACTGTCCCCCCGACCACCACGACCACCGCGGTGCCGACCTATCCCCTCACCGGCCGCCCGGTCACCGACCAGGGGAAGGCGGGCCGGGCCGCCGTCGCCGTCAAGATCGACAACGTGGCCGCCGCCCGCCCCCAGGCCGGCGTCGGGGCGGCCGATGTCGTCTACGAGGAGTTCACAGAGGGCGTGACCCGCTTCGTCGTCGTCTACCACTCCAACGACGCCGACGTCGTCGGCCCCGTCCGCTCGGTCCGCCCCGCCGACCCGGTGATCGTCACCCCGCTGGGCGGCCTCCTGGCCTTCTCGGGCGGCAGCCCCGGTGCCGAGGCCCTTGCCCGTGACGCGCCGCTCACCATCGTCACCGAGAACGACACCGCGGTCATGTACCGCCGCCCCGGCCGCGCCGCTCCCCACAACCTCTACACGTCCACCCAGGGTCTCTACACGCGAGTCGCGACCGAGGCGACGTCGCCCCCCAAGTTCGCCGAGTTCCTCACCGAGGGTCGTACGTTCGGCGGCCCGGGGGCCATGCCGGTCTCCTCCATCTCCCTGGTGCCTGCGCAGTACGTCACCGCCGGGTACGACTGGGACGCCGGCAGTGCGGTCTGGCTGCGAACGACGGATGGCCGGCCCCACGTGCTCGAGGAGGGGCGCATCGCGCCGACCACGGTCGTCGTGCAGTTCACGCCGTACCAGTTCTTCGTCGACGACTACGACGTCCAGTACCCCGAGGTCGTGGGCACGGGGGACGTCTGGGTGTTCGCCGCCGGCACCCTCCTCCTGGGCACGTGGAAGAAGGACTCGCCCCAGGCCGTGACCACCTACACCGACAGCTCGGGCGCGCCCATCGTCCTGCCCCCCGGGCAGACGTGGGTCCACCTCGTCGCCCCCGGCTCCACCGTGAACACGGGGTAGTCCCCGGGCTCTCCGGGGGCCGTCACCGGATCCCGCCTTCGGGGTAGGGGCGCACGTCGACGATCCGCTGGTAGCTCAGGGGCCGGAGGTCGAGCGTGACGTACTCGCCGTGGAGGATGAGCTCGCTCAGGGCGCGGCCCACGCCCACTGCGTGCATGAACCCGTGCCCCGAGAAGCCACAGGCGACGAAGAGGTTGTCCACGGTCCTCGATCACCTCGAGGGTGTACTGGGACAGAGCGATGTTCTCGGGACGGGTGAACAACTGGCGTACGCCGCCCGTACCTCGCCCTGTGGCGGCCCGCGCATACGTCGGGTCGGGCTCGACCACGACGACCTCGAGGCCGGGGCTGGCGGCCAGCAGGTGCACCGCGGTCGCGCACCCGACGATCCCGGCGCCGGCGATCACCACATCCGGCATCGGGCGGTACGGTACGCATGTGGGCTCGCTCGCGCTTCCGGGCCTGGAGGTGGCGACCGCGGGCGACGAAGGCTGGTGTGACGCTCGTCGCGTCGGCCCGAACGAGTGGGCGGTGGCGGTCGGATCCGCGGCCGCTCGCCGGGCGCTCCTGGACGCGGCCGTGGCTCCCGGTCCTCCGTCCTCGGCGGTGGCCGGGGTGGAGGAGCCGGCGGCCTTGCTCCGCATCGAGCTGGACGTCTGCGGAGCGTGGATGACGACGGCCGGGAGCGGCGGCCTCCGCTCGGTCGCCGTCCGTAGGGCCGGCTGGGTCGACCTGCGCGGCCACGGGCGCGGCCCGCCGGGCGACGACCGCATAGGTCTCGGCCCCGGGGACGCCCTCGTCGTCCCCGCCCGGCCGGCCGACGAGGACCGCCTTCTGGACTGCCTGCTCGCCGTCACCGGCCGGCCGGCCGCGGTCGTCGCCGCCGGCGCCGACGTCGAGAGTGTCGCCGTCCTCGCTGTCCCCGGGTCCTCGGGCGAGGAGGCGACGAAGCGCCTCGAAGCAGCCACCGGGCTGTCGAGAGGACAGCTCCAGCTCCCCGGCTACCCGCTGGGTGACCTCCAGCCCGACCTCTGGCACCACCCGCCGACTCCCCCGCGGGAGGCGCGGCTGCGGCTGCGACCCGAAGCGGCCGAGATCGTCGAGGTCCGCCGCCTCCTTCGCCGCCTGCTCGCCAGCTGGCGACTCGAGGCCCTTCTCGAAGAGGGCGACGTCGAGCTGCTGGCGACCGAGACGGCGACCAACGCCATGCGCCACGCCGGCACCGAGGCCACCGTCATCGTCCGCTACCTGGGCGACCGGGTGCGGGTCGAGGTGGGCGACGGGTCGAGCGCGCTTCCCCAGCTCCGTACCCCGCGGCCGGAGGAGACCGGTGGCCGGGGGCTGTCCCTGGTCGAGACGCTCTCGTCCCGCTGGGGCGTGACGCCGACCGTCGGGGGCAAGCGGGTGTGGTTCGAGGTCTCAGCCAAGCCGAGCGGGGGGTAGCTCGCGATCGCGCTGGCCGTCGCCCGGGAGGGTCAGGCCGGGGCGGGTGGGACGACCGCAACTCTCCGGTGGCCGCCGAACTTCTTGCCCGAGGAGACCTTGGTCTGCTCGCCCGTCTCCGGGTCGATGCGGATCACGCCTCCCTTCCCGCCGAAGGCGTCGGAGTCGGCGACGAGGATGTTGCCGTCGGCTTCCACGGCGATGCCCAGGGGGCTGACCAACGACCCGCCCGACGACACCGTGGTCTGCTTGCCGCTCCTCGCATTGACCCGGATGACTCCGCCGCTGCCGCCGAACGCGTTGGCGTCGGCCACCACGATGCTCCCGCTGGCCTCGACGGCCACGCCGGCCGCGCTCGTGAACGAGCCCCCGGACGACACGACCTTGCGGGCGCCGGTCTTGGGATGGATGCGAGTCACCCGCCCGCCGCCCTGGCCTCCGGCCAGGGACTGTTCCACGACCAGGATGCGCCCGTTCGCCTCGAGGGCGATCCCGACCTCCCGAAGCGCCGCCCCCGCCTCTTCCCCCGAGGAGACCATGGTCTGCTCGCCGCTGCCGGGGTCGACTCGCACCACGCCACCGACGCCGGACGCATGCGGGTCGACGACGAGGATGCTGCCGCTCGCTTCGACGGCGATGTCGAACGGATTGGCGAAGAGCCCGCCGGACGCCACCGTCGTCTGGCCCTTCTTCCCCGGGACCACCCGGATCACCCCGCCGCGCCCTCCGAAGGCGTCGGCGTCGGCGATGAGCAGGTTCCCGTCGGCGTCGATCGCCACTCCGATCGGAGTGGCGAAGTCGCCCGCCGAGGAGACGCGGGCCTCGGTGCCCTTGGTCGGATGCACCCGGAGGACCGCACCCGTGCCGCTCGATGCCTCGACCCCGGTGACCACGATGGTCCCGGGGGCCAGCTGTTGGGATGCCATGAACGGCTCCTTCCGCCTCTTCCGCCAAACGCAGCGGGGAGCCTACCTGCCGCACCGGGTGCGCCGTCCGGCGCGTTCCTAAGCTCCTGATGTGGTGGCGTTCGTCCCCGGTCTCGAGCTGGCTGCGTCGTTCTACGGCGAGGTCGTCCGGTCGCGCCTGGCGGCCGTCACCCACTCGGCCGCCCTGATCGGTCCGGGCTCGGACGTGCTGGGCTACGACGACGTGCGCTCGACCGACCACTACTGGGGCCCACGCCGGCAGATCTTCGTCGAGCAGCCCGACGTCGGACGCGCCCGGGCTCCCCATGTCAAGTCAATGTCCCCAGGAGAAGGCTGAACTTCCCACTATCAGTGACTTGAAGCGGACCCAAAGCGCCGGACCCAGGGGGTTGGAGAACGACGGTGCGGGATCGCGGGTGGCTCAAGGCTGCTCCGCATAGGCCCCCCGTCACCGGGACGCTTCACCGGACCACTCTTACGGGGACACCGCCCGAGTCGCGCGCTTGGCGGAGCACCGGCGTCCGCAGAAGTCTCCGCGGAGGTCGTTGATCAGCGCAACCGCGGCGGTGGGGAGAAGGGCGATGGGCAGGAGGACGAACTCACTCTGGATGGCGTCGCTGATGGCCAACGTCGTCGCAGTCCGGCTCGTTGCAAGTCTCGGCGTCCGGCGAGCGACGACATCATGGTGGGAGCAAGGCCTCGACCAATTAGTCGTCGTACGTGCCCTGTCCGGCCGTTCCCGGGACTCTCACCCCCAAAGCCAGCGCCTGCGCCGGCTCGTCACCACCAGCAAGGCGCCGATGTTGCCCACCACGAGAGCCACGGCGACCAAAAGCAGGGCGCCGCCTCCGGTGCGGGGCAAGCGCGAGTTCCCTTTCCGAACGGGCGCCGTGATGGTCGATGTCGTGGTCGTCGTGGCCCTCGTCGTCGTCGTGGCCCTCGTCGTCGTCGTCGTGGCCCCGGTCGTCGTCGGAGACTCGGTGCTCGTGGTCGAGGACGGCGGAGTAGCCACGCCGCAGACGACTTGACCGGCGATCACGTCGCCCACCGCCGTGGGCCCCAGGAGGTACAGGTGATAGATGTTGCCAGTGAGGGAGCCATCGACGGGATCAGTGACCTGCTCGTTGAAGACGGCCCTGAAGCTGTCGCCGGTGCCCTCGATCACGCCGTTGATGGTGTAGTTGGGTGGCGGGTTCGGCGGAATGGCCGCGATCGTCCCATCGCCGTCCACGTTCGGATCGCCCTCGGAGACCACGAGGGTTCCGTTGGTGATCGTCGTCGAGGCGGTGACGCGGGACTCGGAGGCGAAGCACGTGCTTTGAGCCCGTGTGGCGGTGAACACTTCTTGCCCCGACGTATTGATAGAGCCGAGGGTGGCCGTGCTGGTGGCGGACCCGCTAGGGCCCGTCCTCCCGTCGGTGGTGAGGAAGATCGGACGCGCGGTGAAAACAGCGGTCGAGCCGTAAAGCAGGCGGCATTCCGGCGCGTTCCGGCCACTCGATCCACCGCTCGGTGGTACCGCTACCGTGGGGACCGGCCCGAGAACCGCCGGGGGCCCGCCGGACAGGCTGATGTGGCTGTAACAGCCGAAGGCGCTGCCCTCGACCTGCGCCACGTCGGCCACCAACGGCCCTGACAGCGCGAAGGTGGCCGCCGACACCGTCGCCACAACGAGTAGGGAGCCGGCTGCCCTTCTCTTCGCGGGATGCAGACGCCTTCGTCCCAACGGTCACTCCTTCCGGCGCCCGCTCGGATGGATCGTTCGAGGACCGCGAGGCGAGCACCCCTCTCGGTACCAGCGTAGATGCGCGCTCGTCCATCCGGCCAAGACCCCGCGCTGGCCGTGCTCCGCCACATGGTGTTCGGCCCGCTCGGCGCCGAGCGAACCGTTCCATCGCTGCATACGCCTCCGGGCGCTTGACCTTGAATGTGGCCGCGGCGTACCTCGCCTGCCAGTCCGGATTTCGGCTCGGAACAGGCTCGCCCCTTCCCTTCTCCCAGGCCCCGCCTCCTCCGTCATTCTATAGAAGCACTGGTGGTTGAGGAACCGATTGACTCCGTTCGCTACATGTCGGTGGCACTGCCGGTCGGCTAAAGGAGCGGCACGCCGGTGCTCATCGACGACACCCGCTGGTAGCGCATCCTCATCAGCGAGCTGCACACCGAGCGCTACATCCCACTGCACCACGACCGGTCGACATCTCGCCGGGTAGGCGAGACGCGCCCGGCACCCACGCCGGCTGCTCACAGCTGGCCAACCAAGGCCCGGAAGCTCGACCGCCGGGCCCTTCTCGCACGATCGACCGCAGCACCGAGGCGGCCGGCACCGCCATTTCCATCCCCACGAGACCAGCCGTCGACCTGATCGATGACCGCCCGCGCACGGCGCGGCCCCACTTCCCCCGAGCCAGCGCCGGTAGGCAAGTGCCGCATATGCGGTGACGACAGCTGCCGGGCGACGAGCTCGGCGCCTGGTGTGTCATCCACGCCCGAGACAACCCGGGACGGCCCTGCCTGACCTGCGAGGCGTCGCGCAAAGCTCGCCCGTGGCACTGACGCAACCCCTTCCTCGTCGGGCCAAAAGGGGTTGACAGGGTCCGCCGGGCGTGACCCGGGATGGGCCCTGACGGGCCCATGGGGGCGGCCGCCGCCGGCCTCCCCATGTCAAGTCAATGTCCCCAGAGCAAGGCTGACCATCCCACTGTCAGTGACTCGAAACCGACTCAGAGCGCCGGACCGCGAGCGGGTTCGGAGAGAAGACCATGCGTGAATCGCGGCTGGCTCAGGGCTGCACCGCATTCACCGTTCCGGGTGCGCGAGGCCCCGGTCACCGTCCCGGGTGCGGGGCTCGGTCGTCGTTCCTCCTGCGGGGGCCCGGTCGTCGTTCGCCTTCGCACGGTTCGCCGTGCCCGCCGGAGGGCTGGGACCTGGGGTTGCCGCTGACAGCCATGCGCCTGGATCCGACGTAACCCCAGGGGCGCTCCGAACGGCACATCTGCCACGCGCAAGGCGTCTGCCCCCGCGTGTTCTGAGGCACATGTTCTGGAACACCCGCCGGTCGGGGCGCGCACCCCGCAACCTCGACCTGCCCCGGTGAGGTAGGCCGCTGGTCTGGGATCGGCGTGATGCTTCGGGCGCAGGGCTTTCGCTTCATCGCCCATCTGGTTCGAGCCCGACCACCTCGCCAGCGGCCCCCTATCGAACCGTGCATGCGGTTCTCCCGCACACGGCTC
>DATAAD010000041.1:0-19080 GCA_036260295.1 Acidimicrobiales bacterium | reverse complement strand
GGCGCCCTGTTCGCCGCCAGCCGGGCCCGTCCAAGCCGCCGCCTGCTGCTGGGCGCCGGGGCCTCCTTCGGGGCCCTCATGCTGGCCACCGCGGTGGCCCCCACCGTAGCCCTGGCCAGCGTGCTGCTGGTGGGCGTGGGCGTGGCCGTCATGCTCTTCCTGGCCACGGCTAACACCACCCTCCAGCTCAACTCCGACCCGGCCATGCGGGGGCGGGTCATGGCCCTCTACGGCCTGCTGTTCCTGGGCAGCACGCCGGTGGGCGGCCCCCTGCTGGGCTGGATCTCCGAGACGTGGGGGCCCCGGGTGGGCCTGGCCCTGGGGGGGGCGGTGAGCCTGGCCGCCGCCCTGGGCGCCATGGGCGGCATCCGGGCCCGCCGCCGGTCCCGGGCCGCGGCCGCCGCCGGGGCGGGCGAGGCGGCCAACGTGGCGGCCGTGGCCCAGGCCTAGGCCGTCGCCTCCAGTACGAGGACCTCGAACGGGCCCAGGGTGAACGGGACGTCGGGGCTCGGGCCGTGGCGGGCGGTCAGGGCCAGGGGCGTGCCGGCCGGGAAGCCGAGGAGGGCCGGCCAGTCGACGTCGACCGTGCGGGCGTGGGGCGACGGGTTGCGCAGGCAGGCGGTGGCGGCGTCCCCCTTGCGGGCGGCGAAGCCGTAGACCTCGCCGGCGCCCGGGTCGCCGAGGACCATGCGGCTGCGGGCCAGGACCCGCTCGTGGCCCCGGGCCCAGGCCAGGGCGTCGGCCAGCACCCGCCACTCCTCGTCGGACAGGGAGTCGGGCGCCACGTAGAGGTCGTGGTGGAGGGTGCCCCGCCCGGCGGCCAGCCAGCAGTGGCGGGCCCAGTCCTCGAGCCCGGTGCCACCGTTGCGGTAGCTGGCGGTGGGCGCCTCCACGAACGAGAAGGTCACCAGGGCGGAGAGCGGGAAGGCGGCCGGCCGGTAGCGCTGGAGGCAGGTGTCGACGTAGGTGTCGAAGCGGTCGAGGCGGGAGCCGGGCTGGTCGGCCGCGGTGTCGTCGAGACCCCCCCGCCACACGAAGTCGACCGCCGACAGCCACCACGGCGAGGGGTGCGAGCCGATGGTGAAGATCACCACCGCGTCGTGGCGGACGGCCCGGATGCCCTCGACCAGGCCGCGGAAGGCGTCGACCTGGGCGGTGCGGGCGCCGGGGCCCACCGGGTGGCCGTGGCCGGGGTCGGCGCAGTCGAAGCTGACCCCGTCCAGCTTCCAGTACCCGACCCCGGCGCCGGTCCAACGGGCCAGGACCTCGGCCAGGTGGGCGCGGTAGCGGGTGCCGGCGGCGCAGAGCAGGTTGCGGCGAGGGTCGACCTCGAGCCCGTGGGCCCTGGCCCACGCCACCCGGCCCCGCTGGCGCTCGCCGTAGCCGCCGAAGGGGCTCAGCCACAGCCCGACCCGGGGGCCGAGCGGGCCGATGCCCGACGGGAAGCGGGACGGGGCCAGGCCGCCCCAGAGCCCGGTCGCCTCGTCCCACCGGGCCTCGACCGCGCCCTCCCAGCCGTCGTCGAGGACCACGAAGTCCAGGGCCAGGCCGTGGCGGGCGGCCACGGCGTCGAACCCTTCCACCTCGGCCCGCACCGAGGCCTCGTCCATCCGGGCGGTGGCGCCCAGGTGGTACCAGTTGTTGCTGAGGACGACGGCGCGGGGCGGGTTGGGGCGCAGGCCGTCGACGTAGTCCCAGAACTCGTCCAGGTGACCGCCGCCGACCACTGCGCCGGGGCTCGCCCACGGGTCCGGACCGAGGTCCACGGCCACGGGGAGGCGGAGGGCGGCGCCCGTCCCGCCCGGGCCGACCAGGTTCTCGGCCGCCGGGTGCTCGACCCCGGCGAAGAACCCGGGGCCGAACACGGGCTGGCCCAGGCCCACCGGCCCTTCGTTGTAGGGCACGGGCTCGCCCGTGGTCTCGAACCCCTCGAAGGTCGGGCCCGCCCACCGGTCGAGCTCCACGTCGGTGAGGTGACCCCGGCCGCTGACCTCGACCCGCTTGCGGGCCAGGTCGCTCCCCCGCTCCACGACCACCCGCACGGCGATGCCCTGGCCGAAGAGCATCCAGGTCAGCCGGTCGGCCGACTCCTCGACCTGGCTGGGGGACAGGTCGGCGTCGGTGATGCGGCGGCCGTCGACGGTGAGGGCGACCTCGGGCCCGTCCACCGCCATCTCCCGGCTCCCGACAATGAGGGCGACGGTGCGGGGGCGGCCGTCGACCACCTGGTAGCGCCTCATCCGGCCAGGAGCAGCTCGAGGAGGCGGAGCTGGTTGCGGCCCCGGCGCAGGTTGTGGCCCGGCTCGGTGATGCGGAAGTAGACGTCGCCCTGGAGGTGGTCGGTGAGGAAGCGGGCGGCCGACTCGAGGGCCATGAGGGGCCCGGCCCGCGGCAGGAGGCCGACCTCGGACGGGGTGAGGAAGGCGGCGCCGGCCTCGGCGTAGGCGTCCAGGACGGCGTCGACCAGCTCGGGGTCGACGGTGAGGGCGTAGGGGTCGCCGTCCTCGGGGAGGGCGGTGGCGCCCGAGCGGACCAGGTCGCCCACGTCGAACAGCACGGTGCCGGGGCCGACGGTGTCGAGGTCGACCAGGCAGAGGGCCTCGCCGGTGGCCTCGTCGAAGAGGATGATCTCGGTCTTGGTGTCGTTGTGGACGGTGCGCTCGGGCAGGCGGCCGTCGGCCCGGGCCGCGGCCACCTCGGAGGCGACCTCCCGGTGGGCGAGGACGGCGTCGACCGGGTCGTGACACTCGGCGGCCCGGCCCACGGCGTCGGCCGCCCGGGCCTCCTCCAGGGCCTCCAGCCGGCGGACGACGTCGTGGAAGCCGGGGATGACCTCGGCCGGGGGCGGCGCCAGGTCGCCCAGGTCCTCGACCAGGCGGGCGGCCACCGCCGCCCCCTCGGCCGCCTGCGCCGGTCCCTCGAAGCGGGCGAAGGTCCGGGCCCCGTCGATGAACTCGAGGGTACGCCAGGGGGCACCGGCCTCGTCGAGCAGGTAGGGCCGGCCGCCCGGTGCCGGGCGCACGCGCACGGCCCGACGCCGGTCGGCCGCCCGGGCGGCCAGGTGGTCGGTGACCCGCACGACGTTGTCCATGAGCAGGTCGACGTCGGGGAAGACCGAGGTGTTCAGCCGCTGGTGGACGTAGTGGGCGGGGCGCCCGTCGCCGTCCCGGTACGTCGCCAGGAAGGTGTCGTGGATGTGGCCCCGACCCAGGGGACGGACGTCGGTGAGCCGCCCGGGGAGACCGAAGAGCTCCGGGCCGGGGAGCGGGTGACCGCTCAGCGGCCTCCGAACCGCCGACCGCGGCGACCCGGCGGGGGGACGGGACGGGCGGGCCCGACCGCGTCGGCGTCGGCCGCGTCGCGGGCCGCGGCGTCGAGCCCCCCGGTGGCCCGGAAGGGGACCACCGTGGGCACGACGACCTCCTGGTCGTCGTCGGCGACGGCGGGAACCTCGACGGAGGCGGTGGGGATCACCCGCCGGTCCTCGCCGACCCAGTCGTCCCAGTCCGGCTCGGCGGCCTGCGGGGCCGGTCCGTCGGACCTCATCTCCGGCGCGGGAGGGGCCGGCGCGGGGGCCCGGAAGCTGCCCCCCAGCCCCCCGAGCGGGCCGGGGGGCAGCTCGGGTGTGCGGCCGAACCAGTGGCCGCCGCCGCTGCCGCCACCCGGGCCGGGACCGCCCCGTGGCCCGGCGGGGAGCGGCAGGAGGCCGGTGCCACCGTTGCCGAACCTCCAGCTGGCCGCGATCAGCACCATGCCGACGAGGACGAGCACGCCGGCCAGGCGCAGGGGGCCGCCCAGGTCCCCGCCGGTGCGGACCAGCACCTGGGGCGGCGGGGGCGTCACCACGACGGGCGGAGGCGGCTGGACCACGGGCGGCACCGAGACCGGGGTCAGGGTGACGGTGGCCTGGGCCGAGGCCGTCACCTCCGTGCCCTCGTTGTCGACGGCGACGACCGTCACCGTGTCGGTCTGGGAGTCGCCGGCCCGGCCCCGGAACTCGCCGTCGAACTCGCAGCTGTACGTGCCACCGTTGGCGGCCAGCACGACGCCGATGGCGCAGCTGCCCCGGCCGTTGAGGTCGCCGTAGATGTCGTCGACCAGCGACGTGGTGGTGACGGGCTCGAAGCTGGGGTTGGTGATGGTGACGGTGAACCGGAACGTGCCACCCGGCTCGGGACGGCTGATCGGGTTGGCCGTCTTGACGATGCGGATGGCGGGCGGGACGTCGGTGATGGTGACCACGGCCGAGGCTCGCGAGACCACCTGGTCACCCCGGTCGTTGACGGCGATGGTGGTGATGGTGTCGACCTGGCGGGCGCCCGCCTCGCCGAAGAAGTTGCCCTGGAACGAGCAGGTGTACGTGCCGCCGTTCGGGGCCAGGCGGGCGCCGGTGGCGCACGTGCCCCGGCCGTTCAGGTCCCCGTAGACGTCGTCGACGATCGACGTCACCGTCACCGGCTCCGGCCCGGTGTTGGTGACCGAGTAGAAGAAGGTGAACGTGCCGCCCGGCTCCTGGAGGCTCGGCGGGCTGGCCGTCTTGGTGGTCGTGATCGACGGCGGGACGGGGGTGATGCTGACGACGGCGTCGTCGTCGTCGCGGACGGTGTTGCCCCGGTTGTCGGTGGCGGTGACGGTGACGATGTCGGTCTGGGTGGCGCCCCCGGGCCCGAAGAACGTCCCCGGGAACTCGCAGGTGTAGGTGTTGCCCGGACCGGGCGAGGGGGCCAGCACCGTCCCGATGGCCGTGTTGCAGGTCGACCCGGGGATGGTGGTGATGTTGCCGTAGATGTTGTCGGTGAGGGTCCGGATGGTGAGGGGCACCGAGCTGGTGTTGGTCACGACCACCCGGAAGGTGAACGTGCCGCCGGGCACCGGCAGGCTGGTGGGGCTCGCCGTCTTCTCCACCATGATCGTGGGCAGCGGGGTGACCACGACCTGCTCCAGGGGGTCGTTGCAGGCCGTCGTGGCCGGAGCGTTGTTGGCGTCGCCGCTGTAGCTCGCCACCCACTGGTAGGTGCCGGGCTGGGTGGGTGTGAAGGAGGTGGACGGGTACGAACCGTTGCCGTTCACCTGGACGACCGAGGTGAAGATCGGCGTGCCCGTGCAGTTGGGGTTGTTGGGGCCGTAGAGGTTGAAGGTGATGGTGCCCGTGGGGTTGAAGCCCCCTGCGAGGGTGGCGGTGTCGAAGATGATCCCGCCTGCGGGCACGCTGGGCGACGCCACGGTGGCCAGGCTGATCGGCGCCCGGCCCACGCCCACCGTCTCGTTGGGGTCGTTGCAGGGCGTCGGACCGACGGGGTTGTTGTTGGCGTCGCCGCTGTAGGTGGCGACGAAGTGGTACACGCCTGCGGCGGGGAGGACGAAGGGCGCGGACTGCACGTTCCCGTTGCCGTTGACCGGCTGCACGTTGGTGAAGATCGGGGGGCCGCTGCAGTCGTCGTCGTTGGGGCCGAACAGCTGGAAGGTGATGGTGCCGGTGGGGTTGAAGCCGCCCGACAGGGTGGCGGTGTCGAAGACCTGGCCGCCCACGGTGCCGGCCGAGGCGACGGTGACGAGGGTCGGGGTGACCCGCTGGCCGGCCGTCTGCTCGAGCGGGTCGTTGCAGGCGGTGGGCCCGGCCGGGGCGTTGTTGGCGTCGCCGCTGTAGGTGGCGACCCAGCGGTAGGTGCCGGCCGCCGTCACGGTGTGGGCGCCCGAGGTGTAATTGCCGTTGCCGTTGACCGGCACCGTCGACGTGAAGGCCGGGGTGCCGGTGCAGGTCGGGTTGTCCGGTCCGAACAGGGCGAAGGTGATGGTGCCGGTGGGGTTGACGCCCCCGCTCAGGGTGGCGGTGTCGGTGATCTGCCCGCCCACCGGGACCGGGGGCGAGGCGAGGGTGACGATCGTCGGCGCGGCCTGGGCCACGGCGAAGCGCTCGGCGGGCACGTTGCAGCCCACCGGGGTGGTGATGGGCTGGTAGAAGGCGTCACCGCTGTAGGTGGCGACGAAGTTGTAGGTGCCGACCGCGTTGACGGTGAACGGGCCGGACGGCTGCCCGGCGGGCACGGTGCTGGTGCCGACCACCGGCCCGGTACAAGCGGGGTCGGGGTTGGGGCCGACGAGGGTGTAGGTGACGGTGCCGGTGGGCGTGGGGCCGCCCGGGGTCACCGGGGTGAGGGTGGCCACGTCGGTGACCGTCGTGCCCGGCGTGACGTTGGGCGCGTTCGTCGACGCCTGGGTCACGAGGTTGAGGGGCTGGAGGGCGATGGCGAAGATCTCGTTGGGGTCGCCGCACCCCACGGGCGTGGTGATCGGCGCGTAGTTGGCGTCGCCCGAGTAGGTGGCCACGAAGTTGTAGGTGCCGGGCGCCGTGGGGTTGAAGGCGGGGGACGGCGTGCCGACCGGTGCGGTGGCGGTGCCGAAGACCGGCGCCGTGCAGTTGGCGTTGGGGTTGGGGCCGACCAGGGTGTAGGTGACCGTGCCCGTGGCCGGCGGGCCACCGGGCGGCGGGGTGAAGACGGCCACGTCGGTCACCGGCGTGCCGGGCGCCACGTTGGGGGCGTTGGTGGACGCCTGGGTGGTGAGGCCGATCGGGCGCAGGGCGACGGCGAACATCTCGGCGGGCACGCCGCAGCCCACCGGCGTGGTGATGGGCTGGTAGTTGACGTCGCCGCTGTAGGTCGCGACGAAGTTGTAGGTGCCGACCGAGTTGACGGTGAACGGCGCCGAGGGCTGGCCCACCGGGACGGTGCTGGTGCCCACCACCGGCGCCGTGCAGTTGGCGTTGGGGTTGGGGCCGACCAAGGTGTAGGTGACGGTGCCGGTGGGCGGCGGGCCGCCGGCCGGCGGGGTGATCGTCGCCACGTCGGTCACCGTGGTGCCCGGGGGCACCGTCGTGCTGTTGGTGGAGGCCTGGGTGACGAGCTGCACCTGCTGCTGGGCGACGGCGAAGCGCTCGGCCGGCACGCCGCAGCCGACGGGCGTGGTGATCGGGGCGTAGAACCCGTCGCCCGAGTAGGTGGCGACGAAGTTGTACGTCCCCGGCGCGGTCACGGTGAACGGAGCCGAGGGCTGGCCCGCCGGCACCGTGCTCGTCCCGACCACCGGCCCGACGCAGTTGGGGTCGGGATTGGGGCCGACGAGGGTGTAGGTCACGGTGCCCGTCGGTGCCGGCCCGCCCGGCGGCGGGGTGAAGATGGCGATGTCGGTGACCGCGGTGCCCGGCGCCACGTTGGTGGCGTTCGTCGACGCCTGGGTGGTGAAGGTGACGGGCTGGAGTGCGACGGCGAACATCTCGTTCGGGTCGCCGCAGCCCACCGGCGTGGTGATCGGCGAGTAGTTGGCGTCCCCCGAGTAGGTGGCCACGAAGTTGTACGTGCCCGGCGCGGTGACCACGTAGGGGGGCGACGGCTGGCCCACGGGGGTGGTGCTCGGGGCACCGACGACGGGTGCGGTGCAGTTGGCGTTGGGGTTGGGGCCCACGAGGGTGTAGGTGACGGTGCCCGTCGGCGGCGGCCCGCCCGGGGGCGGGGTGAAGACGGCGACGTCGGTCACGGCCGTGCCCGGGGCCACGTTCGGCGAGTTGGTGGACGCCTGGGTGGCGAGGCCGATGGGGAGGGTGGCCACGGCGAACATCTCGTTCGGGTCGCCGCAGCCGACCGGCGTGGTGATCGGCAGGTAGTTGGCGTCGCCCGAATAGGTGGCCACGAAGTTGTAGGTGCCGGGAGCGGTGACCGTGTACGGCGGCGACGGCTGGCCGACGGGGACGGTGCTGGGCGCACCGACGACGGGGCCGGTGCACCCGGGCGCCGGGTTCGGGCCGACGAGCGTGTAGGTGACGGTGCCGGTGGGCGCCGGGAAGCCGGCCGGGGCGGTGACGGTGGCGACGTCGGTGACGGTGGTGCCCGGCATGACCGTGGTGCTGTTGGTGGAGGCCTGGGTGACGAGCTGCACCGGCTGGCGGGCGACCGTGAAGCGCTCACGCGGGTCGCCGCAGCCGACCGGCGTGGTGATCGGCGCGTAGTTGGCGTCGCCCGAATAGGTGGCGACGAAGTTGTACGTGCCCGGCAGGGTGACGGTGAACGGCCCTGACGGTTGTCCGACCGGGACCGTGCTCGTCCCGACCACCGGCCCTGTGCACGCGGGGTCGGGGTTGGGCCCGACCAGGGTGTACGTCACCGTCCCGGTGGGGGGCGGCCCACCAGGGGGCGGGGTGAGGATGACGGTGTCGGTGACGGTGGTGCCGGAGGGCACGTCGGTGGCGTTGGTCGAGGCCTGGGTCTGGAGCCCCAGCTGCAGCTGCTCCACGGTGACGTTCTCGCCCGGAGCGTTGCACGGGGTCGGGCCGAGGGCGGCGTAGTTGACGTCGCCGCTGTAGGTCGCCACGAACCGGTACGTGCCGGGGGCGTTGGCGGTGACCGGCGCGGACGTCGCCGTCGCCGTCGGCGGGGTCGGGGGCGTCGGCGCCGGGCCGGTCAGCGGTGACGGGCCGAGGTTGGTCGCCGGGCCGCTGCACGGCGGCGCCCCTGGAGGGTCGCGGAACACGGTGAAGTTCACCGTGCCCGTCGGCGTCGGCCCGTTGGCCACGCCGGTGACGGTGGCGGTGTCGGTGAAGGAGGAGCCGAAGGGGACGACCGGCGTGCCGCCGCCGGGCGGCGCCGGGGCCGACACGAGGGTGGCGATGGAAGGAGTGGCCTGGTTGACGACGACCGTCGTCCGGCCCGTCTGGGGGGCGCTGCCCAGGGTCGGCGACGTGAACGTGGCCGCGGCGAACACGTCGGTGGCCCCGTCGTTCGGCCTCTGGATCACGTCGAAGGTGAAGGTGATGATGCACGACGAGCCCGGTTGGCCGACGCCCGCCAGCGTGACCGGGCCGGTCGTCGGGGTGAAGGTGTAGTCGCCCTCGGCGTCGGGGCCGGTGATGATGAACGGGCCGCCGGGACAGGTGGTGCCCGGCCCGCTGGTGGCGTCGAGGTCGAGGACGGGGAGGGCGGGGTTGGGCCGGGGCTCGCTGAAGCCGGCTGGGCAGGGGGACGGGCCGAGGGGGTCGGGGGCGGTGCCCAGCCCCTGGCACGAGGTGTTGACCCGGATGTCGGTGACGGTGATGGGCTCGGTGGCCGCCTGGGGCCCGAAGGCGGCGTTGACCAGCTGGATCAGCGCCGGCTGGTTCTGGTCGCCGACGGTGACCGGGCTCTGGAAGGCGGGGGTGACGCTGCCGCCGAGGCCGGCGACCTGGCTCGACGCCGGGCCGGGGGCGAGGGTGATGGCGGCGGCCAGGGCGGCCATGACGACAGCAAAAGCGCGCCGGGCTCGACCAGCCCGCCGCATTGGCCCGAACGTCCCCACCCTTGCCGCCTTCCCCAAGCACTCACAGAGGATCCTGATGGCCAGGATCCCGCCTGCTTAACTGGCCCGAATGCTAACAGGTGAGATGCCAGGAAAACACGGAGTGCGGCCGTGGTCCCACGGCAAGGCGCCGCTGGCAACCGTCGCCGCGGCCGCCGTCCTCCTGGCCACCGCCTGCTCCGACCGGGGAGGGGCACCCGAGCCCGCCACCCGGCAGGGCGAGGACGTGCTCGACCTGTGGCGCATCCTCCTCGGCGCCGGGGTCGCCCTGGGGGCCCTGGTCACCGCGCTCATCCTGTGGTCGGTCGTCCGCTACCGCCGGCCGAGGGACGCCCAGCCCGGCGACCTCCCCAACCAGACCCGGGAGAACGTGCCGGTCGAGGTCATGTACACCGTCGTCCCCCTCGTCATCGTGGTCGTCCTCTTCGCCCTGACCATGCGGACCCAGGACCGGGTCACCCGCCACAGCGCGACCACCGACCTGGCCGTGGAGGTCACCGGGTTCCAGTGGGGATGGCGGTTCCGCTACCCGGTCCAAGGGGTAACAGTGGTGGGCGACGCCAACGACATCCCCACCCTCGTGCTCCCCGTCGGGGCCAGCGTGCGGCTGCGCCTGGAGGCCACGGACGTCATCCACTCGTTCTTCGTGCCCGCCTTCCTGGTGAAGAGAGACTTGATCCCCGGGGTCGACAACTCCATCGAGGTACAGCCCACCGAGCCGGGGCGGTTCCCGGGCGTCTGCGCCGAGTTCTGCGGGCTCGACCACTGGCGGATGAGCTTCGACGTGGAGGTGGTCAGCCCGGCCGAGTTCCAGCGGTTCGTGGCCGAGCAGCAGCAGAGGCCGGCCGGGCGGGGGCCGGACGACACGGGCCCCGGCGACGTCGGCCGCCAGGCGAGCCTCGTCCGATGAAGACCGTGCACCGGCCGACGTTCTGGCTGCACGTAGCCGCGCATACGCGGCCAGCTGCAGCCAGAACCGGGGACGGCGGGGGCCACCAACGGCGGGGTCGGCCGTGACCCTGCTCGAGGAGCGGCCGGCGCCGCCGCCGCCCAAGCCCCAGCCCCGGGGCCACGCCGGCGGGCTGGTGGGCTGGGTCACCACCACCGATCACAAGAAGATCGGCATCCTCTACATGGTCACCGCCTTCGCCTTCTTCCTGCTGGGCGGGGTGCTGGCCCTGCTCATGCGGGCCGAGCTGGCCCAGCCCGGGCGCCAGCTGGTGGGCGAGTCGGTCTACAACCAGCTGTTCACCATGCACGGCAGCATCATGATGTTCCTCTTCGCCGTGCCCATGGCCGCCGGCTTCGCCAACTACCTGGTCCCCCTGCAGCTCGGCGCTCCCGACATGGCCTTCCCCCGGCTGAACGCCCTGTCGTACTGGCTCTTCCTGGGCGGCGGCCTGACCATGGTCTCGGGCTTCCTGAGCGCCCGGGGGGCGGCCCAGTTCGGCTGGACGGCCTACACCCCTCTGTCGGACGCCATCCACTCCCCCGGTGCCGGGGCCGACCTGTGGATCATGGGGGTGGCGGTGACCGGGGTGGCCTCGGTCCTCACCGGCGTCAACCTGATCACCACGGTGATCTGCCTGCGGGCCCCCGGCATGACCATGTTCCGGATGCCGATCTTCACCTGGAACATGCTCATCGTCAGCGCCATGATCATCCTGGCCTTCCCGGTGCTGACCGCCGGCCTGTCCCTCCTCTACGCCGACCGCCACCTCGGCACCCACTTCTTCGAGCCCACCGAGGGCGGCCAGCCCGTGCTGTGGCAGCACATCTTCTGGTTCTTCGGCCATCCCGAGGTGTACATCGTGGCCCTGCCCTTCTTCGGGGTGGTCACCGAGGTCATCCCCGTGTTCTCCCGCAAGCCGTTGTTCGGCTACAAGGGCTTCGTCTTCGCCACCCTGGCCATCGCCGCCCTGTCGACCGCGGTGTGGGCCCACCACATGTTCAGCACCGGAGCCATCAACCTGCCGTTCTTCTCGGGCATGACGTTCCTCATCGCCGTGCCCACCGGGGTGAAGATGTTCAACTGGATCGCCACCATGTGGCGGGGCCACCTCAGCTTCGAGACGCCCATGCTGTTCTGCATCGGGTTCCTGCTGGTGTTCCTCGTGGGCGGCCTCACCGGGCCCATGCTGGCCGCCCCCCCGGTCGACATCCACGTCCACGACACGTACTTCGTGGTGGCCCACATGCACTACGTGCTGTTCGGGACGGCCGCCTTCGGCTTCTTCGCCGGCCTCTACTTCTGGTACCCCAAGGTCACCGGGCGCCTGCTGCACGAGGGCCTGGGGAAGATCCACTTCTGGACCATGTTCGTCGGCTTCAACCTCACCTTCTGGCCCCACCACGCCCTCGGCCTGCGGGGCATGCCCCGCCGGGTGCCGGACTACGCCGAGGAGGCGGGGTGGAACTTCCTCAACCTGTTGTCGACGGTTGGGTCGGCCATCCTCGGGGTGGGAACCCTCTTCCTCCTGTGGAACTTGTGGTCGACCCACCGGGGCGGAGGCGCGGCGCGGGTGGCCGGCGACGACCCCTGGGGCGGCAACTCCCTCGAGTGGGCCACCTCCTCGCCGCCGCCGGAGCACAACTTCCACGAGCTGCCGCTCATCCGCTCCGAGCGACCGGTGTTCGACGCCAGGCAGAAGGCGGCGGAGGTGGGCGGGTGAAGGTCGAGCGGCGCCTGTTCCTGGGAGCGGCGGCCTTCTTCACCGTCACCGCCTCAGGCTACTGGTTCATCAGCTACGAGGACGCGGGCACGACGATGCTGGCCGCCTCCGTCCCCGCCTTCGCCTTCGTCGGGCTCTGGCTGTGGTTCCAGGCCCGCAAGCACGGCGCCCACCGACCGGAGGACGACGGCGACGCCACCCCGGCGGACGGGGCGGAGGACCTGGGCTACTTCCCGGCATCCAGCGCTTGGCCCTTCGTGCTCTCGGCCGGGGCCGTCATCCTGGCCAACGGCCTGGTCTTCGGGCCCCCGATCGCCGTCATCGGCCTCATCCTCATGGCCGCCGCCACCTTCGGCTACGCCCGGGAGGCAGACACGAAGGCGTAAGGGGCCTTCGGCCCGGGACTGCTAGGCCCCGCTGTCACGGGCGCCGTGCCTGACGCCGGGTGCCTCCGGCGCGAGTGTGGGCGATTCGGTGCGGGATGTGGCCGCGGATCGCCCACTCTCACTCCGGGGGGCGGCGGTACTGGGCGGCCAGGTCGGAGCGGATGGCGCCGATGCCGGCGGCCTCGCCGTCGCCGTGCCCGTCGCCCTGGCCGTCGTGACCGTCCTCCTCGACCTCCTCGTAGCCGCCGGTGGGCGTGCGCCGCACCCGGTACCCCACGCTGCCCCCGAACGGGTGGACCTTGTCGCGGGCCAGCGACCGGCAGGCGCTGCGGGTGACGAAGAAGGCGATCACGGGGACCACGAACACCGCGATGCGGAACAGGTTGGTGATCGACTCGGGGGCGACCTTGAACACCGCGGCCAGCACGTCGTTGCCGCCGGCGATGAACAAGATCGTGTAGAAGGACAGCGTCGCCGCCCCCAGGCCGCTGCGCACCGGCGCGTCCCGGGGACGGTCGAGCAGGTTGTGGGGCTCCCGGTCCTTGGTGAACCGCCGCTCGAGGAAGGGCCACAGGTAGAGCAGGCCGAACGTCACCCCGGGGAGGAGGGCGCCGGGGAAGAAGGGGTTGGCGACGGTGTGGCCGAAGGCCCGGATCTCCCAGCCGGGCATGATGCGCAGGGCCCCGTCGAGCCACCCCACGTACCAGTCGGGCTGGGAGCCGGCGGTGGCCGCCGACGCCTGGGCCGGGTCGTAGGGGCCGTAGAGCCACACCGGGTTGATCTGGGCCAGGCCCCCGAGGGCGGCCAGCACAGCGGTGACGATGAAGAACAGCCCCACCGACTTGGCCGCGTACGAGGGCCACAGCTTTGACCCCTCGATGTTGTCCTCGGTGCGGCCCGGGCCCTTGAACTGGGTGTGCTTCTGGCGCCACAGGATGGCCAGGTGGGCGCCCAGGAGCGCGGCGATGGCCGCCGGCAGCAGCAGGACGTGGAGGACGTAGAAGCGGGTGATGAACTCGGTGTTGGGGAACTCGCCCCCGAAGAACAGGAAGGCCAGCCACTCCCCGGCGATCGGGACGGACAGGGCGATGGAGTACCCCACCCGCACGCCCGTGCCCGACAGCAGGTCGTCCAGCAGGGAGTAGCCGAAGAAGCCGTTCATGATGGCCAGGACGAGCAGGGTCACACCGACGATCCAGTTGATCTCCCGGGGGCGGCGGAAGGCGCCGGTGAAGAACACCCGGCACAGGTGGACGACGAGGGCGGCCAGGAAGATCAGGGCGGCCCAGTGGTGCATCTGGCGCATCACCAGGCCGGCCCGGACCTCGAAGCTGATGTCCAGCGACGAGGCGTAGGCGGCGGACATGTGGGTGCCATGGAGGGCCTCGTAGGCCCCCTCGTAGACCACCTCGCCGGAGGCGGGCACGAAGAAGAACGTCAGATACACGCCCGTGACCACGAGGATCACGAAGCAGTACATGGCGATCTCGCCCACCATGAACGACCAGTGGTCGGGGAAGATCTTGTCCAGCGCGGTCCGAGTGAAGTGCGACGTCCCCAGCCGCTCGTCGACCCAGCGGAACATCCGGCGCACCATCGACGGCTACCCCCGGTTCCAGAAGCCGGGGCCGACCGGCTCCTCGAAGTCGCCCTGGGCCACCAGGAAGCCCTCGGGGTTCACGGCCAGCGGCAGCTGGGGCAGGGAGCGGGTGGCCGGCCCGAAGCTGGGGCGGGCCCCGTGCAGCACGTCGAAGGTCGACTGGTGGCAGGGGCACAGGAGCTGGTGCGTGTCGGCCTGGTACAGGCCCACGGGGCAGCCCACGTGGGGGCAGATCTTGGAGTAGGCGACGTACCCCTGCGGCGTCCAGTCCTCCCGGCCGGGGCGGGGCTGCATGGCGCCCTCCTCCACCCGGATGAGGACCACCGACGAGTCACCCGCCCGCTCCGTCCCCTCGGGGAAGGCGGTGAGCGTGCCGCCCACGGGCAGCGTCTCGGTCCGCACCGGCCGTCCCTCCTCGTCGACGAGGCGGGCCCCAGCCCGCCACGCGGTGGTGAGCAGGTCGCGCCCGGGGGCGGGGCCGAGGGAGCGGATCGGGAAGATGGCCGACAGGGCGAGGGCCCCCCCTGCGGCCCAGAACAGCTTGAGCACCGAGCGCCGGCCGGGCTCGTGGGTGACCTTCTCCACCCGGTCCTCGACGAACTCCTCGTCCTCCTCGTCCCCGCCCAGCTTGCCCCGGGGGGCGATCACCGGGCCCTCGGTCGACAGCCCGCGCGCCCACAGGACCAGGGCGAAGCCGATGCCGCCCAGGGCGACGGCCAGCAGGGCGCCCTCGGCTTGGGGATGGCCGCCGGCCACGTACACGGCGGCCAGTCCGAGGGCGGCGGCCGTGCTGGCCAGGAGGAGCACGGCGATGCGCCGCTCGGCCGGCATCCCCGGGTCGTCGTCGGTGGGTTGGGGGGCGGGCAGGGTCAATCCTTCGTTCCGATCCAGCGGACGGCCACCAGCATTGCCCCCAGCCCGAACACCCAGGCCACGAACCCCTCGGGGATGGGCCCCAGGTGGCCGAGCCCCAGGCCGCCGCGGTCGTCGGGGTTGCGCAGGTACTCGACGTAGCGCACGACGGAGTTCAGCTGCTCGTCGCTGAGCGCTTCGGGGCCGAAGACGGGCATGGCCCCGGGGCCGATGCGGACGGCTTCGGCCACCTGCAGGGGCGTGGCCTGGTCGAGCGGCGGGGCGTAGACGGCGTGGCCCAGGGCCCCGCCGGCGCCCGCCGAGCTGTGGCAGGGGGCGCAGTTGTTGGCGTAGAGGCGCATGCCCTCGGCCAGGTCGCCCCGCTCCGGGTCGACGTCAGGGATGGCGGGGCCGGGGCCGAGGGAGGCCACGTAGGCGACCAGCTGGCGGATCTGGGCCGGGGTGTAGGCCACCCGCTTGCGCTCGGCCTGGGCCCGGGGGCGGTCGAGGGGCATGCGCCCGGTGGTCAGGTAGAAGTCGGCCGAGGCCGCGCCGACGCCGATCAGCGACGGGCCCCGGTCCTCCACCCCTTCCCCCTCCATCCCGTGGCAGGTGGTGCACGCGACCAGGTAGAGCTGGCGGCCGGCCTCGACCTCGGCCGGGTTGGGCTGGCCCATCTGGGCCGGGGCCGCCGCCGCCACCCCCGCCGCAGGCGCAGGCCCCACGGTGAGCACGGCCAGGGCCAGGGACCCGCTCACCAGGGTGAGCACGGCGAGGATGCTCGCCCTCATCGGAGGAGGAAGAGCGTGGCCCACAACCCGACCCAGACCACGTCGACGAAGTGCCAGTAGTAGCTCACGACCTCCACCGCGGGGGCGTCGGCGGCGCCGAAGCGGCGGCTGCCGGCCCGGCCGAGCAGGATCACCATGCCCAGCATCCCGCCCAGCACGTGGATCCCGTGGAACCCGGTCATGACGTAGAAGGCCGACCCGTAGGCGTGGGTGTCGACCTGGAACTCCAGCGACGACCACTCGTGGACCTGGTTGGCGATGAAGGCGGCGGCCAGCACGAGCGTGGCGATGACCCAGCGCCGGAAGGCGGGCAGCCGCCCGGCGGTGATGGCCCGCACGGCGAGCTGCATCGTGCCGCTGGAGGCGACCAGGCCCAGGGTGAACAGCCCGCTGGTGACCACCTCGAGCTCGACGTCGGCCGGCGGCCACTCGCCCTGGGCCGTGGCCTTGAGGGTGAAGTAGGCGGCGAACAGGCCGCTGAAGAACATCAGCTCCGACGCCAGCCACACGACGGTGCCTACGGTCAGGACCGGGGTCCGTTCGTGCGGAGGGGCCACGGCGGTGTCCACCGCCGCCCTTTCTAGCTGGAAATCTTGAGGCGTCCCGACATGCCCTCGGTCTGGTGGTACTTGCAGTAGAAGAGGAAGAAGCCGTCCCGGGGAGCCTCCGCCACCGCCGGCACCCGTACCGCGACCCGCTCCCCGGCGGGGATGTCGATGTCGATGGCGTTGAACTGGTCGTCGTGGGAGAGGGCGGGGATGGTGACGTTGTGGACGACGTCGTCGTTGTTGAGGAAGGTGAAGGTCTCCTCCCGGTTGAGGTCGATCTCCAGCTCGTCGGGGCTGTAGCGGAGCTGGTCGTCCTCGACCTTGACGTCGGCGGTCAGCTCGTCGTCGCCCCCGCCGCCGCACGCCACGACCCCCGGCAGCATGAGCACCATCATCCCGGCCAGGACCGTCTTCCGTACCCGCACGTTTGCCCCCCTCTGTGCTCGTGAGGTCCGTCACTGTATGCGAAAGTCCTCCAGTCCCGCCGGACTGTGCTCGGTGACCTGGAGGCCTTCGACTCGAGCCCGGGGGGGACCCTGTCGGCACCATCTCAGCAGCTTTTCCACAGCCTGTGGGTTTCCTTCGAACCAGGCCTCCACCGCCCCGTCGGGACGGTTCCGGATCCACCCGGCCACGCCGTCGGCGTGGGCCTGCCGGGCGCAGGAATCCCGGAAGAAGACGCCCTGGACCCGGCCGTGGACGACGACCTTTGCCGCCCGGCGGGCACCCGGGCCCTGCGGACGGCGCCCGCCGGGCCCCTGCCCCCCCGCCGGCGCCTCAGGCCCCTCTGGCGTCGGGAGCACGCCCGCTGGTCAGGCGTCGCTGCCGTCCCACTGGGGGTCCAGCTGGGCGATGAAGGTGAGGCAGCGCCGGTGCTCGTCGTCCTCGCCGATGGCGCCGGCCACCCGGGCCAGGCCGGCCAGGGACCGCAGGAAGCCCCGGTTGGGGGCATGGCGCCAGCGCACGTAGCCCTGGCCCCGCCATCCCGACTGGCGCAGCTGGTCGAGGCCCCGGTGGTAGCCCACCCGGTAGCAGGCGTAGGCCACCGCCGGGTCGGAGACCGAGCCCGCCGACGCCGCGTCGTCCTCCCACAGCGAGCCCAGGCGGGCCCAGGCGTCGAGGTAGCGGGGCCAGCGGGTGGCCACCGCGGCCACCGCCTCGCGTCGGACCTCCTCGGGGGCGGCCAGGGCCGCCGCCAGGGCCTCCCGGGCCTCGGCCGGCTCGGGGTCGAGGGCGGTCTCGGGCAGTCCCGAGGACAGGTTCACGGGGTTCTCAGTCACCGCTCCTCCTTGGTAGGGGCCAGACGAAGGTCGAGAGGGCGTCCCACTGCTCGGCCGGCATGGACTGCCACACCCACATCGAGGCCCCGATGGCGCCGCTGCGGCGGGCCACGTCGAGGAAGCGGACAGTCTCGGCCGCGCTGGGGGCCCCGGCCCGGCCGCCCTCGGGGCCGGCGTCGTACCCCTGGCCGATGACGTGGACGGGCTTGAGCGTGGCCAGCCGCTCGACCGACTCCAGGGTCGCCCGGCCCGGCTCCACGCAGCCCCAGTAGACCATGGGGGCGAAGGCGTCGACGTAGGGGGCGATGGCCCGGTACGGGTAGCTGCCGTTCCAGCGGGCGTCGGTCGCCCGGTAGACGGTGGCCACGAGGGGCATGTCGCCGCCCGCCGGGCGCACCAGGCCCAGGTAGACGGTGATGCGGCGCTCGGTGAGGACCACGCCCTCGGAGGCCAGCTCGATGTCGGGGCTGAAGCCGTCGAGGCGGGAGCCGTCGGGGCCTCGCCAGGAAACGGCCTCGATGCTCCACTGGGCGTCGGACACCGGGTCGTGCAGGAACGGGAAGCCCCAGCCGATCACGGCCAGCCCGGCCCGTTGGGCCTTGGGGACGAGGGACGACAGGTAGTCGGCCGCGTAGAAGCCGTCCCGGGAGTCGCCCACCCGCACCCACAGCTGGGTGAGGCCGGCCGCCTTGGCCCGGGCCACGACCGCGTCGGTGTCGCCCGCCTCGGTCTGGCGGTGCTTCCAGATCCACATGCCCTTGCCCTCGAGGACCGCCGTGTCGGCGGTGACGGCCGGCGCCGGATGGGCGGGGGGCAGCTGGACCTCGGGCACCAGCACCGGGGGCCGCCACGTGGGCGCCGTGGTGCCGGTGCCCGGCCGGCGGGGCGGGGGCGGGCAGCCGGGAAGGGGCGTGGCGACGGCCTCGGTGGGCCCGATGGTGCTGGGCGGGGCGGTGGTGGCGGGGGCCGGGGCCGTGGTCGACGGAGGGCCGGGGGCCGTGGTGCCCACCTCGCCCCGGACCGCGCTCGACCGCTCGTCGGTGCTGCCCACGGCCGCGACGGTCAAGCCGACCGCGGCCAGGAGGACCACCGCCAGGAGGGTGGTCGCCCGGCGGAGGCCCGGAGACGACCGGCCGGGAAGCCTCAGCTCACCGCCCCGACGGCGGCCCGGGGGACGCCGCTGCGGGCGAGGAAGGCCTGACGGCGCTCCACGCAGTTCTCCCAGACGGCCAGGTCGGCCAGGAAATGCTCACGATCGCCGTCCTCGTAGGCGTGCTCGAGCTCGTCGAACGCCGTGTCCTCGGCATCGAGCAGGGCCCGGTAACGGCCCAGGAAGTGCTCGTTGACCACCTCTTCCAACGCCATGGCGTACACCTCCGGCACAGAGAGTCTGGGAGCCTCACCCTACCGCCGGACCGGCCCGAGCGCGCGCCGCGGCCGCCCGCCACAGGGGCGGCCGGCCGCGGCCATTCCAGCCCTGTCGTCCGTCGGCGCCTAGGACTCCTGGGGGCGGCGCCGGGTGACGACGACCAGGACGCCACCGGCGGCCAGGGCCACGCCGGCCAGGCCGGCCAGCTCGGCGCTGGAGGTGCCGGTGAGGGCCAGGGTGCGCCCGGCGGTGGCCGCC
>DATAAD010000040.1:0-12322 GCA_036260295.1 Acidimicrobiales bacterium | reverse complement strand
GCCGTGGGTCGCCGCCCTGGTGGGCCTCAACCTCTACCTGGGGACGGCCGAGCGGGGGACGTTCACGGTGCCGGCGGGTGGCTCGTTCAGCGTCGCCGGCGAGCCGTCCGAGCTGTCCGGCGCCGCCCTCAGCTGGGCCCGGGCCCTGGGCGAGTTCGGCGCCACCATCACCTTCGCCGGCAACCTCCCGGGACGGACCCAGACCATGCCGAGCGCCATCTACGTGACGCTCGAGACCCGACCGGAAGGGGCGATCGTCCTCTCGCTGGTGCTGCTCGTGGTGTCGCTGGCGGTGTTGGTGGCGCTGCGGGGACGGTTGCTCGGAGCGGATGAGCCTGCAGGCTGAGCTGGCCCTGCGGCTGGGCCCGCTGCACCTTTCGATCGACCTCCAGGCCACCCCGGCCGAGATCGTCGCCGTGGTCGGGCCCAACGGCGCAGGCAAGACCACCTTGCTGCGCGCCCTCGCCGGGCTGGTGCCCATCGAGCGGGGAAGGGTCACGCTGGGTGACCTGGTGCTGGACGACACGGACCGGGGCATCCACCTCGCGCCCGAGCGGCGCCCGGTGGCCGTGGTGTTCCAGGACTACCTGCTGTTCCCGCACCTGAGCGCCCTCGACAACGTGGCCTACGGCCTGCGGGCCCGCGGGACGAAGCGGCCGGAGGCGCGGGAGGTCGCCGGGCAGTGGCTGGCGCGCGTGGGCCTCGCCGGCGTGGGCTCGGCCCGCCCAGGTGCGCTGTCGGGTGGTCAGGCCCAGCGGGTAGCGCTGGCCCGAGCCCTGGCCACCGGGCCTTCGCTCCTGCTGCTCGACGAGCCGCTCGCCGCCATCGACGCCGCGGCCAAAGCCGAGCTGCGGCGGGAGCTGCGGGCCCAGCTGGCCGGTTCCGACGGCGTGCGGGTGCTCGTCACCCACGACCCCGTCGACGCCATGGCCGTCGGCGACCGCCTCGTCGTGCTCGAAGGGGGGCGGGTCACCCAGCAGGGCCCCATCGCCGAGGTCACGGCCCGCCCGCGCTCGCCGTGGGTCGCCGCCCTGGTGGGCCTCAACCTCTACCTGGGGACGGCCGAGCGGGGGACGTTCACGGTGCCGGCGGGTGGCTCGTTCAGCGTCGCCGGCGAGCCGTCCGAGCTGTCCGGCGCCGCCTTCGCCTTGATCCACCCCCGCGCCGTAGCCCTGCACCGCACCCGGCCCGAGGGCAGCGCCCGCAACGTGTGGCCGGGCCAGGCGGGCAACCTCGACATCGAGGGTGACCGCGTGCGCGTGCAGGTCGCCGGCTCCCCGCCCATCGTCGCCGAGGTCACCCCCGCCGCTGCCGACGAGCTGCGCCTCCGGGACGGCGGGCCGGTCTGGGTGTCGGTGAAGGCCACCGAGGTCGACGTGTACCCGGCCTGAGGCCGGACGTCCGGGCGTCCGTCCGCTCAAGGCGGGGCCGACCGGAGCCGATAAAGCGGAGATCCGGATGAACAGGGGGAGCCATGGAACGGACAAAGGCAGGTCCTGTGATGGATGCCGGTAGCGGCGCCGAAGATCGCGTCGACGAGGGCATCCTCGACGAGCTGTTCCTGGTCATGGGCGACGGTGGCTCCGAGGGCCTGGTCAAGGCCTGCGACCTCTTTCTGAGCGGCGTCCCCACCCGCTTCGCCGACATCCGGTCCGCCCTGGCCGAGGGCCGGTTCGAGGACGCGGCTCACGGCGCCCACAGCATGCGGGGCAGCGCCGGTGCCTTCGGCGCCCGCCGGTTGAGCATGCTGACCCTCACCCTCGAACGCCTCTGCCGCGACGCCGACTCCACCGGGGCGAACGGCCTCCTCCGGGAGATGGAAACGGAGTTCCGCATCTTCCGCGCCATCCTCGTGGCCCGGCTCGGGCAGCTGTCCCGCTGAGGCCGCCTACGCCGGGCGGGGCGGCGAGGTCAGGAACTGCGCCATCCGGTCGAGGGCGGCGGTGTCCCGCTTGGTGGCCGCCACCGGCGGGCCCATGCCGTGCTCGTGGGCCGGGCTCTGGGGGTCGGAGCGGTCCTCGGGCCGGGGGCCGGCGATGAGCAACGTGCTCCCCGAGCCCACGGAGGTGACGATCTGTGACCCGGGCATGACCGCGCTCAGGCGCTGCGGGTCGTAGGGCGCGGGGTCGGCGGGCACGACGATCAGGGCCGGCACCCGGACCTTGGCCGCCTCGGCCGCGGGGTCCATCCCGTACAGCTCGGCCAGGAAGGCGGCCTCCTCGCGCGGGAACATGCCCCGCAGCTCGCTGCGCATGGCGTCGATGGGCGGGAGCGCACGGGTGGCGAGCAGGTCGGCGACCAGGGCCCGCAGGGCGTCGGCCGACTCGGGCCCGTAGCGTTCGGACAGCTGGGCGGCCCGCACGTCGGTCAGCGATCGGCCGGGGGTCGAGATGAGCACGACGCGCTTCACCCGGTCGTCGACGGCGGCCAGGCGCAGGGCCAGCAGCCCGCCCTGGTCGTAGCCCACCACCGAGAGCTCGCGCCCGGCCGTCTCCCGGCGCTGGGCCAGCAGGTCGAGGGCGGCCCGGGCGTCGGCGACGAGGTCGTCCATCGACAGGCGGACGTCGGGCTCGATCCTGCTCTCGCCCGTGCCCCGCTGGTCGTAGCGGTAGGTGGCCAGGCCGGCGTGGCCGAAGGCCTCGGCCAGGTCGCGGCCGAGCGGGTCGGCCACCCCGGTGACGCTGCGCATCCCGTTGCGGTCGCCGGCGCCGGCGGTCGGCAGCACCAGCACACCGGGCACGCTCTGGCCCGCTCGGGTCTCGGGGATGGTGAAGGTGCCGAAGAGCTTGACCTTCCCGGCGCCCTCGAACTGGACGGGGCGCTCACCGGCGGCGGTGGCGCCCTCGGGCGGGGCGGTGGCGCCCTCGGAGGTGGCGTCCCCGCCGCCGCCGCACCCGACGGCGATGAGGGCCAGGAGGGCGAGGGCGGCAACCCGCCGGTGCTGTCGCGTGGGCGTCATGGCGACGCGCCTACCCGGCAGGAAAGCGCCTCATGCGACGTTGACGGTGACCTTCATCCCACCGGTGTAGTGGCCCGGCTCGTGGCAGCCGATGATCACCTGGCCCGGCCGGTCGAAGGTGTACACCAGCTGGCCCTGCTTCCCCGGCTTCAGGGTGATGGCGTTGGCGCCCTCCCCGTGGTCGTGGCCGCTGCGCATGTCCTTCTCGTGGGCCTCCTGGGCGGCAGCGTCGCCGATGAAGGCGTCGTGGGTGAGGCTGCCGGTGTTGGTGAACACGAACCGGATCTTCTCCCCGGCCCGCACGTCGACCTGGTCGGGGGAGAAGGCGATGTCGCGCATGGTGATCTCGACGGTGCGGTCCTCGCCCGCGCCGGCCAGGGTGGGCCCGTCGTCGCCCGGCCCGCAGGCGGTCAGCAGGACGAGGGCGGGGACGCACAGAACGGTGAGGAGGCGGCGCAGCGCGGTCATGTGGAGCTCCGGAAGGATCGCAGGCGAAGACTGTTGGTGACGACGAAGACGCTGGAGACGCCCATGGCCGCCCCGGCGATCAGGGGGTTGAGGTAGCCGGCGGCGGCCAGGGGCAGGGCGGCCACGTTGTAGGCGAAGGCCCAGAACAGGTTGCCCTTGATGGTGCGCAGGGTGCGACGGGAGAGTCGGATGGCGTCGGCCGCGGCTCGTAGGTCGCCGCGGACCAGGGTGATGTCGCTGGCCTCGATGGCGACGTCGGTGCCGGTGCCCATGGCCAAGCCCAGGTCGGCCTGGGCCAGGGCGGCGGCGTCGTTGACCCCGTCGCCGACCATGGCCACGACCCGGCCCTCGTCCTGGAGGCCGCGGATGACGTCGAGCTTGTCCTGAGGGAGGACCTCGGCGACCACCTGGTCGATGCCCACCTCGGCGGCCACGGCGCGGGCGGTCGCCTCGTTGTCGCCGGTGAGCAGCACGGGCCGCAGCCCGAGGGCCTTGAGCCGGGCGATCGCCTCCTTCGAGGTCGGCTTGACGGTGTCGGAGACGACGAGGACGGCGCGGGCTTCCCCGTCCCACCCGGCGAGGACGGCGGTGCGGCCGGTGGCCTCGGCCGCCTCGGCGGCGGCCGCCAGCTCCGGCCCGGGGACGAGGCCCCACTCGGCCAGGTAGCGAGGGCGGCCGGCGACCACGGCGTGGCCGTCGACCACGCCCTGCACGCCGAGGCCCTGGGCGTTGGCGAACGAGTCGACCGGCTTCAGCGACCCCAGCTTCTCCCGGGCTGCGGTGGCGATGGCCCGGGCGACGGGGTGCTCTGACGCGTCCTCGACGGCGCCGACCAGGGCGAGCACGTCGGCGACCGTCGTCCCAGGGGCGGGGACGACGTCGACCAGCGCCATCCGCCCCGTGGTGACGGTGCCGGTCTTGTCGAGCACGACCGTGTCGACCCGACGGGTCGACTCCAGGATCTCCGGGCCCTTGATGAGGACGCCGAGCTGGGCACCCCGCCCGGTGCCGACCAGGAGGGCGGTCGGTGTGGCCAGGCCCAGGGCGCAGGGGCAGGCGATGATCAACACCGCCACGGCGGCGGTGAAGGCGGCGGTGGCCCCCTCGCCGGCGGCCAGCCACCAGCCGAGCGTGGCCAGGGCCAGCACGATCACCACGGGCACGAACACGGCCGAGATCCGGTCGGCCAGCCGTTGGACGGGCGCCTTCCCGCTCTGGGCCTCGGTGACCAGGCGGGCCATCTGGGCCAGCTGGGTGGCGGCCCCGACCCGCGTGGCCCGTACGACCAGGCGGCCGCCGGCGTTGACGGTGGCGCCCACCACGCTGTCGCCCGGCCCGACTTCGACGGGGACGCTCTCGCCGGTGAGCAGGGAGGCGTCGATGGCGGAGGTGCCCTCCTCGACCACGCCGTCGGTGGCCACCTTCTCGCCCGGACGGACCACGAACACGTCGCCCGTGGCCAGCTGGTCGACCGGGATCCGGCGCTCCACGCCGTCGCGCAGGACGGCGGCGTCCTTGGCGCCCAGCTCCATCAGGGCTCGGAGGGCGGCGCCGGACCGGCGCTTGGCCCGGGCCTCGAAGTAGCGGCCGGCGAGGATGAAGGTGGTGACGCCGGCGGCCACCTCCAGGTAGATCTCGTGGGTGCCGGAGCCACGGGAGATGGTGAGGTCGAAGGGCATCTTCATCCCCGGCATGCCGGCGTGGCCCCAGAACAGGGCGTAGAGCGACCACCCGAAGGCGGCGAGGGTGCCGAGGGAGATGAGGGTGTCCATGGTGGCCGCGCCGTGGCGCAGGTTGACCCAGGCCGCCCGGTGGAAGGGGAGCGCGCCCCAGACGACCACGGGGGAGGCCAGCGTGAGCGACAGCCACTGCCAGTTCTCGAACTGCAGGGCGGGGACCATCGACATGGCGACCACCGGCACGCTCAGCACGAGCGAGACGAGTAGCCGGGTCCGCATTGGGGCGGTCTCGTCGGGCTCGCCCTCGCCCGTGCCGTCACCCTCGGGGGCCCGCTCGGTCACGGGCAGGGCGGCGGTGTAGCCCGCGGCCTCGACGGCGGCGATGAGGTCGGCGGCGGCCGTGCCCTCGGGGACCTCGACGGTGGCGTGCTCGGTGGCGTAGTTCACCGAGGCCGTCACCCCTTCGAGGCGGTTGAGCCGCTTCTCGATGCGGGCCGCGCAGGAGGCGCACGTCATCCCCCCGATCTGCAGCTCCAGCTTCGTCGTCACTGCTGTCGCACCTCGTAGCCCGCCTCCTCGACCGCGGCGCGCAGCGTCTCGCGGTCGGGCGCCCGGTCGCCCACGACGGTGACCACACCGCTGGGGAGGTCTACCGACACGTCGGTCACGCCCTCGATCTTGCCCACCTCGGACTGCACGGCAGACACGCAGTGCCCGCAGGTCATCCCGTCGACGGTGATCGTGGTGGTGGTGCTCATCGGTGACGCTCCTCCTCGGCCGTTACGAGTACCCGGTATGGGTACAACAGGACGATACCACCCGGGGGTATCCCCGTCAACCCTTGCGCAGCGCCCGGCGCCGTGTAAAGTCCAGCAGGACCAACTTTAGAAGCTCCACTCGGTCGGGAGGACCATGAGCAACGCACTCGAGCTGGCGGCGGGCGACATCCGGACGGCCCCCCCGCTCCACGTCGTGCCCCCGATGACGACCATCGACGTGGAGGGGGCCGAACGCGCGGTCCGTGACCTCCTCCTGGCCCTGGGCCAGGACCCCGACGGGGAGCACCTGCGCGACACGCCCCGGCGGGTCGCCCTGGCCTACGAGGAGCTCCTGACCCCCCGTCCGTTCGTCCCCACCACGTTCCCCAACGACGAGGGGTACGACGAGCTGGTGGTGGCGCGCGACATCCCGTTCCACTCGCTGTGCGAGCACCACCTCCTTCCGTTCTCGGGCATCGCCCACGTCGGCTACCTGCCCGGGGACCGCATCCTGGGCCTTTCGAAGCTGGCCCGGGTGGTGGAGCACTTCGCCCGGGGGCTGCAGGTCCAGGAGCGGCTGACCAAGCAGATCGGCGACTGGCTCGAACACCGGCTGACGCCCAAGGGCGCCGGCGTGGTCCTCGAGGCCGAGCACCTGTGCATGACGCTGCGGGGGGTCCAGGCGGTGGGGTCGCGGACGGTGACGTCGTCCCTGCACGGGCTGATCCGGGACGACGCCCGCACCCGTGCCGAGTTCCTCGGCCTGACCACGTCCCGGTCGTGAGCCTCCTCGCACCGGGCGTCCCCGCCCTGGCGGCGCGGAAGGCGTCGATTGGCCTGCGGGTGTCGGTGTGCATCCCCGCCCGCAACGAGGCGGCCACCGTCGCCGGGGTGGTGGCACCCGTTCGCTCGGCCCTCGCAGGCCCCGAACCGCTCGTCGACGAGCTCATCGTGGTCGACGACGGCTCGACGGACGCCACCGGGGTCCTGGCCGAGGCGGCCGGTGCCCGGGTGGTGCGGCGGTCGGGCCGGCCGGGAAAGGGGGCGGCCATGGCCGCCGGGCTACGGGCCTCCTCGGGCGACATCGTCGTCTTCCTCGACGCCGACGTCCGCAACCTCGGCCTCCACTTCGTCACCCGGCTGGTCGAGGCCCTGGTGCTCGACGACGAGCTGGTCCTGGTGAAGGGCGCCTACGAGCGTCCGGGCAACGGTGGCGCCGGGGGCGGGCGGGTCACCGAGCTGCTGGCCCGGCCCCTGCTCCGCCGGTTCCTCCCCGAGCTGGCGTTCCTCCGCCAGCCGCTGGCCGGCGAGGTGGCGGTCCGGCGCCGGGCCCTGTCCGGGCTGGTGCTCGAACCCGGCTACGGGGTGGAGATCGGGATGCTGATCGACGTGGCCCGGCGCTACGGGCCCGATGCGGTCGCCGAGGTCGACCTCGGTGAGCGGATCCACCGCAACCGCCCGCTCTCCGAGCTCTCGGGCCAGGCCGACGAGGTGCTGGCCGCCGTGCTGTCCCGGGTCCCGCTCTAGATCGGGCTCACCCGGCGGCGAAGACCTCGAGCTGGATGTTGTCGGGGTCGCGGAAGGTGATGATCCCGCCCGCCCCGCCGACCGTCGGCTTCACGTCGGACTGCTCGACACCCCACTCGGCGAAGCGATCCTTGAAGCCGAGGAGGTCGTCCATGGACGGCACGGCGAAGGAGACGTGGTCCATGCCCGTGCGGCGCTCGTCGAAGCGGTCGCCGCTGCCGGCGTCGTGGGCCGTGAGGGTGAGGGTGATGCCGGCGTCGGGGTGACGCAGACGGTTGCGCCGGAAGCCGTCGCCCTGGACCTCGGAGTCGAGGGAGAAACCGAGCACCTCCCGGTACCACTCGGTGCTCTTGTCGAGGTCGGTGACGGTCAGGCTCAGGTGCGAGTAGCCGGCAAGGGTCGGCATGGGCAGGTCCTCTCTCGATCGACGGTGCGAGGCGGCCACCTCGGCCGAGCGTGGCCGTCCTACCCGTCGGGGAGGGGTGGTGAAAACCCTCCCGCGATAAGACACCGGGCAGCACGCTTTCCGAGCATCGGCCGGGTGGTGTGTGATGTCGTCGGTCGCTCCCCCGGGCGACCGGACGTTGGCAGGGCGACGGGCGGCGGCCGGCGGAGGCCGCCGATCGGCGGACCCGGCGCCCTGCAACGTCGACCCTTCCTCGGGTACCCACCTAGCGTGGGCCCCGCCGTGTACCTCGACATGCCCCCTCCCGGCCGACTGCGCATGCTCGGCCGCGGCCTGCTCAAGCGCTGCCCGCTGTGCGGCAGCGGCAACCTGTTCACCAGGTGGTTCCGGATGAAGGAGCGCTGCCCCCGCTGTCAGTACCTGTTCGAGCGCGAGGAGGGCTTCTTCCTGGGGGCCTACGTCATCAACCTGGCCATCGCCCAGGGGCTGGTGATCCTGCTGGCCATCGTCCCCCTGATCGTCCGCCTGGCCGCCGACCCCGACGCCAGCATCTGGCCCTTCGTGGCCGGTGGCGTCGTCGGCGCCGTCGTGGCGCCCATCGTGTTCTATCCCTGGTCGAAGACGATCTGGACGGCCTTCGACCTCATCCTGCGCCCGGTCTGGGCGGGGGAGCCGAGCGACCGGACCTGAGTTTCCCCTCAAGCGGGGGGCGCGGCCACCCGACAACGACGGGGGGTGCCGCCCTCCCGGTTCCGCCGGCCGGGGGATGCGGCACCCCGCTGGTGACGCCGGCCGCCTCGTCGTGCCCCGCGGTCTGGGTTCGGGCGTTCCCCGGGTCGGGTAGCACCCGAGCATCTTCGACCTCGTCATCCCCACCCTCGGCCGCCCCTCCCTCGCCACCCTCCTCGACGCCCTGGCCGGCGCCGACGGGCCGCGACCGGACCGCATCCTCGTGGTCGACGACCGCCGGGACCGCTCCGAGCCCCTCGCCGCCCCTGTCGGGGAGGACGTCAAGGTGCTCCAGGGGCCCGGGCGAGGACCGGCCGCCGCTCGCAACGTCGGTTGGCGGGCCAGCGACGCGGCGTGGGTGGTCTTCGTCGACGACGACGTGGTCCCCACCGAGGCGTGGCTGGCCGACCTCCGGTCCGACCTCATGGCCGCCCCCCTCGACGTGGTGGCCGTCCAGGGCCGGGTGACGGTGCCCCTCCCGACCGACCGGCGCCCGACCGACTGGGAGCGCAACGTGACCGGCCTGGAGACGGCCCGGTGGATCACCGCCGACATGGCGGTGCGCCGCAGCGCCCTGCAGAAGGTGGGCGGCTTCGACGAGCGCTTCCCCCGGGCCTTCCGTGAGGACCTCGACCTCGCCATCCGCCTCCAGGAGGAGGGCGGCAAGATGACGGTGGGGCAGCGGCGGGTGCTGCACCCCGTACGGCCGGCACCCTGGTGGGTCAGCCTCCGGCTGCAGGCCGGCAACCGGGACGACGCCCTCATGACCGCCCTCCACGGGAAGGACTGGCTCGGGCAGGAGGCGCCTCGCGGGCGTCGCCGCCGCCACCTGGCCACGACGGCGTGCGGGCTGGCCGCGGCGGCCGGGGTGGGGCTGCGCCGGCCGGTCGTGGCCCGGGCCGGCCTGGTCGGGTGGGCCGTGGGGACGGCCGAGCTGGCCTGGGCCCGCATCGTGCCCGGGCCGCGCACGCCGAAGGAGGTGGCCGCCATGGTGGCGACCAGCGCCGCCCTCCCGCCCGTCGCCACCTGGCACTGGCTGGCCGGGTTGGCGGCCCGCCGCCGGCTCCTGAAGCAGCCGGGCCCCCAGCCCGCCTCGGGCTAGGCGCGGGCCTTCCTGCCGGCCCGCTCGAGGTAGCGGCGGTCGACCAGGCTGTGCTCGATCCCGTTGTCGAACTGCACCCGGTACCGGATCCACTTCAGGCCGGTGACCATCAGCACCGTTCCCGGTGTTCCCTTCGGCACGCCGGGCAGGTCGGCCGCCGCCACCACCCGGTCCCTGTGGGAGAACTCCGTGTCGGCCATGGCGTGACCGTACCTCGCCCAGCGGGCATCGGCCGAGGGGAACAGACGCAGTTCGTTCGACGTTCAATCTCTTGCTATGGACGACACCCGTACCACCGCCCTGCCCCTCCTCCCTCTCGCCACCGGCGTGGTCCTGCCGGGCATGGTGGTCACCATGGCCATCGAGAGCGACGAAGCTCGCGACGCCATCGACGCCACTGACGACTCCGACGGCCGCGTCCTCCTCGTCCCGCGGGTCGACGACCGCTACGCCCGAGTCGGCGTGGTCGCCAAGGTCGAGGACTCCGGCGAGCTGCCCAGCGGTCTGCGCGCCGTCGTGGTGCGCGGCCTGCACCGGGCCAAGGTCGGAATCGGGGTCCCGTCGCCGTCCGGCGCCGCCCTCTGGGTGCTGGCCGAGACCGTCGTGGCCGGCGACCCGTCGCCCCGCGCCCGCGAGCTGGCCCGTGAGTACCGGGCCGTGGTCGAGAACATCCTCGAGCACCGGGGCGCCGGCGGGCTGGCCGAGGCCCTGCGCGGCATCTCCGATCCCGGCACCATGGCCGACACCTCGGGCTACTCCCCGGACCTCTCCTTCGAGCAGAAGGTGGAGGTGCTGGAGACGGTCGACGTGGAGGCCCGTCTCGAGAAGGTGCTGGCCTGGGCCCGCGAGACCTTGGCCGACCTGACCCTCAAAGAGCGCATCCAGAGCGACGTGGCCGAGGGGATGGAGAAGACCCAGCGGGAGTTCCTGCTGCGCCAGCAGTTGGCGGCCATCCGCAAGGAGCTCGGTGAGGACGGCGACGGTGAGGGCGCCATCGCCGAGTACCGGGCCAAGCTGAACACCCTGCCGGAGTCGGCGCGCGGCGCGGTGGAGCGGGAGCTCGACCGGCTGGAGCGCACCAGCGAGCAGAGCCCCGAGCACGGGTGGATCCGCACCTGGCTCGACACCGTCTTCGAGATCCCGTGGGGCAAGACGTCCCACGACAACCTCGACGTCAACCAGGCCCGGGCCATCCTCGACGCCGACCACACCGGCCTCGAGGACGTGAAGGACCGCGTCATCGAGTACCTGGCCGTGCGCAAGCTGCGGGCCGAGCGCGGCCTGTCGCCGGTGAGCGGCCGCGGCTCGGGCGCCATCGTCGCCCTGGTCGGCCCTCCGGGCGTGGGCAAGACGTCGCTCGGCGAGTCGGTCGCCCGGGCCCTGGGCCGCACGTTCGCCCGCGTCTCCCTGGGGGGCGTGCGGGACGAGGCCGAGATCCGCGGGCACCGGAGGACCTACGTGGGCGCCCAGGCCGGCCGCATCGTCCGGGCCCTGCGCGAGGCGGGGACCATGAACCCCGTCTTCATGCTGGACGAGGTCGACAAGCTGGGCAGCGACTGGCGGGGCGACCCGTCGTCCGCCCTGCTCGAGGTCCTCGACCCCGCCCAGAACCACACCTTCCGCGACCACTACCTCGAGGTAGACCTCGACCTGTCCGACGTCCTCTTCATCGCCACGGCCAACGTGCTGGAGACCATTCCCGGGCCGCTGCTCGACCGCATGGAGGTCATCCCCCTCGACGGCTACACCGAGGACGAGAAGGTCGCCATCGCCCGCGACCACCTGCTCGGTCGCCAGCTGGAGCGCAACGGGGTGTCGGCAGAGGAGGTGTGCTGCACCGACGCGGCCCTGCGCCTGGTCGTCACCGACTACACCCGGGAGGCCGGGGTCAGGAACCTCGAGCGGGAGCTCGGCAAGGTGCTGCGCAAGGTGGCCACCCGGTTGGCGTCGGGCGACGCCACCGCGCCGGTCACCGTCGACCGCGACGACGTCCGCACCTACCTGGGCCGGCCCAAGTACTTCTTCGAGGCCGCCGACCGGACCGCGGTCCCGGGCGTGGCCACCGGACTGGCCGTTACCGGCATGGGCGGGGACGTGCTCTTCATCGAGGCCACGTCGCTGCCCGGCGCGTCGGGCCTGCCCCAGCTCACCCTCACCGGGCAGCTGGGCGACGTCATGAAGGAGTCGGCCGAGATCGCCCTGTCCTATGTGCGGGGCCACCTCCCCGTCGACCCCGAGAAGCGGTACCACCTGCACGTGCCCGCCGGCGCCGTCCCCAAGGACGGGCCCTCGGCCGGCGTCACCATGGTGACCGCCCTGGCCAGCCTGCTGTCGGGCCGGCCGGTGCGGGCCAGCGTGGGCATGACCGGTGAGGTCACCCTCCAGGGCCGCGTGCTGCCCATCGGGGGCGTGAAGCAGAAGGTGCTGGCCGCCGACCGGGCCGGCCTCACCACCGTGTTCCTGCCCGCCCGCAACGGCGCCGACCTCGACGACGTGCCCGAGGCCGTGCGCGAGCGCATGACCTTCCACCTGGTCGACGACGTGGCCCAGCTCCTCGAGCTGGCCCTCGAGCCCGCGGCGGCGGAGGCGGCTGCGGCCTAGAGCCACTGTTCTGGCTGCAGTTGGCCGCGTATGCGCGGCTGTCTGCAGCCAGAACGGCCTAGAGGAACCGGACGTCGTCCTCGGCGGCGGCGG
>DATAAD010000039.1:0-2650 GCA_036260295.1 Acidimicrobiales bacterium | reverse complement strand
GGCCGGCCGCCGCCCGATGCGCGCCGCCAGGGCGCCGAACCACTCGGGCGGGCCGGGGCGGCGCCGGCGGCGTTCGGCAAGCGCCCCGCGGGTCACCCGGGCCAGGCGGGCCAACTCCTCTCGTCGTTCCTGGACCATGCGGTCGATGGCGTAGGGGTGCATGTCCCCATGCTCCGCGTGTGGGCCCTTTTCAGCCAGTGGCGGAAATGACTTTGTCCGCTATAATCCTGCCAATGCACCGTGTCGTCACCCTGGTCGGGCCCAAGGTGTCCATGTTCGAGCTGGCCGTGCCGTGCGAGGTGTTCGGCCTCGACCGCTCCGAGCTGGTGGACCCCTGGTACGACCACCGGGTGGCGTCGGCCGTGCCCGGCCGGCCTAGCAGCCCCGAGGGCGTGGTCATCGACACCCCGTACGGCCTGGACGAGCTGGCCCAGGCCGACACCGTCGTCATCCCCGCCCGCTCGTTCCCCGGCGACCCGCCCATCGAGGTCCTGGAGGCCCTCCGTGACGCCCACGCCGGGGGCGCCCGCCTCCTGTCCATGTGCACGGGAGCGTTCGTCCTGGCCGCGGCCGGGGTCCTCGACGGAAAGCGGGCGACCACCCACTGGATGTGGGCCGACGAGCTGGCCCGGTCGTATCCCAAGGTGAAGGTCGACCCCAAGGTGCTGTACGTCGACGAGGGCCATGTCATGACCTCGGCCGGAACGGCGGCGGGAATCGACCTCCTTCTCCACGTCGTGCGCCTCGACCACGGGGCCGAGGTGGCCAACGCCGTGGCCCGCCGCATGGTCGTGCCGCCCCACCGTGACGGCGGCCAGGCCCAGTTCGTCGACCTGCCCATGCCCGAGCGCAACGGGGACGGCGACGAGCCGCTGGCCGAGGTCCTGGGGTGGATGCTCGAGCACGTGGGCGAGGATCTGTCCGTGGAGCAGCTGGCCCGCCGGGCCCGGACCAGCCCGCGCACCTTCGCCCGCCGCTTCCGGTCGGTCACCGGGACGACGCCCCACCAGTGGATCCTCAGCCAGCGGGTCCTGCTGGCCCAGCGCCTGCTGGAGACGACCGACGAGCCGGTCGAGCTGATCGCCCGGCGCTGCGGCTTCGCGTCTGCCGCCGGCCTCCGCCAGCACTTCACCCGGGTGGTGTCGGCCTCGCCCCAGGCCTACCGCCGCGCCTTTCGCACCTGAACCCGTACCTCCGGCCGCCCACGCGTCGTTGACAGAGACGGCACACCTTGTCTGTCTGTCCCTTTCCGGAAGGAGGGCTCGCCCCGATGACCCTGGTTCGGCCTCCCGAGTTCAGCTGCCTCGCCTCCGTCGACCACCGCGAGGCGGTGGTGGCGGTGAACGGCGAGCTCGACATGGCCACCGCCCCCGAGCTGTCCCAATCGTTGGCCGGGGTGCTCGACCAGCACCCCCGCCGGCTCACCTTGGAGCTGGGGGGCCTGGAGTTCATCGACTCGACGGGGCTGACCCTGCTCGTCAGGACCTCGAAGGAGCTGAAAGAGCACGAGGGCGCGCTGGAGCTGGCCCATCCCACTCCGCCGGTTCGCCGGGTGCTGGAGATCGTCGGCCTCGACGGCCTGCTGGTCGCCTGACCTCGCCGAGTCTCAGCCTCGGCCCGGACGCCGCGTGCGCCGGTGGGCCCAGCAGGGATGGTGCCAGTGCCTCCGCAGCTCCGGAGCCGCTCGCGGGACGACCACCAGGTGACCGGTCCCCTGGGCGATGTCCTGGTTGCAGCCCGGGCAGAGGTACGGCTTGCGGGCCTGGTAGGGCTGCACGGCCCGGACCTCCGGCTCCTCGGCCCCCAGGTCCTCATCCACGGCGGCCTCCCGGGCGGACGAAGCTGCGGGCCAGCAGTGCGTCCGACCCCCGATCGGGGAGCAGGGCCCGCAGGCCCCGCAGCCGCCGGGCCGAGGGGGTGACCGGGTACCGGGCCCGGGCCTTCGGGCTGGTGACGGCCTCGAGGACGACCTGGGCCACGTCGTCCGGCGTCCCGGCCAGTCGGGCGAGGGCGCGGCGCCGGTAGACGTTGCGCGTCGAGACCGCGAGGGCCCGGGTGAACCCGCGGTAGGGGTCGTCCCCCTCGCCGAGGGTGCGGCAGCCCTGCTGCTCGAGGCCGGCCAGGGGGTCGGGGCGACGGGCGGTGGCGTAGACGGGTGGGCCCCCACCGGCGAGGGCCGAGGCGACGGCCCGCCGGACGCCGTTGGAGCATCCGGTGACGAGGACGGCGCGGGACGGTCCGCTCATATTCCGATCGTAGAACTAGGGGCCTCGGTAGTTGTCACTCTGAGTAGAGTCGCCGTGCAAAAGTCCTGGTCATGGTGCTACTGCTACTGCTAGAGCTAGGCTGCATCTACTCGCATAGTGACTAGAGAGTCTGGTGCACCTATTGAAACTGTCCTGACGTTCTGGCAGTATGACCAAGACGAAACGGGTGCCATGGCACCCCCTGCACACGAGAAAAGGGTGGGCAACCTGCAATGAACCTCCGTAAGAAGGTAACGACCGTCTTCGGCGCAGCTGCGGCTGCTTCGGTCATCGCCGGGGCAGCGGCGTTCGCGTGCACCAACCTGGCCACGCTGAACCTGTCCAGCACCGCGGGCAAGGCCGGCGACCAGGTCACCGTCACCGGCTCGTCGTTCCGGGTCAAC
>DATAAD010000038.1:0-41961 GCA_036260295.1 Acidimicrobiales bacterium | reverse complement strand
ATGGAGACGGCCGGGTTCTCCCGCACCGCCGGGTTCGTCGACGACACCCGGGCCTTCTGCTCCATCCCGGCTCGCCACGACATGTCCCGGCGGGTCGACGCCGGCGTCCTCGCCCAGCTGGTCGCCGAGCACCGCCTCGACGAGGGCGAGGCGGCGGAGATGGCGGTGGACCTGGTCACCACCCGCCCGACACACGTGTTCAAGCTGTGAGGCGCGACCGGCCGGCGCCGCCCGTGCGGCTGGTGCACGTCGGGCTGGGCAACTTCTTCCGTGCCCACCAGGCCTGGTACACCGACCGGGCGCCCGACGCCGAGGAGTGGGGCTACGCCGCCTTCACCGGCCGGCGCCCCGACGTGGCCGACGCGCTCAACCCCCAGGAGGGCCTCTACACCCTGGTCACCCGGGCCGGCGACGGCGACCGGTTCGACGTCATCGGAAGCCTGTCGCAGGCCCACCCGGCGACCGACCACGAGGCCTGGCTGGCGTACCTGCGGTCGCCGGAGGTACGGGCCGTCACCCTGACCGTGACCGAGGCGGGGTACTTCCGGGGCCCGAGCGGCGGGCTCGACCTCGACCACCCCGCGGTGCGCGTCGACGTCGAGACGCTCAAGGGCGACCCCGCCGCCCTCGTGCGCACCGCCCCGGCCCGCCTGGTGGCCGGGCTCATGGCCCGCCGCCACGCCGATGCCGGCCCCATCGCCCTCGTCCCCTGCGACAACCTCCCCGGCAACGGCGCGGTGGTGACCCGCGTGGTGACGGATCTCGCCGGCCTGGTCGACCCCGACCTCGGGGCGTGGATCGGGGACTCGGTGTCGACGGTCACGACGATGGTCGACCGGATCACGCCGAGGACCACGCCGGCCGACGTCCAGGCCGTGCTCGAGGAAACCGGGACGGCGGACCGGGCCCCGGTGGTGACCGAGCCGTTCCACGAATGGGTGCTGAGCGGCGCCTTCCCCGCCGGCCGCCCCCGGTGGGAGGACGCGGGGGCGACGCTCACCGACGACGTCACCCCCTTTGAGCACCGCAAGCTGTGGCTGCTGAACGGCGCCCACTCGCTCCTGGCCTACGCCGGCTCTGCCCTCGGGCACGAAAGCGTGGCCGAGGCGGTGGCCGACGACCGCTGCCGGGCGTGGGTCGAGCAGTGGTGGTCGGAGGCGTCGCCTCACCTGAGCCTGCCCGCGGCCGACGTGGCCGCCTACCGGTCCGCGCTGTCGGCCCGCTTCGCCAATCCCCGGATCGAGCACCGCCTCGAACAGATCGCCGCCGACGGCTCCCAGAAGCTGCCGGCGCGCATCCTCCCCGTCCTGGCCCGGGAGCGTGCGGCCGGCCGCCTCCCCGAAGGCGCCCTCCGTGTCCTCGCCGCCTGGGTGGGCCACGTACGCGGGGCCGGCGCCCCGGTGCAGGATGCCCGCGGCGACGAGCTGGTCGCCGTCGCCGCCGGCCCGCTCCCCGACGCTACGCGCCGGGTCCTCGCCGTCCTCGACCCGGCCCTGGCCGAGGACGCCGAGGTGGCGTCGGCCGTCGTCGCCCTGGTCCCGTCGTTCACAGGAGGTGGCGTTGCTCAGCCCTAAGGACACGTTCACGCGGGAGCGCAAGTCGCTCACCGGGCTCTGGCAGCTCGCGCTCGACGACACGGGCGCGGGACGGTCCGGCGAGTGGTGGCGGAACCGGCTCCCCGGCAGCCGCGAGGTCCCCGTGCCCGCCAGCTACAACGACCTCTACGCCGACACCGCGGTGCGCGACCACGTGGGCGACGCCTGGTACCAGACCACCGTCCGGGCGCCGGCCCGGTGGAACGGCCGGCGGATCGTCCTGCGGTTCGACTCGGCCACCCACCGGGCCACGGTCTGGGTCAACGACGGCCAGGTCATGAGCCACGAGGGCGGCTACACGCCGTTCGAGGCCGACGTGACCGACGCCGTCGTCTTCGGCGGCGAGAACCGCATCACTGCCGTGGTCGACAACACGTTGAGCTGGCAGTCGATCCCGCCCGGCCGCGTGGAGCAGACGCCCGACGGGCCCCGCCAGCGCTACTTCCACGACTTCTTCAACTACGCCGGGCTGCACCGCGGGGTCTGGCTCTACACCACGCCACAGAGCTACGTCGCCGACGTCACCGTGGTCACCGGTCTGGAGGCCGCCACCGGCACCGTCGACTACCAGGTCGCGGTCGCCGGCGACCAGGGTCTCGACGTGCGCGTCACCCTGCTCGACGCCGAGGGGGAGATCGTAGCGGGGGCGGCGGGCGCCTCGGGCACGCTCAGCGTCGAAGGCGTCCATCCGTGGCGGCCGGGCGAGGGGTACCTCTACGACCTCGACGTCGAGCTGTGGGGCGAGGGCGACGGGCCGGTCGACAGCTACCAGGTACCGGTCGGCGTCCGCACCGTCGAAGTCGACGGCACCCGGTTCCTGATCAACGGGGAGCCGTTCTACTTCAAGGGCTTCGGCAAGCACGAGGACACCCCGGTGCGAGGGAAGGCGCACGACGACGCCTTCATGGTCCATGACTTCGCCCTCATGGGCTGGATCGGTGCCAACTCGTTCCGCACCTCCCACTACCCCTACGCCGAGGAGGTCCTTGATTACGCCGACCGCCGGGGCGTCGTGGTGATCGACGAGACGGCCGCGGTGGGCCTCAACATGGGGCTGGCGGGGGGGATCTTCGGTGCTCAGGCGTTCACCACCTTCTCACCGGAGACCATCAACGAGGAGACCCAGGCCGTTCACCGGGAGGCGATCCGCGAGCTGATCGCCCGGGACAAGAACCACCCGTGCGTGGTGCTCTGGAGCATCGCCAACGAGCCCGAGTCCGACACACCCGCGTCGCGGGACTACTTCGCGCCGCTGGCCGCCGAGGCCCGCCGGCTCGACCCAACCCGTCCGGTCGGCTTCGTCAACGTCATGCTGGCGCCGGCCGAGACCGACGTGGTCACCGACCTGTTCGACGTGGTCATGCTCAACCGCTATTACGGCTGGTACGTCGACACCGGCGACCTGGCCGCGGCCGAGCGGGGCCTGGAGGCCGAGCTGCGGGCCTGGGCCGACAAGCACGGCAAGCCGATCATCATCACCGAGTACGGCGGCGACACCGTGGCCGGCCTCCACAGCGTGACGGCGATGCCGTGGACGGAGGAGTACCAGGTCGACCTCCTCGAGATGTCGCACCGCGTCTTCGACCGGGTCGAGGCCGTCGTCGGCGAGCAGGTCTGGAACTTCGCCGACTTCATGACCGGCCCGGGCGTGTTCCGCGTGGACGGCAACAAGAAGGGCATCTTCACCCGCGATCGCCGGCCCAAGGCCAGCGCCCACCTCTTCCGCCGCCGCTGGCGGGGCATCGGCTGATCCCGCCCGCTACCGCCGGGTCGTCGAGGTCGTCGTCGGCAAGAGAGTGATGCGGGTCGTCGCAGTGGACGGCGTGGTCGAAGACGTGGTCTCGGGCACGGAGGTCGGCGGCACCGTCTCCTCCGTCGTCGTCGTGGTCCGGGGGACCCGGGCCGCGGTGGTCGTCCGGGGCGCCTCCGTGGTCACCGGCACCCGCACGGCAGGTACCAGCTGGGTCGGCGGTGGCGGCTCGGGCCGGACCCACAGGTACAGCACCAGGGTGGCCAGGAAGGTGGCGGCCAGGACGAGCGTCGAGGTGCGGGGGCGGCGGGTCACGACCCGGACGGGCCGCCGGCGGCCACGAGCGACGGCGGGGCGACGATCCCGGCCTCACGGAAGGCGTCGGCGATCCGCCCTCGCAGCTCGCGGCCGACGTCCCACTGCTTGCCGGGAAGGGTCCGGGCCACGAACCGGAGCTGGAGGAACCCCACGGCGAACTTCTCGATGCCCATCACGCTCGGCGGGTCGAGGAGCAGTGGCGCCCATTCCTCCTCCATGGCGATCTCCTCCCCGATCCGGCGCAGGATGTCGGCCGCCATGGGCACGTTGGCGTCGGCGGCGAGGGGGATGTCGAGGACGACGCGCGCCCAGTCCTTCGACAGGTTGGTGACCTGGCGGATCTCGCCGTTGGGGAGGACGATCAGCTCGCCGTTCACGGTGCGCAGCTTGGTCGTCCGCAGGGTGACCTCCTCGACGGTGCCGGTGATCCCGGCCGTCTCCCCGGGCGGGGCGATGCGCAGCACGTCGCCGTAGCCGTACTGCCGCTCGGCGAAGATGAAGAACCCGGAGATGAGATCCTGGGCCAGGCGCTGGGCGCCGAAGCCGATGGCGACCCCGGCCACCGTCGCCGGGGCCACCAGGCTGGAGAGGGGCACGTTGAACCGGTCGAGGACGAGCAGGGCGGCCACGAAGTAGACCAGGGCGATCGCCGACCAGGCGACGACCTGCACGAGCGCCCCCTCGTGCTTTGCCGCCTCGGTCGGGACCAGACCCGACTCGCGTTCCCGTCGGTCCCGCTCCTGGGTACGGGCGACCAGGCGGTCGGCGCACCACCGCACCAGCCGGGCCAGCAGGACCGACCCTGTGGCGATGAGCACCGCCTCGAGCCCGCTGCCGCGAGCCCACCGTTCGAGGTCGTCGAGCGTCATGCCAAGAGTCTGACCGGAGTTGAGGCCGGCTCTTGCCGTGCGAGACGAGGAGGCGGTCGATCGCCGCCTGGGCGAGGTTGTCGATCAGGCCATGTCCGCCATCCGGGGAGGTCAAAGGCGTTCCCGGCGAGCAGCTCGTCGCCCTGGCCGACGCCGAAGAGGGCATCGACGGGCGAGCACTCGCCGCGGGTGATCGACGTTACCGATCACCGGTGAGCTGGCGGACGAGCGTGTCGACCTGCTCGCGCCGGGCGGCGACGACGATACGGTCGCCTGGGTGGATCGGTTCCGTTAGCGTGTCCTCGACCACGTCGGGAGTCTCGTCCCGGATGACGGCGAGGATGGCAACGTCTGGGCCGGCCGACTGGGCGACGTCCCGAGCAAGCCGTCCGACGGCTGGCGAACGCTCGCCGAGCGTGATCGTCTCCACCGCCACCTCGTCGCCGGGGATGCGGTCGTCCTCGCTCGTGTCTATGGAGAACCGGGCACCGGTCAGTATGGCGGCAGCGGCGACAGCTTGATCCTGGCTCAGGTTGACGGTCATGTCGGGCTGGTCCGCTCCGGGCCTGACGATGCCGACCACGCGGCGGCCGTCGCGTTGGACCACGACGAACAGCTGCCGGCCGTCGTCGAGCTGAATGTCGTAGCGATGCCCGATGCCTGGGAGCCGCTGCTCCCGCACCCGCACGTCCATCCCGATCCTCTCCTCTCATGGCGCGCCGTCAGTCTCGAGCGTGCGCCGATCGATCCCCTGAGGGCCTGTGTTCGTGACCGAGCGACGTCGCCGCCCTCTTCACCGGCTGGTACCCCCCGCTTCGATCAACGATCGTGCCCGCGCCAGCGCTCCGTCGTCGGCGAGCAGCAACACGGTGTCGCCGGGCATCAGGACGGTCGAGCCTTGCGGAACGACGAAATCACCGCCGCGGCTGACGAGCACGACCAGCACCCCCTGCGGCAGCTGGAGGTCCACGATCTGCCTCCCCGCGGCCGGCGTGTCCGCCCCCACCACCACCTCGTGCAGGTCGGTCTTCGCGCTGCCGGCCTCCACCGCTTCGACCAGTTGCCAGCGGCGTCGTTCCAGCGGGGCGTCGACGCCGAGCCAGCGGGCCACCACCGGGATGGTGGTTCCTTGCAGCAGGACTGAGGTGAGGACGATGAAGAAGACGACGTTGAAGAGGAGCTCCGCCTGCGCCAGCCCCTCGACCAATGGGAAGGTCGCCAGCACGATCGGGACGGCGCCCCGCAGCCCCACCCAGGAGACCATCAGCGTTTCTCGTGGCCGGAACCCGGCGAGGAGCAGCAGCGGCCCGGCGGCCAGCGGGCGGGCCACGAAGATCAACACGAGCGAGACCAAGAGCGCCTTCCCGGCGACGGGGACGAGGTCGGAAGGGAAGACGAGCAGCCCCAGGACGAGGAACATGGCGATCTGCATGAGCCAGGCGAGACCGTCGGCGAAGCGAGTGAGGCTCCTCTTGTGAATGAACCGTTCATGGCCCAGTACCAGGCCGGCGACGTAGACCGCGAGGAAGCCGCTGCCGCCGAGGGTGGCAGTCACCCCGTAGGTGAGCAGGACCAGCGCGATCATCACCACCGGGTACAGACCCTCGTACTCCAACCGGACCCGGTTGATGGCCAGCACCGCGCCCTTGCCGGCAAGAACGCCGGCGACGCCGCCGAGTGCCATCTGGGCCACGAAGAGAGGTAGGAGCCCCGCCACGGTTGCGCCGTCCTCGGTCAGGAGCTCGAGGAGCCCGACGGTCAGGAACACGGCCATCGGGTCGTTGCTGCCGGACTCGAGCTCGAGGAGCGGGCGCAGACGGCCCCTCAGGCTGACACTGCGCGAGCGAAGGACCGAGAACACGGCCGCCGCGTCGGTCGAGGAGATGACGGCGCCGAGCAGAAGACCCGTCGTCAGCGACACGTCGAGGATCCACGAGGCGAACGCCCCCGAGATCAACGCCGTCACCAGCACACCGGCGGTGGCGAGCAGCAGGCTCGGCCCGACGACCGGCCGGACGCTGCTCCACTCGGTGTCGAACCCGCCGGCGAAGAGGATGAAGGCCAGGGCGACCACGCCGATGGACTGGGCCAGCGCGTAGTCCGCGAACTCGATGCCACCGACGCCCTCACTCCCGGCCGCCATCCCGACCAGGAGGAACAGCAGCAGGGCCGGGACACCGAGGCGCGCCGATACCTTGCTGGCCACGACGCCGAGGAGGACGAGGACGGCGGCGGCTGCCATCAGCGCGCCCGGGTCGCTCGTCACTGCACGGGCCCCTCTCTGGGTGTCCGGGGGTGCGCCCGCCGCTGTGGGGCCCTGCGGTCGTCGCCGACGGGCGAGTCGCGTACCGACGGGCCTGTCCGGTGGCACGGGGACGGCGATCGATGGAGCGCCGACGACCACGAGTCGAGGCCCGCCGTCCCGGTGGGCAGCCGGAGCGCGAGATCAGTCAGCGTCAACCACCAGGAAGTAGAGAGCGACGACGATGAAGAACCGCCTCGTCCGGGGTGTTACGTGGAGAGTACCCGGACGGGCAGGTGCGCCCGGGAGGGCGGCTCCCCGAGTTGGCCCACCCGGAGTAGACGCGTCGGTCAGACGGCACCGCCGAGGGTGAGGGCCGGGGCTGGCGTGCACGGCGGACGCACGCCGCCCCGGCATCTCCCATTGTTACACAAGGCGATGTAGCAGTCAAGTCCCTCTTCGGCGGGGCCGCATGGGCCTACCCGACCCTCCACGTGAGGAGCACGATCGACAGGTAGAACAGGAGCGAGGCCGGCGTGACACGTCCGAGTCGGCAGGGCTCCCGTCCCGGGGACGATGGTTACCCGGGGCTCTCGTTCGAGCCGGTGGCCGGACGTTCCCCGACCAGCTGCTGCCGATGCTCGAGCGGCTCCGCCTCCTCCGGGTCGGCTGCTCGAGCGCCGAGCCCGTCGACCACCGGAGGTAGGTTTCCCGCCAGCCGGTCCCGGCCGCCCGAGCCCGACGTCGTGGGGACCGCTTCCGGCCCGGGGTCGGCACTCACGTCCTTCGGGATGTACGTCAACACGTCTCCTCCCTGGTCTCCCATTTTTCTAAAGATTACCCAGAGAGATTTTAGATACTCCACCTCGGGGCCCGGCCGTCACCGGTCATCTCGTGCGCGACGCTTGAGCGATGACCAGCCATCAGGTGAGGTACGAGGGCCCGGCGGCGCTGGCCGTGCGGGTCGCCACCCTGCTCGCCGACGCCCAAGGCATCGAGTTGAGGTCGGCGGACAGGCAGGAGCACGCGGACGGGGCGGTCGAGACGGTGCTCGTCCTGACCGTCGAGGGGACGCCGGAGGCGGTGATGGCGGCGGTCGGCTCCGTCGACGACGAGCTGCCCGCCGAAGCCCGCATCACCATGGACGGCCCCACGGAGGCGCCGTAGCTCGCCGCGGGCGGTGGGACCCGTCCCCGGACCGTCCCCCCTCGTCGCCCGCGCCGGTCGAGGAGGGCCCCGGCCCGGGGGCCGTGGGCTCGTGGCGGCGCTGCCAGAACGGGGCGCGGGGCCACCGGGCCTCGGCCCGGTAGTACTCGGCACGGGCGGCGAGATAGCGGTCGAAGCGCTCCTCGGTGTGGTGCGCATAGGCGGCGGTCGACGACCGGACGACGGCCTCGGCGGCGGCGATGCCCGATTCCAACGCCCAGTGGATGCCGAGGCCGGTGAGAGGATCGTGGGCGGTGGCGGCGTCGCCGACGGCCAGCCAGCCGTCGGCCGCCACCGGCTCCATCCGGTGGCTGTTGGCCGAGACGACCCCGATCGCACCGGTAGGCACCGCCGCGGCCCGCGCCAGGGTCTCGGGCGCAGCGGCGAGGTGGCGGCTCCAGCGGGCGCGGAGGCCTGGCGCCGGGTCGGTGTGGAAGGCGAGGACGCGACGGCCGTCCGGAAGCCTGGCCGAGTACCACCAGCCCTCCTCGGTCGCCTCGATCAAGGCCCGCTCGTCCCCCGCCGGCTCGTCCACGAAGCCGAGGAGGGCGACCAGGCGGTCGTGGACCAGGTGCCGGGCGCCGAACGAGCGGCAGAACGACGACGTCCGGCCGGTGGCGTCGACCACGAAGGCGGCAGCGAGCTCCGACCGCTCGTCCCCGCGCGTCACGGCGACCGTCCACGCCCCGTCCGATCCACGCGTGCAGCGGTTGACGACGGTGCCGGTCAGGACCGTCGCGCCGGCTTCGGCGGCGGCGGCCGCCAGCATGGCGTCGAAGCGGTTCCGGTCGACGCGCCAGCCGCAGCCGTAGGGGTTGCGGATGAAGTCGTTGTCGTACGGCTCGGGCCCGCCCCAACAGGCGGTGATGCCGGGCGACGGCGTGTGCCCGGCGTCCCGGAACCGGTCCCAGACGCCGAGGCGCTGGAGCGGAAGGCAGACGTCGGGCGGGAGGGTCTCGCCGATGCGGGCACCGTCGTACGACGACTTCTCCAGGAGCACGGTGCTGGCGCCGTCCGCGGCGAGCACGGAGGCCGCCGCGGCACCCGCCGGCCCACCTCCCACCACGGCGACGTCGACGCGACCGGTCAACTGGGCAGGGGCCGGCGCTCCGATTCGACGAACACGGTCGTCCCGTCGCGCCGTCTGGCTTCGACGACGACGCCGAGGGCGTGCCACTGGTTCACCATGCCCCGGTAGCCGGTGACCCCTCGGTGCCAGAACTCCGAGACCTCGGAGTCGACGGTGGGGAACACCTGGTACGGGCGCTGGGCCGGCCACCAGCCGAGCTGGTCCCGCGTGTCCACGCTGCAGGCCAGGAAGTCGGCCTGCCACGGAACGGCATTGCCCGCGGTCAGGTCGCCGGGTTGGTGGCTGGCGGCGTCGACCCGGAAGGCCTCGCTGTACCGGGCCGCCTCGGCCATGAGGCCGCCCACTTCGATCCCGGGGAAGAAGGGGCCGCCAGAGCACGCCTCGAGGCTCATACGGTCGAGGGCGTCGGGCAGGAGCTCGCCGTCGGCCGGAGGGCTGTCGAGGTCGTTGACGAAGTGGCCGGCGGCCCAGCGCTGCAGGATCGCGTACTGGGCGGCGGTGGGACGCAGGACGTGGCGCGCCGGGGTGCCGTAGTCGTTGTGGTGCAACCGGGGCATCATCCCGAACTCGGGATCGATCGGGTCGGGCGGCACGCTCGGGTCCTTGAGCATGCCCAGCACCAGTTCCCGGCCGAACGAGGCGTTGGGCGAGGGGTCGGCCAGCGACGTCCAGCGGCTGCTGAAGTCACCGAAGCCCGAGAAGGGGCCGTGGCCCCGCCGGCCGAGCTCCAGCACCCACTGGTACCCGACCGCCCGCTGCAGGATGGGCTGGACGTGCCGGGTGAAGGAGGGCTGCGGGGGGACCTGCCGCCATCCCCGCTCCACCGCGGCCTGGTAGGCCACGTCGTACAGGGTGACGAAGTTGGTGATGCCCGGCGCGTAGTCGGGCGGGGCGGTGACGACCCACGCCGGCTTTGCTCTGGCCGCCCGTCTGGCTCCGGCCGTCCTCACGATCGCCGTGACCGGGCCGTCCGAGACGTCGTCGTACCAGTTGTCGTTGTTGGCGAAGTGGGTGATCGGGGCCGGGACGCCCCGGGGCGAGGTCCCCGAGGTGCCGACCCCTCCCAGGACGAGCAGGGAGCCGTCCGCGTCCGCCCGCATCTCGCCCAACGGGACCGAGGTGCCGAGGAAGGAGCCGGTGTCGAAGGCTGCGCTGCCACCGGTGCCGCGCAGCGAGCGCGGGCCGGGGTCGATGACCAGCTCGGCCCGATCGGCGTGGTCGGCGTTGCGGAGGCGCCCGCCCTCGCGGAGCGTCTTGGCCGGCGACGGGGGGAACTCGGGCGATGCGCCCTTCCGGTTGGCGACGTGGACCGTCCATTCGATCTCGGCCTGGTCGCCGGTGACCTCGGTCGCCGCCCGCAGCGTGCCGTCCGGCGCCCTGGTGCAGCGGAACACCCGGAAGCGGGCCGCCTGGCGCAGGAGCCGCCCGCGACGGTCCCGGTACTTCCCCGGGGGAGCGACGCCCGGACCGGGGCCGTCGAAGAACGCGGTGCTGTTCCCCACCCGGGCGATGCCGATCGCCGGATGGATCTCGAAGCTCGTCGTGTTCGCCATGGCCGCCCTCCTATGTGCGCCCGCCGCCCAGTCCTCGCTCACCGTACGCCCTGGGGCCGGAGCACTCCATTGCCCCGCTCGCCGGCTGCAACGCCTGCGGTCGGAGGAAGGATTCGACGAGCTGTGCGTGGTACGGGCCGTGGACGGCCGGTTCGAGGTGAGGTCCGCGTCGACGGCGACGTCGGTCGACACCGACGGGCCTGGTCTGCCTACGGAAGGAGGAGGACCAACTTGGGGCTCACGAGCGCCGACGAGCCGACGTTCTGGGCCCGGATGGCCGCCTCGCCGACGGGCGCAGGGACGTTGCCGTTGAGCCGCACCTCCAGCCCGCCGCCCTCGGCCTTGTTCACCACGTTGCCGCCCTGCACCAGCTCGAGGGAGGCGCTGCTGGGAGTCCCCCCGAACACCTGGATCACCGTCCACGTGAGCCTGGCCTGGTACGCGCCGCCCGCGCTCGCCGGGGTGAGCGAGAAGGTGGGGCGGGCCCCGGACTCGCCGGCCGCGATCTGGGAGAGGCGGACGCTCACGTCACGTGACGACGCCGTGTAGCGGATGGTGACGTCCCCCAGGTTTGTGGTGTTCCCCTCGGGCCCGGCGCTCGACAGGCCCGCCTGGACGATCTCCACCCCCGTCGCCGCCGATCCCAGGACCACGGACACGGCCTCCCCGCTGGCCGGCATCCGGCAGGCGGCCGTGGTCAGCCGGCGGTCGAGGTCGTTGGCCTGGCACACGGAGATGACCCGGTTCGGCGAGGGGAGACCGTTGACCGTGACCGACGCGGTGGTCACGCCGGCGGGCAGCAGGATGCGCACGGCGTTGTCGGACTCCTCGGAGTTCAGGAGGCGCACGTCGGTCATGCGCAGGGTGAGGTCGGTTGCCGCGGCCGTCGTCGCCGCGGTGGTGGTCGGGGCGGCGGCCGTGGTGGACGCCATGGTGCTCGAAGCGGCGGCGACATTGCCGCCGTCGTCCCCGTCACCTCCGCACGCAGCGGCCACGAACACCAGCGCCATCACGGTCCCCAGCACCCTGAACCGACGCACCGACGCAGGCTAACCGCTCAATCCAGGCGGGCGAAGTGCTCCGCGTCCTTGCTCGACCCGGCGACCACGAGCACCGCGCCCTTCTCCAGCACGGTATCGGGGGTGGCGTAGGTGAAGGACTGGCCCACCGGCTTGACGCAGACGACGGTGACGCCGAAGCGGTCCCGGATCCCGAGCTCCGCCAGCGAGCGCCCGGCCAGCTCGGCGGGCACCACCGTCTCCACCATGGCGAAGTCCTCGTCCAGCTGGAACCAGTCGATGATGCGACCGCCCACCAGGTGGGCCACTCGGTGCCCCATGTCGTACTCGGGGAAGACCACGTGGTGGGCGCCCACCCGCTCGAGGATCCGACCGTGCGGAGTGCTGACCGCCTTGGCCCAGATGTTGGCCACCCCGAGGTCGACGAGGGCGGCGGTGGTCAGGACGCTGGCTTCGATGTCGCTCCCGATACCGACCACGGCGTAGCGGAAGTCGGCCACCCCCAGCTGGCGCAGGGCTTGCTCATTGGTGGCGTCGGCCTGGACGGCGTGGGTCAGCGTTTCAGCGTGCTCCTGGACCCGCGCGCCGTCTCCGTCGATGCCCAGCACCTCGAAGTCGAGCCTGATCAGCTCGGCGGCCACTGCGCCCCCGAACCGGCCGAGGCCGAGGACGACGACCGCCTCACCGGGCTCCGCCCGCTGCATGCGCCGCCGGTGGCGTCCTCTCGCGTCCCTCTCAACCAATGATGGGCCTTTCTTCCGGATTTCGGTACAGGCGGTCGCGTTCCCGGAGCACCAGGGCGGCGAACAGCGTGGGGGGCCCGACCCGGCCGATGATCATGAGGGCGACGAGGATGAGCTGGGAGCCTGTCGGCAGGAGGTGGGTGATCCCCGTCGACATCCCTACCGTACCGAGGGCGGAGACCGTCTCGAAGAAGAGGCCCGACCGTGACAGGTCCGAGGTGGCCAGCAGGGCCATGGTGGCCACCACGACGATGCCGATGGCGAGCAGGGCGACGGTGAGAGCCTGCCGTTGGGCCTCGTTCGGCACCCGCCGTTCGAACACCACGACGTCCGGATCACCCCGAAGCTCGGCCCACATGACCCAACCGAGCAGGGCGAACGTGGTCACCTTGATCCCACCCGCGGTCGAGGCGCTGCCGCCCCCGATGAACATCAGGGCCTCGGTCACCAGGTGTGACGGCTCCCTCATCGCTCCGACGTCGATGGAGTTGAAGCCCGCCGTCCGCGGCACCACGCTGTGGAACAGGGCGTTGACGATCGAGTCGGGCGTGGACAGCGCGCCCAGGGTCTCGGGGTTCGTCCACTCGAACCATGCCAGCAGGCCCCACCCGGCGACGAGGAGCAGTGCGGTCGTCGCCACGGTGAGCTTGGCGTGGAGGCTCCACCGGCGGGGTCGGCGGGGGTTCCGGGCGACCTGGACCCAGACCGGGAGCCCGAGCCCTCCGACGACCACGGTGGCCGCCACCACGAGGAGCATGAACGGGTCCCGGTTGAGCCCGACCAGGTTGTCGCTGAACAGCGAGAACCCGGCGTTGTTGAACGCCGACACGGAATGGAACAGGCCGAGGTAGGCGGCGCGGCGCAGCGGTTCGTCGTGGCTCAGCCAGAACCGGAGCATCAGGGCCAGGGTGACGGCGGCCTCCACCGTGAAGCTGAGCCGCACCACGCCGACGAGCACGCCCCGCACGTCCCCGAGGGCGACGGAGCCCGTCTCCGCGGCCGCGATCAGACGCTGGCGGAGCCCGAGGCGGCGGGCGACGACGACCACGATCAGCGACGTAAGCGTCATGATGCCGAGGCCGCCGATCTGGATGAGGCCGAGGATGATCGACTCACCGAACGCCGACCAGTAGCCGGGCGTGTCGACGACGGTCAGGCCGGTGACGCACACGGCCGAGGTCGACGTGAACAGTGCGGTGACGATCGAGGCCCGCCCGGGGCCCTCCGACGCGGCCGGGATCGACAGCAGGGCTGCGCCGAGGAGACTGGCGGCGACGAATGCCACCGCCACGTACTGGGCGGGATGGCCCAGGGCCAGGACCGACTTTCGGGGGCCCCTCCGTTCCCCGGTCACTTCGCGAGCATGGCAGGCCCCCGCCTTGGGCTCCGGCCTCGTCCCCGGGCTTCGCCCACCAGCGCTCCCGGTCGCGTCGTGCCCTCGCCGGGTTCGGCGCCCTGTCCGGCCTCACCGCCCTGGGCGCCCTCTTCCTCGGGGTGCAGCTCCACGGCTGACGACCTAAGAGGAGCGGGCCAGCTCCTCGATCCTCTCGAACAGCGCCGATACGGCGTCGTAGCCCCCGTTGGTGCCGAGCGAGTCGACGAGGTCGACCGCGATCGTGAGGTCCAACGACGGCGCGTAGGCGAGCAGGGTCGTGGCCCCGTAGTAGCCGATGGCGAAGAACCGCGGCACGCCGTCGCTGTCCAGGCGGCACGGGCAGAAGCCGAAGGTCCCGGGCCCGAACCCGGAGGCCGGGTCGACCCTGGTCATGTGGCGGTAGGCCGCGCCGGACAGCCCCTCGTGGTCCCGGAGGATGGCCGTGCCTGCGGTCAGCAGGTCGATCATCGAGGTCTCGATCCCGGCCGTCCCACCGCGGGGCCAGGCGGGCTCGGGGGCGCGGTGGATGGTGTCGTGCAGCCGCAGTGGGCGGAAGAAGACGTCGGCCAGGAGCTCGCCGTACGGGCGCCCGGTCACCTCTTCGAGCAGGAGGCCGAGGACGAGGTAGTTGGTGCTGGAGTACAGGTACGCCGCTCCCGGGTCTGCGGCCAGGCCCTGGGCCAGGCTGGCCCGAACCCCCGACACCGGGTCGTGCACCGAGTCGGGGTCGGCGGCGTACTCGTCGGTGTCGAGGTAGTTGACCAGCCCGCTGCTGTGGTCGAGGAGCTGCTCCACGGTGATGCCGGCGTCGTAGGGGAAGTCGGGCAGGACCGCCAGCTCGGGGAGGGGAGCGGAGAGGTCGACCAGCCCGGCCTCGGCGTAGCGGTGGACGAGGGCGGCGGTGAAGAGCTTGGTCAGCGAGGCCAGCTCGATCCGGTCCCCGGCCAGCACCGGGATGCCCGTCTCCGGGCGGCTGCCGATGGCGCCGCTCCACCGCGCGTTGGGGCCGGCGACGCCGACCAGTGCTCCCGCGATCCCGGTGTCCTCGGCCCAGCGGTCCACGACGCCACCAAGGCCGGCGACGAAACGGTCCTCCTCCTGCGGCGTGAGCACCTCCGTCGGGGCCGGTTCGGAGCCGGGGGCGGCGGTGCTCTCGAAGGTGGGGGCGGGCGGAGGGCGGGACGGCACCGGGGGCCGCCGTGCCGCCCGGCTGGCGGCCGCCGCCGCGGTCTCCGCCCCCCCGCTGCCCGTCCGCTCGTCTCCCGGGACCACGACGGCCCCGCCCACGACGAGGATGGTGGCCAGGGCCAGCGCAGGGCGGAGCAGGGCGGACGTCCGGCGTGGCGCCGGGACGGGGCGCCGGCGGGCGGCGACGTCCTCCACCCACCCGAACATGGCCACGGCCACGGCCGTGCCGAGGGCGGTGAGGACCACGAGCCCCACGGGATGGGCGAGCGGCCCGTCGACCCCCCGGGCGTCGAGGGCGTTGACGGCGACGATGATCGCCGTGGTGTGCCACAGGTAGATGGTGAGGGCCCTGCTCCCGACGACCCGGACCGGGGCCCGGCCGAGCCGGCTGGACCCGAGGCGGGACAGGGGCTTCTCGGCGGCCAGGGCGGCGGCCAGCCAGGCGGCGCCGACGAACAGGTGGAGCGGATGCGAGTTGTTGACCACCCCCAGCGGCACCGGTTGGGTGAGCCGCCACGCGGCGGCGGCGACCGCTCCCAGCACGGCGACGGCCACCCACCCCCGCGGCGTCATCTTCCGGAAGGCGCCGTCGCGGTGGAGGAAGCCGGCCAGGAGGAACACCGCGTACAGGGCGAGGTCACCGGCAACCCAAGCCGTGCGGTGGTCGAGCGGCAGAGCCGTGTCCGCCCGGGCCAGGAGATCCAGGGCGAACACGGCAGCCAGCGCGACCGCGAAGGTCAGACGGCGCCGGGCCCGGACGGCACGGAGCAGCAAGGGAGAAAAGAGCAGGAGCCAGGTGACGGTCCGCAGGTACCAGAGGTGCGAGGTGAGCCAGCCGCCTTCCCACTCGGTCCCCAGCGGGTCGGTCAGGGGGAAGACCCACGTCAGCGCCCGGTGGAGGGGGAGGTCGGTGCCCTCGTGCCAGGCGGCGAGGGCCATGGCCAGCCAGGCCACCACGCCGAAGGCCCACAGGGGGACGAGGAGCCGGCGGAACCGGTCGGCCAGCACGGTCCTGGCGTCCCGACGCCCGAGGGACTTGGCCAGGAGGCTCCCGGTGACGAAGAACATGGCGGGCATGGCGGCCACCACGTAGGTGATGGCGGCCAGGCCGAAGGCGTGCCAGGCGACGACCCGTGCGATGGCCACGGCCCGCACGACGTCGAGGAACGTCTCCCGGCCGCCCTGGGCCAGGCCGCGGTCCAGCCCGGTCTCGGTCGGGCCCCGCGTCCCGCACTGCGCCGCCATCGCGGCCTGACGCTACTCCGGTTGGGAGCCCCGACCGTCCTTGTGCTTCTCTGAACGGGTGGGGAGGAGGGGGACGTGGGTCTGACCGCCCTGGTCGGCGCCGCCGGCGGCCAGGGGTTCGAGCAGTCGTGCCGCCCGACGTTCGACACGGCTGGGGCAATCTGGGGCTTCGTGACCCGCCGCTTCTCCACCCTGGCCTGACCGGGGGATCGATGCCGCCCCGCCTCAAGTCCGTCCTCTTCGCGGTGTTCGCCGTCACCGGGTTCTCGGCGCTGACCCTCCAGGTGGTGTGGCAGCGGGTCATCTCCCTGCACGCCGGTGTCGACCTCTTCTCGATCACCACCGTCGTCTCGGCCTTCCTCGCCGGCCTCGGGGTGGGCAGCGTGCTGGGCGGGGTGCTGGCCGACCGGCTGGGGCCCCGGCGCTCGCTGCTGGCCTTCGCCGCCGCCAACGCCGGGATCGGTGTGTTCGCCTGGGTCAGCATCTGGCTCTTCTACGACCTCTACCGGTCGGCCGTCCCCCACCTGGGCGGCACGGTGCGGCCCTTCGCCTTCCACTTCGCCCTCCTCGTCGTCCCTACGACGTTGATGGGCCTCTCGCTGCCGCTGGTCTCCAGGGGGGTCGTCGACCGGATCGAGGAAGCGGCCCCGCTGGTGGGCCGCCTGTACGCGGTGAACACCCTGGGGGCCGGCCTGGGCGCCCTGGTGTCCGGATGGCTGCTGCTCGGCAACCTCGGGTTCGTCGGCGGCGTGCGGCTGGCGGGGACGCTCAACCTGGCCGCCGCCGCCCTCATCTTCGCCCTGTGGCGGGCGGCGGGGACGGCGACGGACCATCCGGCGGACGATCCCGTCGCTGCCGCCCCGGTGGTGGTGGCAGGAGGCCGCACGTGGCCCTGGTTCGTCGTCTACGGCCTCACCGGCGCGGTGGCCCTCGGCTTGGAGCTGGTCTTCTTCCGCACGGTCGACGCCCTGATGCGGTCGAACTCGTACACCTTCGGCCACGTGCTCGGCCTTTACCTCCTGCTGTTCGGCACCGGGGCGGCGGTCGCCGCCCGCCTGGTGAAGCGGGTCTCCCGGCCCGACCGCTGGTTCCTCGGCATCCAGTTCCTGGTCGGCGTGGCCGCCCTCGCCGGCCTCCTGGCCCTGGTCGAGCTGCCCAAGCGACTGGGCGTGTACGGGCCGTTCGAGAGCCACTTCGCGGTGGACGGCTACAACGTGGGCGGGTACCGGTTCGGCTCGTTGCGCGAGATCCTGCGGATCGTCTTCGTCCACCTGGCCGGCCCGCTGCTCATCATGGGCGCCCCCGTGCTGGCCATGGGTGCCTCGTTCCCGTTCATCCAGCGCCTGGTCACCGAGCGGGTGGACACCCTCGGGCGCCGCACCGGGCTCCTCCTGCTCACCAACATCGCCGGCAACGTGGCCGGGACGTTGCTCGTCGGCTTCGTGCTCCTCGACCAGCTGGGGACGTCGGGAACCCTCAAGCTCCTGGCCGGCGTGCTCATCCTGCCCGGCGTGGCGGCCGCCGCCCTCGGGCCGGCGGACTGGCGCCGGCCGGCGTCGGCGGCGGGCGTGGTGGTCGTGCTCGGCGCCATGGTGGCCGTCTTCCCGTCCAACTTCCGGCTGTGGGCGTACTTCCACAGCGCCCCGCTGGACGACTTCGCCCTGTCCGAGGACCGGGCGTGCGTCAACGCCATGAAGAAGGTCGAGGGCGACGACTTCCTCTTCATCAACGCCACCTCGCAGAACGGGCATCCCTTCGACGACTTCCACGTCCTCGTGGGGCTGCTCCCGACGCTCCTGCACCCGGACCCGGCGCAGGCCATGGCCCTCGGGCTCGGGATCGGGGCCACGCCGTACGGGATGTCGCGCGACACCAGGCTCGACCACCTCGACGTGGTCGAGATCTGCGGGGGGGAGATGGACATCCTGCGGGTGCTGGCCCGGCGGGGCGCGGTGGAGGTCGACCGGCTGCTCAACGACCCCCGGGTCGACATCTCCATCGGCGACGGCCGCAAGTTCCTCCTGGGCACCGAGGAGCGCTTCGACCTGCTCACCGTCGACGTCGTCCGGCCTCAGGCCGCGTTCAGCGGGAACCTGTACTCGGTCGAGTTCTACGAGCTGCTGCGCAGCCGGCTGGCCCCGGGAGGACTGGTGTCCCAGTGGATCCCCACGCCCCGGACCCTCAACAGCGCCTCGGAGGTCTTCCCCCACGTGCTGCGCTTCGGCGTGGCGACCTACGAGGGGTCCAACTTCTACGTGGCCAGCCAGGAGCCGATCACCTTCGACCGGGAGGCCGTCCTGGCCCGCTGGCGGGCCCTCGACCCGGAACAGGCCTTCCCCCCCGAGCAGGTGGCGTCGATCACCCGGTTCCTGACCACGGTCGAGCCGGTGAGGATCGGCTCGGCTCCCACACCGGTCGAGCTGGATGAGGACGACCTCAACCGCGACCTCGCCCCGCGCGACGAGTACTTCCTGAACAACGCCTCGGTGGTCGAGACCCGCTAGGACAGGTAGTGGCCCTGGCTGTAGGCCGCGGTCAGGACGAGGAGGCCGAGGGCCGACACCGGGTAGACGACTCGCGCCAGCTTCGGGCGCTCGGACAGCAGCTCCCCGGCCACGGCGAAGACCGGGAAGGCGGCGAGGAGGTAGCGGGCCATGCCGAAGAAGTTCTTCGTGCTCAGGGCGGGGACCAGGACCATGAGCAGGGTGTAGACGCCATAGCCGTAGCCGAAGCGCCGGAACACCCGGGGGACCAGGGCGAGGGCGGTCACGGTGAGTGCCGGGTGGGCGAGGTAGGACAGTGCGCCCAGGATCGGCCGGTCCGGCACCTCGGCCACGTCCTCGAAGAACCGCACCTTGAGCCACGTGCGCAGCCCGCTTTCCTGGTCCCAGGCCTCCTGGACGGCGACGAACGTGAAGGGGTCGCCGAAGCGGCGCCACTGGTAGAGGCAGAAGGCGGCCACGCCCACGCCCGACAGGAGCACACCGGTGTCGGCCCACACCGGCCGATGGCCACCCAGCTGGCGCCGGCGCTCGACGGCTCGCACGGCCAGGGCCGGCACCACGACGACGCCGCTGGGCCACGCCGCCGTGGCCAGGGCCCCCACCACCCCCGCCAGCCATGGGTGGTCGCGCTCGAGCAGGACGAAGGCGCCGAGGAGGGTGGCCGTGAAGAAGGCCGTCGGGTAGACGGCCCCGTAGAGGAAGAAGGCGTAGGGGTACAGGAACAGGAGGCCGAGGGCGGCCCAGGTCGCCGTGGGCCCCAACCGGTCGCGAAGCCAGGTCAGGAACAGCCGGGCGGCCGCCGCGCCCGACGCCAGGGTGACCAGGATCCCGGCCACGTAGGCACTCCCGACGACGACCGCTACGGCCCGCATCAGCAGGGGGTAGGCCGGGAAGAAGGCGATCGTCGACTGCCGGCCGGGGACGTACGCGTACCCTTGCGAGGCGATCGCCGTGTACCACCCGGAGTCCCACTGGGCCCAGCCCTGCAACCACCGCCAGCCCCGGAACGGTGGGATGACCTGGTGGCCGGGGTCGGGGAGCCCCACCGAGGCCACGGCCGACACTACGAACAGCACGGCGGCGACGGTCAGGAAGGCGAGCACCACCCGGCGGCGGTCCGCGGCCTGACCCCCGTTGGCGGGCGCTGCTGCGGACGGGTGTTCGGTACGCACGTGACGGGTGCCGAGACGCTACCCCGCCCCCCATCGACGACCCTTACGATCGGCGCGGTGGGCGTGAGGTGGCTGCTGGTGGTGGGCGTGCTGCTGTCGGCGTGCTCGGCCGACGACCCGGAGGCGAACCAGCCCTCGGCGGCCACGACCACGGCCCCCGCCGTCCTGGCCGAGATCCCCGTGCCCCGCACCGAGCTGGCCGGGGCCGTGCTCCGGGGCCGGATCGTCGTGGCCGGAGGGCTGACGGCCGATGGGGCGGCCAGCGACGCCGTCCACTTCTACGACCCCGACCACAACCGCTGGGAAGCCGGGCCGTCGCTGCCGCTCGGCCTGCACCACTTCGGGATGGCTGCTCTCGGCGACCGGGTGTACGTCGCCGGCGGGTACACCAACCGGCAGGGCCAGGGCTGGGTGGCCCAGTCGCGGGTGCTCAGCCTGGCCGCCGACGAGCAGTCGTGGCGGGAGGAGCCGGGTCTCTCGGGCCCGAGAGGCGGCCTGGCCATGGCCGCCGCGGCCGGGCGGCTGGTGGCGGCGGGAGGGACGGACGACCGGGGGACCTTCCTTCGCCGCACGGAGGTCTTCGTCCCCGGGCAGCGGCGCTGGAGCGCGGGCCCGGAGATGGCCGAGGCGCGCGACCACCTGGCCGCCGCTTCCTCCGGCGGCCGCGTCTACGCCATCGCCGGCCGTCTCGGCGGGCTGGAGACCAACCTGGCGTCGGTCGAGTCGTGGGACCCGGCCGCCTCCGGTCCCTGGCGGGCCGAGCCCCCTCTCAACGACACCCGGGGCGGTACGTCGGGGGCCGAGGCCGGCGGACGGCTATGCGTGGCCGGCGGCGAGGAGCCGAGGGGCACCATCGCCTCGGTGGAGTGCATGGCCGACGGTCCGTGGGAGCGGGTGGCGACCCTACGCGTCCCCCGCCACGGGCTGGCCGTGGCCGGGCTGGGCGACCGCCTGCACGTGATCGGCGGCGGCCCCGAGCCCGGCCTGTTCGTGAGCACCGCCCACGAGGCGTTCCGCGTCGCTTAGATCCGGACGATGCGGAGGACGTCGGTGACGGGCACGGGTTCCTCGGGGGAGCCCACGAGGACGGCGACGATGTCGCCCTTCTTGACCAGGTCGCGCTCGACGGTGGCGCTCACCGCGAACCACACGATGTCGTCGGTGGTCCCGTGCCGGTCGATGACGATCGGCGTGACCCCCCACGACATCGACAGCTGGCGGGCCGTCCGGGGCGACGGCGTCACGCCGAGGATGGGGATGACGGGCCGGAAGCGCGCGATCGAGCGGGCCGACGTGCCGCCCCTCGTGCAGGCGATGATGGCGGTCGCCCCTGCGTCGTTGGCCGCCCGCCACGCCGCGGCCGAGACGGCAGCGGTGATGCGGACGGCGGCCGGCGCGGCCCGGTCCTCCGAGACCTGCTGGGTGCCGAGCTCCCGTCCCCACGCCAGGTAGTCGAACTCCCGCTCGGCTCGGAGGGCGATGCGGGCCATGGTGGACACTGCGCCCGCGGGGTCGTGGCCGATGGCGGTCTCGCCCGAGAGCATCAGGGCGCTCGTGCCGTCCAGCACGGCGTTGGCCACGTCGCTGACCTCGGCCCGGGTGGGCGAGGGGGCGTGGAGCATGGACTCCAGCATCTGGGTGGCGGTGATGACGGGACGGCCGTAGGCCACGCCGGTGGCGATGATCCGCTTCTGGTAGTGGGGGACGTCCTCCAGGGCGCAGCGGATGCCCAGGTCGCCGCGGGCCACCATCACGCCGTCGGCCAGGGCGATCACGTCGTCGAGGGCGTCCACCGCCTCCTGGGTCTCGATCTTGGCCACCAGCATGGGCCCGTCCGGGCCGCTGGCCTCCCGCAGGCGCTCGAGGTCGCCCCCCGAACGGACGAAGGAGAGGGCCACCACGTCGACCCCCTCCTCGCCCACGATGTCGAACAGGCGCAGGTCGTCGGGAGTCGGGGACTCCAGGGGGAACCGGGTGGTGGGCAGGGCCACGCCCTGGCGGCCGACCACCCGGCCGCCCGAGCGGATGCGGGCCACCGCCCGGTCGCGGTGGACCTCCTCCACGGTCAGGGTGATCCCCCCGTCGCCCAGGGACACCCGGTCGCCGGCCCGCAGGAGCGAGACCACGTCGGGGTAGTCCACGGCGATCCGCTGCCAGTCGCTCGTCGAGCCGTCGGAGGCCTGGACCAGCTCCAGCGTGTCGTCCTCGACCAGGTACATCTCCCGCTCGAAGACCGCCGTGCGGATCTTCGGCCCGGGGAGGTCGACGAGGATCCCCACGACCTGCCCGGCCTCCGACGCCACCTGGCGCACCCGCCGCATCAGCTCGATGGTCTCCTCCACCGGCCCGTGGGCCAGCGACAGCCGGGCGGTGTTCATCCCCGCGTCGACCATGGCCCGCAGCACGCCGGGCGAGGCCGACGCCGGCCCCACCGTGGCCACGATCTTGGTGCGCCGCTCCATGCCCTCGCGACGATATGGCCTCGCGCGCCATACTCGCGAACCGGTGCGCATCGCCACGCTCAACGTGCGGAACACCGCCGACCGGTGGCGGGAGCGGCGCAGCCTCCTCGTCCGCCAGCTGGTCGACCTGGCCCCCGACGTGCTGGGGGTGCAGGAGGTCCGGACGGTGCCCGACCAGGCCGCCTGGATCGCCCGGGAGGCGGAGCGGCAGAGCGAGGGACGCCTCCTGTACCGCTGCTACCGCCGGGCCAAGACCGGGCGCCTCCGCCTCTGGGAGGGGATCGCCGTGCTCAGCCGGGCCCCGGTCGTGGCCACCGCCTGGATCGACCTCGGCGTGGACTGCCGGGTGGCGCAGCGGGTGACGGTCCGCGCCCTGGGTGGTGACCTGCTCGACGTCTACAACACCCACCTGGCCGGGGTCGGCGAGGAGGCCCGCCGCGCCCAGGCCGGCCGCATCCTCGACTGGATGGGCACCCGGCGCCCCCTCCCCGCCGTCCTGCTCGGTGACCTGAACGCCCGGCCCGGCTCACCGACCGTCGACCTTCTGTGCTCGCGCCTCCGGTCGGCCCACGTCGCCGTCCACGGGAGGGAGCCCGAGCACACCGTCCCCACGCCCCTGCGGGCGGGCTGGTCGGGCGCCTACAGCGTCCTCGACTACGTCTTCGTGAACGACGAGGTCGAGGTGGAGGACGCCCGGGTGGCCTTCGACCAGCTCGACCCCGCCGACCCCACGCTCGCCGCCTCCGACCACTTCGGCCTGGTGGTCACCGCGTACTGCTCTCCCGCTTCTCCAGCCCCACCGCAGCGCTGAGCTGGCGGACGTGCTCTTCGTCGACGTCGGACTTCGCCATCAGCTCGGCCAAGGCGGCGGCGATGGCGTTGAGCTTTCGCTGCGTGGCCTTGTCGGCCCGCCAGCCGCCGTTCTGCAACAGGGCGACCATGAGGAAGGTGATCATGGCCACCACCACCCCGAAGGCGTCGACCCAGCCGTGGGAGTAGTCGAGCGGCGGCCCGAAGACGCCCCAGAGGACGACGATGGCGAGGGACACGAGGAAGAACTGCGGGCGGGCGACGATGTGGGAGGTCGTGTCGGCGGCCTGGTCGAACCAGGTTCTCTCCTCGGTGACGTCGACCGGGGCAGTCGGATGATCGTCGGTCATGGGCCCATAGCTACCCCCGGCCGGCCAGGGGACGAACCGCGACCACGGCGACGATCGGGCGGTGGTCGCTCCCCTGGCCGCCGCCGGTCCAGATCCCGGTCACGGCCAGGCCGGGGGTCGTGAGGACGTGGTCGATCCGGGCCAGGGGCGGCACCAGGCGCCGGTCGCGAGGCCAGGTCATCTGGAAGGGACGGCCGCGAGCGGCGGCCGCGTCGGTCAGGCCGGCCTCGAGCAGCCGCCGGAACTCCCGGTTCCCCCAGGTGGCGTTGAAGTCGCCGGCGACCAGCACCGGCCCCTGCTCGGCCCGGACGGCCTCGGCCACGGCCCGGAGCTCCCTCGCCCACGCCCGGCGGGCGCCGCCGAAGGGCGCCACCACGTGGACCGAGAAGAGCCGCAGCGGCGCCCCGGCGACGTCGACCGTCGCCCGGACGAGGATCGGGCGCCCGTCGAGCTCCACCACGTCGTGGTCCAGGAGGGGCCAGCGTGAGGCCACGACGGTGGCGAACGGGTCGGTGCGGGCGACCACCACCCGGTGCGGCAGCTCCTCGATGGCGCCGCTCCCGTCCACCGCGGCGAGGAAGGTGGGGGTGGCCTCCTGGAGGAAGACGAAGTCCGGGCCGCTCCGTCTGATCTCCTCGGCGTACGGGGCCGCATCGCGGTTCCCGTTGTAGACGTTGGCGCTGAACAGCCGGACGTGGAACGTCCTCGGCGGGATGTCGGGGAGGGCCTCGCGGGCCGTCAGCTCCGGAAGCAGGAAGGCCACGTGGGCCACGACGACCGCGGTGGCCCCGCCGAGCAGCGCCCACCGCCGGGTGGCCCCGGCGGCGGCGGCCACCACCCAGGCGGGGAGGAACAGCGCGGGGGTGACGGCGTTGAGGGCGATCAGCACCGACCGCGAGTCCCAGGCCACCAGCCGGGCGGCGGCCACCGCCAGCAGGGGCACGACGACCGCCCAGCCGGCGACTTCCAGGGGCCGCCCGCGGCGGGCGCCGGTCAGGGGTCGGAGCGCTGGCGCTCGGCCAGGACCCGCTCCCGCGTCGGGACGCGGAACGTGACGTAGAGGGCGCCGACGATCCCGAGAGCGACGACGGCGGCGCCGACCACGCCGCCGATGGCCAGCACCCCGCTCGCCGTGGCCACCACGAGGATCGTGGTCACCGCCATCACCTTGGCCCGGCGGGGCATCCCCAGCCCGGCCCGGTGGTCACGGACGAGCCGGCCGATCTTCGGCAGGTCGAGCACCCACTGCTCGAACCGCTTGTTGCTGCGGGAGAAGCAGGCGGCGGCCACGATGAAGAACACGGTGGTGGGGAGCCCCGGGACGACCACGCCGATGCCGCCGATGCCGACCGAGAGCAGCCCGGCGGTGAACCACAGGGGTGCGAAGGCCCGGCGCTCGGTGCTCACAGCAGGGCGGCGACGTCTCCGACCGCCTGGACGGCCAGCAGGACGAGGATGCCTCCACCCACGGCGGTGTAGGCCCAGCGCCAGCGGTGGTCGACGGCCCAGAAGCGACGCATGGAGAAGACGATGGCCGCGGCGGAGACGGCCCCGATGACCAGCCCGAGGACGGGCCCCACCCCGCCGCTGAGGTCGACGACCGGCTTCAGCAGCGGGAGGAGGACGTAGGTGAGCAGGCAGCGGACGGTCGACACGAGGATCGACGCGCCGAAGACCTTCTCGGCCGTCTGGCCGTCGTCGGCACCCCTCGGCAGGCGCAGCAGGCGGCGCATGAAGAGGTCGACCGAGGAGGTCGTGCCTCCAGAGGTCATGGCGGACGGGCCCACGTCCTCGACGCTAGATGGAGCGGCCCGCGTTTGGCACGTCGGCGGTCAAGTTCCGCCCGGCGGGGGCCGACATCGGGGCATGGACCGTCGTCCCGGGCGCCCCAGGATTGGCGACAGGGCGCCGGTAAACGGAGCTCGGAGAACTGGGATGATCGCCTGGTGTCGCCGAGGTGACGCTTGCGTTCGTCGTGTTCTGCGCCGACTCCGTCGGAGAGGAGGAGCGCAGGCCCGCCGAGCGCCTCACCCGGGCGGTCCTGTGGATGGTGACGCTCGACGGGCGGTGGTACGTGTACTTCTCGGCCTCCGAGCGGCGGGCCGGCCGCCACCGCAACTGCGCGCTGGTGGCCGACCACCCCCTCGGCCCCTACACCGAGCTGGGGCCGTTCGCCGACCCGGCCCACGACGTGTGGGCCATCGACCTGACCGTGTTCTCCCGGGACGGGGCGCTGTACGCCGTCTGGTCGGGATGGGAGGGGCCCGACGACGGCTTCCCCCAGAACCTCTACGTCGCCCCCATGGCGAACCCGTGGACGATCAGCGGCGAGCGCCGGTGCCTCTCCCGCCCGCAGCACGGCTGGGAGATGAGCGTGGCCGCGGTCAACGAGGGGCCCGAGGTCGTCCGCCACCCCATCTGCGGCAGGCTCTTCGTCCTCTACGCCCCCGCCGCCAGCTGGACCCAGGCCTACAAGATGGGACTCCTGGAGTGGACGGGGGGCGACGTCACCGATCCGTCGTCGTGGCGGAAGCTGCCCCGCCCGTGGTTCACCGCGGCGGCCACGGCTCCTTGGTCGAGACCGCGTCGGGGCCCTACCTCGTCTACCACCGCAAGCTCGGCCCCGACCCCGGGTGGGCCGATCGGGAGATCCGCTGGACACCGCTCGCGTGGGACGCCGGCTACCCGGTCGTCCGCCCCGGCGGGCCGTTGGGTCTGGCACCGGCGGCCGGGCTCGGCGAGAGCGTCCCCGGCCTGGCCAGCGCCGCCCGACCGACGGACGGCCTGGACCGGGTGGCCTGATCGGTCGGCGGTGGCCGGGCGGTCGGCGGGGGCGCAATCCCTTCCGGCCGCCCGCCCGTAGTTCCCTGGAACGGCGAGCCCGCGGAGCGGGTGCAGAGAAGGAGGACCACATCACATGACGACTGTCTCGGTTCGACGGGCTCTCGGAGTGCTCCTGCTCGTGGCCCTCGCCCTGGCCGCGCCGTCCACCTCGGTCTCGGCCTCGGCCGTGGACACGTTCGTCCGGTTCGAGGAGAACGCCCAGGCCAACTGGGTGGTCACCCAGGACTGCGGGGACGGCACGACCGCCCGGTTGCTCGTCACCGTCATCGGCGGCAGGGAGTTCGAGTCACCCGACCTGGAGGACGTGAACACCTTCGCCACCGTCCTCATCCGGGGCGTCGACTGCGAGGGCAACCTCGTCAACGACCGGGGCTCCGGCCCCGCGACCTACACCGGCTCCCCGTCCCTGCAGGAGGCCCACCTCGTCGGTACCGTGACCACCCGCCAGGGCCGGGTCGTCGAGCTCGACGTCACCTGGGAGGGCACCGGGGGACTCGAGACGTCGGTGAACAACACGACCTTCGACGGCTTCGTCGGGATCTTCACTTCCAAGGAGCGGGAGGCCACTGCCAGCGGCACGGTCGTCGTCGACGGGGAGACGCTCGTCTCCGGGCCGACCCAGAGCGCCCACATCGAGACGCTCGAGGACCGGAACACCACCCTGCCCTGATCGGGGGCGAGCGCCCGGCTCGCTCCCATCTGCCAGGCTCTCGGGGATGACCGTGCCCCTCGTCCCCCGCCAGGTCCTGTTCGGCAACCCGGAACGGGTCAGCCCCGCCATCTCCCGCGACGGCCGGCGCTTGGCCTGGATCGCCCCGGACGAGGGCGTCCTCAACGTCTGGGTCAACAAGGTGGGCGCCCCGCTCGAACAGGCCGTGCCCGTCACCAAGGACCGCGACCGGGGGATCAGGTCGTTCTTCTGGGCCCACGACAACCGTCACCTGCTCTACATCCAGGACGTGGGCGGCGACGAGGACTGGCGGCTGTTCGACGTCGACCTGGACACGGGCGGGATGCGCGACCTCACCCCGTTCGAGGGGGTGCAGGCCCGTGTCGAGGAGATCGACAAGCGCTTCCCCGACACGGTGCTCGTGGGCCTGAACCGCGACAACCCCCAGCTCCACGACGTCTACCGGCTCGACCTTCCTACCGGCGAGCTGGAGAAGGTCGTCGAGAACCCCGGTTTCGTCGGCTTCCTGGCCGACACCGACTTCAAGGTGCGGGGCGGCCTGGCCCCCACGCCCGACGGCGGCATGGTCGTCATGATCCGCGACACCGAGGACGTCGGCGGAGAGCCGGCAACGGGTTCAGACGAGTGGCGGCCGCTGCTCCAGTACGGCCAGGACGACTCCCTCACCACCTACCCGATCACGTTCACCCTCGACGGGCGGGGCCTGTGGATGGTGACGTCGGTGGGAGTGAACGCCGGCCGGCTGGCCAGGCTCGACATCGCCACCGGAGACACCGAGGTCGTCGCCGAGGATCCCCAGTACGACGTGGCGGGCGTCCGCATGCACCCCGACACGCGGGAGCCGCAGGCGGTCGTGTACGTCAAGGAGCGGGTCGAGTACCAGGTGCTGGACCCCGCCATCGCCGACGACGTCGCCGCCCTGCAGGCCGTGGAGCCGGGCGACCTCAACCTCCTCGGCCACGACGACGCCGACCGCACGTGGCTGGCGGCGTACGCCAACGACGACGGGCCCGTCCGGTACTACGCCTACGACCGGGAGACCAAGGACGCCACCTTCCTCTTCGACCACCAGCCGGCCCTGTCGCAGTACCAGCTGGCCAAGATGGAGCCCTTCTCCTTCACCGCTCGCGACGGCCTGACCGTCCACGGCTACCTCACCTTCCCGCCCGGCGAGGAGCGCCGGGCCCTCCCGGCCGTCCTCAACGTCCACGGCGGCCCGTGGGCCAGGGACACCTGGGGGTACGACCCCGAGGCCCAGTGGCTGGCCAACCGCGGCTACGTCTGCATCCAGGTCAACTACCGGGGCTCGACCGGCTACGGGAAGGAGTTCGTGAACGCCGGCGACAAGGAGTGGGGCGGGAAGATGCACGACGACCTCGTCGACGCCGTCGCCCACGTGGTCGACAAGGGGTACGTCGATCCCGCCCGCATCGCCATCTACGGCGGCTCCTACGGCGGGTACGCGGCGCTCGTGGGCGCGGCCTTCACGCCCGACCTGTTCGCCTGCGCCGTCGACATCGTGGGGCCGTCGAGCCTGAAGACGCTCATCGAGTCCATACCGGCCTACTGGGTGCCGATGATCTCCCAGTTCCACACCCGGGTGGGCAACCCGGAGACCGAGGAGGCGTTCATGTGGGAGCGCTCGCCGCTCTCCCGGGTGGGCGACATCCGCATCCCCCTGCTCATCGCCCAGGGGGCCAACGACCCTCGGGTCAAGCAGTCCGAGTCCGAGCAGATCGTGGCCGCCCTCGAGGAGAAGGGGATCGACCACCAGTACATGCTCTTCCCCGACGAGGGCCACGGCTTCGCCAAGCCCGAGAACCGGCTGACGTTCTACGCCGCCGCCGAGCGCTTCCTGGCCAAGCACCTGGGCGGGCGGTTCGAGGAGGGATGAGCCGGCCGCCGTCCGGCCGTCGACGGGACGCCGTACGACCTCCGCCAGCCTCGCCCGGTCGGCGACCTGCTGTCGACAACGCCTGCACCGGCCCATGACCTGCGCGTTCAACGCCTTCGTCACCGGCGACGGGCTCAAGGTGCTGGAGCCGGAGGAGCGGTCGACGACGACCTGGGGGATCGCAGCAGGCTCGCGGCGCTGAACACCACCCACAGGTGGCCGATGGTGAGGCCGAGCCGCTGGAACAGCCCGTCCCGGGCCACGAGGACGCTGGCCAGGAGGCAGGCGGCGCAGGCCAGGCCGACCAGCCGTGAGGGACCGCCCCCGAGCACGACGGGGATGGCGGCCAGGGTGACGTACCCGGCGGCGGCGGCGGCGCCGTGGGCGGTGTCGACCGCACCACCCAGCGGCAGGGCGGCGACGGCGAAGGCGGTCAGCCCGTTGGCGACCGGGAGCGCCCAAGACCGTGTCGGTGGTAGGGCGACGCCGTAGAGGACCATGCCCGCGCCGAGGACGACCAGGGCTGCGGTCATGGCCGGGCGGGTGGCCGCGCCCAGCTGGGCCAGCCGGCTGATGGCCTGGCGGGTGGGGTCGTAGCCCTCGGCGGCCGCGCCCAGGGCGGACCAGGCGGCCACGAACACGATCGGCCCCAGCACGCCCCCGGCCGCCGCCCACCGGCGGGCGCTAGCCAGAGAGCAGGCTGGCCAGGGCCCAGACCGCGGCCACCAGGCCGATGGCGATCATCACCGCGCTGCGGCCCACGGGCGCCCGGGCCAGCTCCCCTTCCTTCGCCTGCTTCGGGGGGCGCACGAGGGCCATGCCGTTCCCGAAGACGAGAGCGGCGCCCAGGGCCAGGACCAGGTAGGGCAGGAGGTCTTGGCCGAGGAACACGGACAGAAACTAGCCGTGGCTCTCAAGTTCTCCGACGTCGCTGACGACAGAACGGTGCCGACGCCGACGACGGCGGAGTCCAACCCTCCCAAGGTCCGTTCCCGCGCTCCTCACCAGGCGCCGAACCCCGGCCCTCTGTCGTCGGCGTCGCCGCTCCTCTCGTTGCCTCGGCCGTGCTACTTGACCTTGCGCTCCCGGTAGTTCTCGAGCGCCTTGCGGTGGCCCTTGGCCCCGGAGCCGACCACTCCGCCGGTGCGGACCTCCTTGACCACGTCCTCCAGGTCCTTGAGGAGCTCGTAGAGGTCGTCCTCGGGGCCGGCGGCGTCGAGACGGTCGACGGCCGAGTGGATCTTGTCCAGGTGGCGGCGGACCTGCCCGTACTCGTCGTCCAGCTTTCGCCGCGCCTCCTCGAGACCTTCAGCCACGGTCGCCTCCCCTCCTCGCTGTCATGGAGGGAAGCTACGCCGGGCGTCAGGCGATGTCGAAGACGGTGGACAGGCCGGTGACCTCGAACAGCCGCAGCGTCGCCGCCGACGGCTCCTTCAGCACCAGGTTGCCGCCGCCCTCCCTCAGGCGCTTGAGCCCGCCCACCAGCACCGACAGCCCGGTCGAGTCCATGAACTGGGTGCCGCCGACGTCGAGGGTGACGTCGCAGGTGCCTTCCTCCACCAGGGCGAGGAGGGCCGAGCGCAGCTGGGGGGCGGTGTAGCAGTCGAGATCGCCTGCGACGCGAACGGTCGCCGCGCCGGCGGCGGCCGTGACCGACACCGAGAAGTCGATGTAGCCGGGGACGTCGCTCGTGCGGGCGCGCTGCTTGACCGCCGGAAGGGATTCTGTCCGCAATGCCACCGTCGCCTTCTCCAAACTCCGGTGGCGAGTCGAACGCGCCGCCGACCGGAAACAAGTCCACCGGCTGCGCTTTCAACCGCTCGCATTCTCGCGCGGAATCGAGCTGGTGAAAACCGCGGCGTCCCGAAACCTCAGGCGGTGCCGGCGGGGGCGGGGTCGTGGACCATCCGGCTGTTGACCACGAAGGCGCCGAAGGGCAGGGCCGCGGCCACGATGACCACGACCGTCTGCCAGGCCGTCCACCCTTGCTCCTCCCGGACAAGGAGGGTGAGCACGAGGTAGACGAGGAACAGGATGCCGTGGATGGGGCCGAGGACGCCGACCAGGTCGGGACCGTCGAACCCCCGATGGACGACGGTGGCGGCCAGCAGGGCGAGGTAGGAGACGGCTTCGAGGAGGGCGACGAGGCGGAACTTGGGGGTCATCGGACAGGGAGTATGGCCGGAGACCGGGCCGACGGGCCATTACGGCAGGCGGCTCAGGACAGGGTGGCGGCGAGCGTGTGCAGGGCCAGGCCGGCGACCGCCCCCACCACCGTCCCGTTGATGCGGACGTACTGGAGGTCCGGGCCGAGGAGCAGCTCGAGGCGGGAGGCGGTCTCCTCGGCGTCCCATCGGGCGATGGTGTCGCTGATCAAGGCGGCGGCGTCGTCGTCGAAGTGGTCGGCCAGGTAGCCCACCGCCCGCTCCAGGGCGGTCTGCACGGTGGCCGCCAGCTCCGGGTCGTCCTGCAGGCGCCGGCCGGCGGCGACGACGCCCGCCACCATCCGGGTCCGCAGCGGCGACGAGGGGTCGCACGCCTGGGCCCGCAGCTCGCCTTTGGCGTCGGCCCACAGCGAGGCCACCCACTCCCGCACCTGGGGCTGGGAGAGCACCTCGTGCTTGAGCCGCTCGCCGCGGTCGCGCAGGTCCACCGACGTCTCCAGCTCGGCGGCGAAGAGCCGGATCCGTGCGTCGAAGTCCCGCCGCAGCTCGTGGGTGCGGTCGGCGGCCATGTCGCGGAGCACCGACCTGGCCCCGTCGAGCAGGCGGTCGAAGATGCGGTCCTCCATCGCCCCCGGCAGCCACCAGGGCGACTTGGCGCCGAGCTGCCTGCGCAGCTCCTGACCGTGGGCGGCGAGGTACCGGTCGAGGCCGCGGAGGGCGGCGTCGAGCACGTCCCCGTGGCGGCCGCCTTGGGTGAAGAAGCGCAGGGCCCGGCCGGCCAGCGGAGCGAGGGCGACCGCCTCGACCCGCTCGCGCACGACCTCCTCCAGCACCGGGTGGACGTCGTCGTCGCGCAGCAGCTCGGCCCCGGCCACGGCGGCGTCGGCCACCTCGGCCGCCACCCGGGAGGCGTTCTCCTCCTTGGCCAGCCAGGACCCGAACCGACCGACCACCCCGGCGGCCCGCACCCGCTCGACGAGGACCTCGGGGGTCAGGAAGCTCTCCTGGACGAAGGCGGCCAGGGTGGCCCCGAACTGGTCCTTGCGCTCGACGATGATGGCGGTGTGGGGGATGGGGACGCCGAGGGGGTGGCGGAAGAGAGCGGTGACCGCGAACCAGTCGGCCAGCCCGCCGACCATCGACGCTGCCGCCGTGGCTTCGACGTAGCCCACCCAGGTGGAGTCGCCGCCCCAGACGGCGGCGGTGACGAAGACCACCGTGACGGCGGCGAGCAGCGCCGTGGCCCGCCGCTTGGCCACCGCCAGGTGGCGCCGCCTGGCCTGCTCCGAGATGGGCATGCGACCGGTTCCTACCCGACCCGGGCGGCCCGTGCGCTGACCGTGGCGGCGGCCACGCCGACGGCGCCGCTGGCGACGAGCACCACCCGGGCGGAGGTGGCGTCGAGCAGGGGACCGGCGACCAGGAGGCCGATGCAGGCGGCGACGTTCACCCCGCCGTACACGTTGGCCGACACGCGGCCCAGGAGGTGCCGCGGCACCGACCGCTGGAGGACGGTCTGCAACATGGTCTCGTAGGCGGCCAGGCCGGTCCCCCGCACCAGCTGGAAGGCCACGGCAGCGACGATGACCGGTGACAGGCCGGTGAGGGCGTTGCCGACGGCGGCCACCGCGGCCCCGGCGACCAGGCCGCGGACGGGGGTCGGGCGCCGGGCCCGCCCGGCCAGGACCAGGTACCCGAGGACGAGCCCGGCGCCGACGGCGGCGTAGAGGACGCCGATGCCCCGTTCGCCGGCGTCGAGGTCCCGGGCGAGGAAGGGGAGGGCGACGTCGTCGCCGGCGCCGAGGCCGACGAGGAAGAAGCCCATGGTCAGTGGCCGGGCGACCGGGTTGCGTAGGGCATAGGCCAGGCCGGCTCGGGCGTCGGCGAGCAGGCGCGGCGCCGTCTCTCCGGTCGGTTCGGGCGGGAGCCCCGGGAGCCGCGCCAGCAGGGGCACGCTGACGAGGAAGGTGAGGGCGTCGACCGCCAGCCCGGCCCGAACCCCGCCTCCGGCGACCACCAGGCCCCCGAGGAGCGGGCCGAGGACCTCACCGGCCTGGCGCAGCCCGCCCAGAAGGGCGTTGGCCCCGGGGAGGTCGTCGTCGGGCACCAGGGCGGGCACGGCCGTGATGGCCGCCGGCTCGGCGACGGTCACGATGGTGGCCTTGGCCAGGAGCAGGACGACGAGGACCGGAAGCGGCGGGAGCCACAGGGCGGCGCCGGCGAGAAGCAGGCCCTGGCCCAACTCGCCGCCGGCCAGGACCAGGCGGGCGTCGAAGCGGTCGGCCACCGTCCCGGCCAGGGGGCTCAGCAGCCGGGGCAGTGAGGCGGCCAGCAGGAGGAGGGCGACGGCCGTGCCCGTCCCCTCGGTGGCCTGGACGTGGACGACGAGGGCGAGGCTGCCGATGCCGTCGCCGACCACAGACACGGCGCGCCCCGCCAGCAGGGCGGTGAACTGGGGGGTGCGCCTCAGGCCGACTAGTTGATGGTCTCGGTGTAGCGGCGCCAGCGCTCGAGCAGTGACGCGGGCCGGCGCTCGGCGGCGGGTGGCTGTGCGTCGGTCGACTGCTGCCCGGCCTGCGTCGTGGAGGTGGGCCCCCGGGCGGTCAGGGCGGCCTCGGCCGCCTTCAAGGCACGCTCCGCCGTCTCCGCCCGGGCCAGGCGCTCGGCGGCGACGGCCTCGGCGACCTCGGCCCGCCGGCGCCACTCCTCGAGCTCGGCTCGTAGGCGGTCGAGGTCGTCGGGATCACCCATCGCCCCAATGGTCGCGCACGGCATGCCGGTGTGACCGACGAGGACACGTCCGTGGGCCGAGAGCGTCCCCGACGGGCCGCTTCCCTGGCACACTTCCCGCCCATGGCGATGCGGGTTCTGTTCACCAGCCCGGCGGGACTTGGCCACATCCATCCCATGGTGCCCCTGGCGAGGGCGGTCGCGGCTCGCGGTCACCAGGCGCTGTGGGCCTGCCCGGCCGACGGCGTCGACCACGTCGAGCGGGCGGGGATCCGAGCAGCACCCGCGGGTGCCGCAGGGCTGACGCGGCCCGCCGACGTGCGCCGCCGCTTCCCCGAGCTCGACGCCCTTTCGCCGGCCGAGATGCCCGACGTGCTCTTCGGGAAGATGTTCGGGGCGGTGGCGGCGCCGGCGATCCTCGACGACCTCCTCCCGCTGGCCCTCGAGTGGCGGCCCGACCTCGTCGTGGCCGACGCCGCCGAGTTCGCCGGCCACGTCGTCGCCGCCGAGCTCGGCGTGGCGAGCGTCACCAAAGGTTTCGGGCCCCTGCTGCCGGAGCGGCGGGTCGCGGCGGCGGGCGCCGAGGTGGAGCACCTGTGGCGTGCCCGGGGACTCGCCCCCCGCCCCTACGGCGGCTCCTACGATCGGCTCTACCTCGACATCTACCCGCCGGTCCTCCAACCCCACGCCGTCGCCCACGTCCCCCGCCGCCAGCAGCTGCGGCCCGTCACCGACGACGGGCGCCTCGAGCCATCGGCGCCGCTCCCGCTGCCCCAGGGGGCCACGGGTGCGCCCCTCGTGTACGTGACCATGGGCACGGTGTTCAACGACCCGCGCCCCCTGCAGACCGTCCTCGCCGCCCTGTCCGGTCTGCACGTCCGCGTCCTCGTGACCGTCGGCCCGCACGGCGACCGGGGCGCCCTGGGCCCCCAGCCCCCTCACGTGCGCATAGAGCGCTACGTCCCGCAGACCCACGTGCTGCCGCACTGCGACGCGGTCGTGTCGCATGCAGGGTCGGGGACGGTGCTGGCCACCCTCGCCCTCGGCCGGCCGCAACTCTGCCTCCCCCAGGGGGCCGACCAGTTCCTGAACGCGGCCGCGGTGGCGTCCTCGGGCGCCGGCCTCTCGTTGGCGCCGGAAGAGGCCGGCGCCGAGGCCGTCCGTGACGCGGTCGCCCGCCTGCTCGCCGAAGCGTCCTTCGCCGCCGCGGCCGCGCGTGTGGGGGAGTCGATCGCCGCCATGCCGTCCCCTGACGAGGTGGCCGCGGTGCTCGAGACCCTGGTCGGCTGACCGCATCCCGCGCCGAGGCTCGACCGCGACGTGAGGCGCGCTCTCCGGTGACGCATGGACGCCGGCCGCCTCTACCGCATCCCGCTGGGAGTGGCGATCGCCGATCTAGTGGCGGCGTTCCCGCTCGGGAGCGGTCGGTACCGGCACCGGCGGCGCGTCCGCTGTCTGCTGGCGCTTCCGCGCCGCCGAAAGGAGCAGGAGGAGGCCGGCGGCGGCGAGGGCGGCGCTGACGACGATCAGCACCCAGGGGATGTCGCTGGGGGACGTGCTCCTGCTGACCACGACCTGGTCCACCTGGTCGCTCAGCCCCATTCGCTGGATGAGCTCCTCGGCGGCCCCGGCGTCGCCCCCCGGGGTGAGGACGAGGATGCCTCCGAGGCGGGCGACGGCGGCGGCGGCGACCGCGGCGTCCACCGGGCGGGATCCGTCGGCCACGAAGGCGACGTTCACGGGCAGGCCCCGGGCTTTGACCTCGTCGGCGACCGCGGCCGACGTACCCGCCAGATCGGCGCCTCCCAGGCGCTTGGCCCCCGGCAGCTGGGTGAGCACGGTGTCGCCGATCGAGCCGGGCCCGCCGACGACCCACGTGTTCTGGATGGCCATGGTGCCGAAGGCCTCGGCCGTCGGTGCGGGAACCCCGTCCCGTTCCACGAAGAGGACCGGGAGGCGCTGGCTGGCGGCGAAGGCCAGTCCGGCCGCGGCCTCGTCGCTTTCCGGGTTCACGGCCACCGCTCCGGTGAACGCGGGGACCGACCTGCGCTTCTCCTCGTCGGTGCGCACATCGAGGGCGACGGCCACGGCCCGCCCGACCTCCGCCGGTGTGGCGCCCGAGAGGCGGATGACGTCGGCCCGGTTCGCAGTGGGAGTAGGTGCCAGCGTGGTGGTGGTCGCCGCCGGCGCCGTGGTGGCCACGGTCGTGACCGACGCAGGGTCGGGCGGAGCGGTGACGGGGACGGTGGTCGGGGGGGCGGTGGTCGACGGGGGAGGCGGCGCCAGGCTGGTGATCACCCCGGCGCGGGTCATCCGGTCGACCAGGGTCTGGGGGATGGCGCCCTCGTCGCCGATGACGAACATTCCGGTCGGGTGCAGGCGCCCGATCTCCTCCCGCTGCTCCTTGGTGAGCGAGGTGCCGTCGGTGACGAACAGGGGTGAGGCGTGGGCCCGGGCCAGGACGGCGCCGGCCCATGCGCCGGCCGCGTCGTCCTTGTGGACCACGACCAGCTTGGTGGAGAACGCGGCACCGATGCGCTCGGGGCCGCCGGGGTAGGCGAACTGGGACGCGGCGACCGAGAGGTTGGCCGGGCTGGCTTCGGGCAGCGCGGTGATGGCGGCCGGCCCGGGTCGGCCGAGCTGCATGGTGGCCAGGACGATGTCGTTGGTCGCGGTGTCGACGTTGCCGAACCGCGGGTCGCCCCAGGCGAAGAGGATGGCGTCGTTGCCCATGGGCGCGGCCGCCGGCCCCCACCAGGTATAGGTGCCGATCCGGGCCAGCAGGCCTTCGTCGAGGTTCATCGACCGGTCGCTGATGCGGCGGCTGCCCGAGAAGGTGGCCCCGCCGTCGGTGGACGAGGCGTAGTAGACGTCGCCGTGGCCGGCGGGCCGGGGGACGATCGGGCTCGGATAGGTGGCGCGGGTGTCGACCCAGATGACGTCGACCCTGCCGTTGGGGGCGACGAACACCTGCGGGGTCAGCTGGCGCACGCCGTTGCCTCGAGGGTCGTCGTTGACCCGCAGCGGCGGTGACCACGTCGTCCCGCCGTCGGTGGAGCGCTGGAGGATGGTGTCGAGGTCCCCGAAGTTGAAGCCGACGTACACCACATAGAGCGCTCCCGTCCTCGGGTCGACCGCCATCCGGGGGTAGCCGCTGCTGCCTGCTGGGGCGGGCGCGGTCGTCGGCGCGGGGCCTACCTCGCCGATCGGCGTGCGCGTCCAGGTCGCGCCCCCGTCGGTGGACTTGGCCACGACCATCGGCCGGGGCGCCGTGGCGACGGTGTTCTGGGGGTCGTCACGGTTGCGCCAGGCGATGTAGACGGCGCCGTCGGGGCCGACCACCGGAGGGGCGATCTCGCGCACCTTCTCGTCGGGGCCCTGAGCCTCCACCGGGGCCGACCACGTCCTGCCTCCGTCCTCCGACGTGGCCACCACCGCCTTGCGGTCGCCGGCGCCGCCCGACGCGCCCATCCCCGGCGGGTTCACCACGTGCCAGCCGACGACGTAGAGCTTGTCCCCCTGGGGCCGGGGCTGGACGGCCACGCCCGGGCGGATGATGAACGGCCACGGACCGGGGCCGCCCTGGATGGCGACGACGCCGCGCTCGAACGTGCGCCCGCCGTCGGTGGAGCGGTTGACGATCACCGAGTCACCCTCACCGGCGACGACCCTGCTCTCCGGGCGCTGCTGCTCGCCCCGGTGGGAGGCGAAGGTGGTGTAGACGTTCTGGCCGGAGCCGAAGACGACGCTCTTGTTGTAGTGGGCGTAGCCGCCGGAGTCGAAGGTGCGACAGGGCGGGTCGGCGAAGTCGGGAGGCGCCGTGAGGTGCCCGCTGTCCCACGTGCGCCCACCGTCGAAGGTGACGTGGAAGTCGCACTGGCCGGCCAGGAAGTCCTCGTCGATCATGACGACGTGGCGGGGGTCGTTGGGGTCGACGGCCAGCCCGGGGATGTCCCGGCCCCGAACCGGGTCGTTGTTGTCGCCCTGGAACCTGGTGTTCTCGCTGACCCGCCCGGGAGTGACCTCCCCCCGGGCGGGAGAGCCGAGCAGTGCGAGCACCAGGCTGAGGCCCAGGCCCGAGGCCACCGCCGCTCGTCCTCGGAAACCGGTCGTGCGCATGCGCCGTCCCCCTGTTCGTCCCCCAGCACATGCCTAGCGCGGAACCGAGCCGGAATCACTAGCTGTGAAAAGCCACTACCACCTGGCCGACCTCCGGCAACGCGTCGTGAGTGGCCGTGATCGTGATCCGGGCCTCTGCGGTGACGTCGCCGGCCGCCGGCCTGTAGGGCACCGAGGAGTTTCCGGCATCGAGTTTCAGTCCGAGAAGAGACGGAACTCCCGTTCGGGCAGCGCAGTCGCCAGTTCCCGTCGGGACGCGATGTCCAACTTCGTATAAATCTTGCGCAGGTGCCACTCCACCGTGCGCGGACTGAGGAACAGCTGCGCACCGATCTCCGGGTTGGACAGTCCATCGCGAGCAAGACGGGCGATCTCTCGCTCCTGCGCGGTGAGCTCATCGCGTGTCTCCATCGTCCGCTTGCGCACCTTCTCGCCCGTGGCCTGGAGCTCCCGACGCCCGCGCTCGGCGAACGCCTCCATGCCGATCGCCGTGAACAGGTCAAGGGCGGTGCGGAGATGAGCGCGTGCGTCGGCACGACGGTTCTCGCGCCGGAGCCATTCGCCGTAGAGGAGATGGGCACGGGCGAGGTCCGGACGTCGCTGCGTGCGGCCCAACCGCTCGACCGCTTCCTGGTACAAGCGATCGGCCTCCTCCCCCTCGCTGAGGAGCGCCCGCGAGCGCGCCAGGATCCCGAGACCGACGTCGGTGCCGGCGGGCTGCGCGGTCGCGGTGAGACGCTCGAGCGCCGCCCGCGCCGCGTCAGTCGCGCCCTGGCGGGCGCTCGCCTCGATCAGCTCCGGCAACGCCCACGTGGCGTTATAGAACTCGAGCGGGTTCGACGTTGCCTCGGCGGCCGCCGAACGGGCCTCCTCGTAGCGGCCGAGACCGTTGTAGAGGATCGCCGCCGCCCACTGGGCGGCGATCGCCGCCAGCCCCTGGCCCCACTCCGCCGCCTGCTTGATCGTCGCCGCGATCAGCGGCGAGGCGTCGGCCTCCCTGCCCCGAAGCGCGGCGACCGCCATCTGGGTGTACGGCGCCAGCCGCGTGCGTGTCACTTCGGTGACCGCCTCAGCCTCGGCCATGAGCGAGCCGGCCGTGGAGAAGTCGCCGCGTCGCGCCGCGGCCATGCTCAGGGCGTTCAGGTACACCGGAAGGTTCGAGAGTGCTCCGGCGTCACGCGCCAGGCGGACCGGCCGCGAGCAGACGGCCAGTACCCGGTCGTCGTCCCAGAGCGCGTTGCCGGCGGACGTGGCCAACCAGCCCCACCGCAGGCATTCGTCGACCGGGACCGCATCGCCGGCGAAGGCGTCAGCGGCTTGCAGCCACAGGGGGGCGGCGGCCGCATGTCCTTCGGTGTACGCCAACGCCAGGCCGTCCAGTAGCAGGTCGAGCGCGCGCGGGTGGGTCGGACGTGGAAGCGCCTTGACGGCGCGGCACACCTCCAGCAGCTCGCCGGTGGTGGCAGGCATGGCGAACGCGGCTGCGCCGATCGCGCTCAGATAGGTCTCGCGCGCCAGCCCGAGGTCGAGTGGCTCGAGTTGCTTCGCGGCCTTCAGCAGCAGCCCGGGCGCGTCGCTTCCGTGCCCGGCGGCGAAGGCGATCTGGCCGTGCAACCGATCGACTTGAGCGCGCCGGTACGCGTCGAGCCGTCGCGTGCCCACGTTGCCGAGCAACCCGTCGGCGGCATCGAACGCGCCAGCTCCGAGGCAGGCCTGGGCGGCGGCGAGAGCCCGGTCGACGCGCCGGTCGGGATCCTTGGTCAGCACGACCGAGCGCCGCAGGAAGGCGGCCGCGGCGGCGAGCCCGCCCCGAGCCTGGGCCCGGCCGGCGGATCGCTCGAGCTCGGCTGCGACGTCCTCGTCCGGCCCCGCAGCCGCCGCGGCGCGATGCCAGGCCCGACGATCGGCATCGATTTCCGCATCGGTCGCCTCCGCGAGCGCCTGGTGGACGGCCCGCCGGTCGTCCGACGACGCGGCGCGATAGACCGCCGACCGCACCAGTGGGTGCCCGAACCGGACGTGCGCGCCGATCTCCAACAGGTCCGCGTCCTCAGCCGGGGCGATCGCGCCCGGTCCGATCCCGAGTGCGTCGGCGGCCCGCCACACCAGTGTCGGATCACCGCCCGGATCGGCCGCGGCGAGGAGCATCAGTCGCTGCGTCTCCTCGGGCAGCGTATCGACCAGCCGGATGTAGTGCTGCTCGAGATGAGTGGGCAGATCTCCCGCGGCAAGAAGGTCCAACCCGCCTGCGAGCTCCGCCGGGGTCTTGTGCCGGGGCAGCTCCAGGAGCGCGAGCGGGTTTCCACGGGTCTCGGCGACGATCCGCTCACGAAGGTGGTCGTCGAGCCGGCCCGGGATCGCTCGCGCCAGCAGCGCCCGGGCATCCTCCAGCTTCAGTCCGCGCACCGGCAGCTCGGGAAGCCCCTCGAACTCGCGCCCGTCCGCCGACTCGCGGAGCGCGAACACCATTCCCACCGCCTCGGCCAACAGCCGACGCCCCACGAATCCGAGCACCTGACTTGATGCGGCATCGAGCCACTGAGCATCGTCCACGAAACAGAGCAGCGGCTGGTCCTCGGCGACCGCAGACAACAGGCTGAGCACCGCCAGCCCAACGAGGAAGCGATCGGGAGCGTTGCCCGACGACAGTCCGAAGGCGACGGTCAAGGCGTCCTGCTGGGGTCGTGGGAGAGCGCCGAGACGCGCCAACATCGGCGCGCAGAGCTGATGGACGCCCGCGAACGGCAACTCCATCTCGGCCTCGACGCCTACGACCTGGGCGACCCGAAAACCGGCTGCCTGCCGTTCGGCGTAGCGCATGAGCGCCGTCTTGCCGATGCCCGGCTCGCCGCGGATGACGAGGACGCCGCTCTGCCCCATGCGCACGTCCGCGAGCAGGCGGTCGAGCACCTCGCGTTCGAGGGACCGGTTCAGGATGTCCGGCCCGCGGAGCCTCGCTGCGGCGCCGCCGCGGTCCATGCGCGCAGCTTATGCGGGCCCGGCGCTTGCGCCGGGTCAGGCCTACGGCAGGCAGCGGCTCCATTCGGCCGCCTGAGCGGACTCACCGCCTAGGGGCTCGGCGACGACCCGATCACGGCGAGCCGCCGGGCACGACGAGTCCTTCGAAATGCCGGCCTCCCAGGACACAGGTCGGGGACTCCTGACCCCGTGTCCTCGAGTGATCACTGCGTGATCGCGTTGGGCGCGCTCGGTGATCATCCTCGACGCGTCCCTACAAGCAACGACAACTGTAGGGACGCGGCGAGAATGATCACTGGGAGCGGGGAACATGAGCACTCCATGCCCGAGATCGACTGCCGGCGACGCGGCCAAGATGATCAGTTCCTATGGCTGCCGCCGGGGTGCGCGGGTTCACATGTCCTGGCTCGACTCCCACACCTCGACAAGCTCAACCTGCAGAATCGCTCCGCCCAGGTTCTCCGGGAACAGCGCAAGGACCTCGTCGACACCTGTTGCCGACGGCGCCCTGATCGCTTGGACACCCCGTTCGTGTGCCGCCTCGCCAATCTGATGGGTGAACGCATGGCCCGGGCGGACCAGGTCGCCCGGACCGAGACCCGCTGCCGTGAGGACCGAAACGTCACTCAAGTCGAGGATCTTCTCGAGGTCCGTCGCTATGGACCACAGCTCACGCGGAAGGAGATCCTCGACCTGGACGCCTTGCCGTATTGCCTGGCGCATGATCTCCGCGACCGCGCAGGGTCTGGTGAGGCACAAGTAGATGACGGGGAAGCTCCGGGGCGGGTTGTACCGACCCCCGAAGCGTCTGGCGCCTTCGCCGCTGCGAGGGTCGAAGCCCCGCGCTTGGTGGCGGTAGCCGACACTCGCGAGATCGACGAGACCGACGCCGCTCAGGCGGGCGGGGTCGAAGCTCGCCATCTCATGCCGTCACACCCTCGGCGAGCGCGAGGAGCAGGTCGATCACGCGCTGGTACTGGCCGGCGGCGACGAGATCGAGCGGCTTCTCGTAGCCGAGGTCGGGGTTCGGCGAGCGCAGCCAGAGGCG
>DATAAD010000037.1:0-24937 GCA_036260295.1 Acidimicrobiales bacterium | reverse complement strand
TGGGCCGCGGCCAGGGGCGAGGCGATCATCACCGCGTCGGCGCCGCATGCGACGGCCTTGGCGATGTCGCCGCCCGTGCTCATGCCCCCGTCGGCGATGACGTGGACGTAGACGCCCGTCTCGTCCAGGTGGCGCATGCGGGCGCCGGCCGCGTCGGCGATGGCCGTGGCCTGGGGGACGCCCAGGCCGAGCACGGCCCGGGTCGTGCACGCGTGGCCCGGCCCGACGCCGACGAGGATGCCGACCGCGCCGGTCCGCATGAGCTGGAGGGCGCTCTTGTACGAGGCGCACCCTCCCACGATGACGGGGATCTCCAGCTCCCGGACGAAGCGCTTGAGGTTCAGGGGCTCGACGGTCTTGGACACGTGCTCGGCGGAGACGACCGTGCCCTGGATGACGAGCAGGTCGAGCTCGGCGGCAAGGATGGCCTTGGAGAGCTGGGCGGTGCGCTGGGGCGTCACCGAGGCGCACGAGACGACACCGGCCTCCTTGATCTCGGCGATCCGCCGGCCGACCAGCTCCTCCTTGATGGGCTCGGCGTAGATCTCCTGCATGCGCAGGGTGGCCTTCTCGGTGTCGAGCCGGGCGATCTCGTCGAGCAGGGGCTCGGGGTCGTCGTAGCGGGTCCAGAGCCCTTCCAGGTTCAGCACGCCGACCCCGCCCAGCTGGCCGATGGCGATGGCCGTGGCCGGGCTGACCACGCCGTCCATGGCCGACGCCATCAGGGGCAGCTCGAAGCGAAAGGCGTCGATCTCCCAGGAGATGTCGCAGTCCTCGGGGTCGCGGGTGCGGCGACTGGGGACGATGGCGATGTCGTCGAACCCGTACGCCCGCCGTCCCGACTTCCCGATCCCTATCTCGATCTCAGCCATGGGCCGACAATACCGGGGCCGCACTCCCAGCAGGTGGGTACCGTCGGCCTGAGTACGGTCGAATCGTGCGGGGCATCGGGACGGTCGTCAACGTCATCACCGTCGTCGCCGGGACGGTGGTGGGCGTCGTCCTCGGAGCCCGGCTGCCGGAGCGGGTCCGGACCGCCGTCCTCCAGGCCGTGGGCCTCGTCACGCTCGTCATCGGGACCGGCGAGGCGCTGGCCACCCGCAACCTCGTGTTCCCGCTCGTCTCCCTGATCCTGGGGGCGGCCATCGGCGAGGCCCTGCGGATCGAGGACCGCCTGGACGGGGTGGGCGAGCGGGTGCGGCGGCGGTTCGAGAAGGGCGAGGGCGAGGACAGCCGGTTCGTGGAGGGCTTCGTGGCCGCCAGCCTGCTGTTCTGCGTGGGGCCGCTGACCGTCCTCGGCTCCATCCGGGACGGGTTGGGCGGCCCCGACCACGCCCAGCTCCTGCTGGTGAAGTCGGCCCTCGACGGGATCGTCTCGATCGCCTTCGCCTCCACGCTGGGCTGGGGGGTCGGGTTCAGCGCGCTGACCGTGGTCGCCGTGCAGGGCACGCTCACCCTGGCCGCCGGGGGCGCCGACCGTGTCCTGACCGAGCGCATGGTCACCGAGATGAGCGCCACGGGCGGGCTCATGGTCATCGGCATCGGCCTGCGCCTCCTCGACCTCAAGAAGGTGCGGGTGGCCTCGTTCCTGCCCGCCCTGGTGATCGCCCCGGTGGGCGTCGCCCTCTTCGCCCGCTGACCGCCGGAACGGACGGGCTACAGGGCGTCGGACGCCGCGAGGTCGGCCTGGGCCTCGGCCGAGGCCTCCAGGAACTCCCGCATCCCGGCGATCTTGAGGTTGCTCAGCACCCGCCCCGGGGGCGTATCCCCCCGCTCCCACTCCATCCAGGCGACGAGCAGCTTGGCCGGATCGGGCGGCGGTCGTTCGTCCATCGGCCCCAGCCTAGACCGCGGGCCGCGACACTGGGACGGTGGTCCTTCCCGTAGAGGATTGCGTCCCTGCCCTGCGCCGGGCGCTGGCCGACGACGGCCAGGCTGTGCTGGTGGCCCCGCCGGGAGCGGGCAAGACGACCGTCGTGCCCCTCCGCCTGCTCGACGAGCCCTGGCTGGCGCGACAGCGGATCGTGGTCCTGGAACCGCGCCGGCTGGCCACCCGGGCCGCGGCCCGGCGCATGGCCTGGGTGCTCGGCGAGGAGGTCGGGGCGACCGTGGGGTACACCACCCGGGACGAGCGCCGGGTCGGGCGGGGCACGCGCATCGAGGTGGTCACCGAGGGCGTGCTCACCCGCCGACTCCAGAGCGACCCCTCGCTGCCCGGCGTCGGGTTGGTCGCCTTCGACGAGCTGCACGAGCGCAACCTCCATGCCGAGCTGGCCCTCGCCCTGGTCCTCGACGCCCGCCCCGCCCTGCGCCCGGACCTCCGCCTGCTGGCCATGTCGGCCACCCTGGACGCGGCCCGGGTGGCCGAGCTGCTGGGCGGTGCGCCGGTGATCGAGAGCCAGGGCCGGGCCCACCCCGTCGACATCCGCTGGCTGCCCCGCAAGCCCAAGGACCGCCTCGACGTGGCCACGACCGCGGCGGTCCGGCGCGCCGTACGGGAGGAGCACGGCGACGTGCTGGTCTTCCTCCCCGGGGCGGCGGACATCCGCCGGGTCGAGTCGTCGCTGGCTGGCGCCCTCGCTCCCGAAGTCGACGTGCGGCTGCTCTTCGGCGCCCTCCCCGTCGCCGACCAGGACGCAGCCCTGGCTCCCTCGCCGCCCGGCCGTCGGCGGGTCGTCCTGGCCACCGACATCGCCGAGACCAGCCTCACCGTGGAGGGCGTGCGGGTGGTGGTCGACTCCGGGGAGGCTCGGTCCCCCCGCTTCGACGCCCGCAGTGGGCTGACCAAGCTCCGCACCGGTCCCATCTCCCGGGCGTCGGCCGAACAGCGGGCGGGGCGGGCCGGGCGCACCGAGCCGGGCGTCGCCTACCGGCTGTGGTCGAAGTTCGAGCACGCCGCCCGCCGTCCCCACCCGGACCCCGAGATCGCCATGGTCGACCTGGCCGGCCTGGCCCTGGAGCTGGCGGTCTGGGGCGCCGACCCCGCCGACCTCGCCTTCCTCGACCCGCCACCGGTCCGGTCCCTCGAGGAGGCCCGGGCCCTCCTGGTCACCCTCGGCGCCGTCGACGGCACCGGCCGCCCGACACCGCTCGGTTCGGGCATGGCCGAGCTGCCCCTGCATCCCCGCCTGGCCCGGATGGTCGTCGGCGCCGGGGACTGGACGGCATGCCTGCTCGCCGCTCTCCTGGAGGACCGTGACGTGCTGCGGGGCCGCCCCGACGACCTTCCCACGGACGTCGTCGAACGGGTGGCGGTGATCGTCGGCGGGCGCCATCCACTGGCCGACGGCGGTGCCGCGGGCAACGCGGCCCGGCGAGCGGACGAGCTCGCCCGGCGAGTGGGCGCGGCGCGAGGCCCGGTGGACCCGGGGCGCTGCGGGGCGGTGCTGGCCCTCGCGTACCCCGATCGAATCGCCCAGGCCCGCGGGAACGGCCGCTTCCGCCTCCGCAACGGCGCCGGCGCCTGGGTGCCGGCCACGGACCCGCTCGCCGGCGAGGCGTTCCTGGCCGTGGCCGAGATCGACGCCGGGCGCCGCGGCGACGGCCGGATCCGCCTGGCCGCCGCCATCGACCCCACCGACCTGGAAGCGGGCGAGGAGGTGGTGACGGTGTCGTGGGACCCGGCCCGGGACGACCTGCGGGCCCGCGTGGAGCGGCGGCTCGGCTCACTGGTCCTGGCCGGCACCGAGCGCCCCGCGCCCCCCGGCCCGTCCACCACCGGGGCCCTGCTGGCGCGGGTTCGGGCCACCCGGCTGGGCGCCCTGCGGTGGACCGACAGGGCCCGCGCCCTCCAGCAGCGGGCGGTCTTCGCCCGGCGCACCCTGGGCGACGACTGGCCCGACCTGTCCGACCCCGCCCTGCTGGCCACCCTCGACGACTGGCTCGCCCCGTTGCTCGGCGGCGCCACCAGCCGAGCCGACATCGACTCGGTCGACGTGCTGGCCGTCCTCCGTCGTCAGCTCGGTCGTCGCCTGCGCGAGCTGGACCGCGTCGTCCCAGCCACCCTGGTCGTGGGCCGCGGCCGGCAGGTGGCCGTCGACTACAGCGGGGACCAGCCCGCCATCGCCGTCCGAGTCCAGGACCTGTTCGGCACCACCACCCATCCCACCGTGGCCGGCGGCAAGATCCCCGTCGTCGTCCACCTGCTGTCGCCGGCCGGTCGGCCCGTCCAGGTCACGACAGACCTGCCCGGGTTCTGGGCCGGCAGCTGGCACGCGGTGCGTAAGGAGATGGCCGGGCGCTACCCCAAGCACGCGTGGCCTGCCGACCCGGCATAGCCTCGATGACCATGGCGATCGAGATCGAGGTCAGCTCGGCGCGGTGCATCGCCTCGAAGGTCTGCGTCCACGCCGCCGAGGGCGTGTTCGAGGTCGTCGACGGCGTGGCCCGTGTCGTCGACGCCGATGCCGCGCCGCTGGGGGACGTCATGGCCGCGGCCGAGGGGTGCCCGACCGGGGCCATCAACGTCCGAAAGGACGGCCAGCAGCTGTAACCGCGCTGCCGGCCGTCCTTCCGTCGGGTGGTTCCTAGCGACGCATCGAGCTGAACGAGCTGGCCTGCGCGGCCCGGTTGGGGACCGGGATGGGCGGCTCTTCCTCGGGCACGTCGGTGATCAGGCACTCGGTGGTGAGGGCCATGGCCGCCACCGACGCCGCGTTCTGCAGGGCGGACCGGGTGACCTTGGCCGGGTCGATGACCCCGGCCTTGAACAGGTCCTCGAACTCGCCGGTGACCGCGTTGAGGCCGACGGAGCCGGTCTCCCGCTCGACCTGGCGGACGGTGATCATGCCCTCCAGGCCGGCATTCAGGGCGATCCAGCGCAGCGGCTCCTCGAGGGAACGGGACACGATGCGCGCGCCCGTGGCCTCGTCGCCCTCGAGCGACAGCTTCTCGACGGCCTCGCGGGCCCGGACGAGGGCCGTTCCCCCACCGGGGACGATGCCCTCCTCGATGGCGGCTCGGGTGGCCGACAGGGCGTCCTCGATGCGGTGCTTCTTCTCCTTGAGCTCCACCTCGGTGGCGGCACCGACGCGGATGACGGCCACGCCGCCGGCCAGCTTGGCCAGCCGCTCCTGCAGCTTCTCGCGGTCCCAGTCGGAGTCGGCGTCCTCGATCTCCCGGCGGATCTGGGCGATGCGGTTCTCGAGCTCCTGCGGGTCGCCGCCGCCCTCGACGATGGTGGTGTCGTCCTTGTCGATGGTGACCTTGCGGGCCCGCCCGAGCATGTCGAGGGTGACGTTCTCCAGCTTGGTGCCCAGCTCGCTCGACACCATGGTGGCGCCGGTGAGGATGGCGATGTCCTGCATCATGTTCCGCCGGCGTTCCCCGAAGCCCGGGGCCTTGACCGCGGCGGAGGTGAACGTCCCCCGCAGCTTGTTGACCACGAGGGTGGCCAGGGCCTCGCCCTCCACGTCCTCGGCGATGATCAGCAGGGGCTTGTTGCTCTGCATGACCTTCTCGAGGACGGGCACGAGGTCGGCCACGGCGCTGATCTTCTGGTTGACCAGGAGGATGAAGGGGTCGTCGAGGACGACCTCCTGGCGCTCGGGGTCGGTGACGAAGTGGGGCGAGAGGAAGCCCTTGTCGAACTGCAGGCCCTCGACGAACTCCAGCTCCATCCCGAAGGTGTTCGACTCCTCGACGGTGACCACGCCGTCCTTGCCCACCTTGTCGATGGCGTCGGCGATGACCTCGCCGATGGTCGTGTCGGCGGCGGAGATGGACGCCACCTGGGCGATCTCGGAGCGGTCGTCGACGTCCTTGGCCTGGCTGGCGATGGCCTCGACCGCCGCTGTCACCGCGGCGTCGATCCCCCGCTTGAGGGCAAGGGGCGAGGCGCCGGCCGCCACGTTGCGGAGGCCCTCGTGGACCATGGCCTGGGCCAGCACGGTGGCGGTCGTCGTGCCGTCACCGGCGATGTCGTTGGTCTTGATGGCGACCTCGCGGACCAGCTGGGCCCCCATGTTCTCGTAAGGGTCCTCGAGCTGGATCTCACGGGCGATGGTGACCCCGTCGTTGGTGATGGTGGGGACGCCGAACTTCTTCTCCAGCACCACGTTGCGGCCACGGGGGCCGAGGGTGACCTTCACCGAGTTGGCCAGCTTGTCGACCCCGGACTCGAGCGATCGGCGAGCGTTGTCGCCGAACTTCAGCATCTTGGGCATGAGGACCTACTTGCCGGCGATGGCGAGGACGTCGCGGCTGGAGAGGATCAGCAGGTCCTCCCCGTCTACGGTGATCTCGGTGCCGCCGTACTTGCTGTAGACGACGGTGTCGCCGACCTTGACGTCGAGGGGGATCACCTCACCGGTCTGCTCCGAGCGACGGCCGGGGCCGACGGCGAGCACCTCGCCCTGCTGCGGCTTCTCCTTGGCCGTGTCGGGGATGACGAGCCCGCTGACGGTGGTCTGCTCTGCCTCGGCGGGGCGGACGACGATGCGGTCGTCGAGGGGCCTGAGGTTCATGCTGGGTCGACCTCCATAGGACGAGATGGCGTTAGCACTCTCATGTATCGAGTGCTAACGATAGCCCGAGCATCGGAGAACAGCAACCGAGTGTGCCTCTGGCGGTGGGCACCCGGGTCCTGCGGACCGCGCCCGCCGCGTGCCCGCGGGGTGTCCGCCGCCGGAAACTACGCCAGGCGGAGGTTTGGGTTGGCGCCGATCTCGAGGGACGTGGGGCCGTCGGACCGGTAGCGCCACCACGCGGCAGCGGCGACCATGGCCGCGTTGTCGGTGCACATCGACCGGCTGGGAAGGAAGCAGCGCAGCCCCTGGGTCGCGCACAGGTCGAGCATGCGCTCCCGCAGCAGGGAGTTGGCGGCGACGCCCCCGCCCAGGCAGATCCCCTTGGCGCCCACCTCGGCCGCGGCCCGCCTGGTCTTGTCGACCAGCACGTCGACCACGGCAGCCTGGAACGAGGCGGCCACGTCGGCGACCGGCGTGTCGGGGTTCTCCCGGACGTAGCGGATCACCGCCGTCTTCAGCCCGCTCAGCGAGAAGTCGTACCCCTCGGGCATGGCCCGGGGGAACCGTACGGCGGTGGGGTCGCCGGTGAGGGCGGCCCGGTCGACGGCCGGACCGCCCGGGTACCCGAGCCCCATCACTCGGGCCACCTTGTCGAAGGCCTCGCCCACGGCGTCGTCGACCGTCGTCCCCAGCAGCCGGTACTTCCCATGGTCCTCCATGGCCACGAGCATCGTGTGCCCGCCGGAGACGAGCAGCACGACCAGGGGCGGCTCGAGGTCGGGCTCCTCGAGGAAGCAGGCGTAGAGGTGGGCCTCCATGTGGTTCACGCCGACGAAGGGCAGCCCCCAGGCCAGGGCGTAGGCCTTGGCCGCGCTGATGCCGACCAGCAGGGCTCCGGCCAGGCCGGGCCCGACGGTGGCGGCTACGGCGTCGAGCTGGTCCGGCCTCTCGATCCCCGACTCGACCAGGGCCTGGGACACCGCGGGGGTGAGCAGCTCCACGTGGGCCCGGCTGGCGATCTCGGGCACGACCCCCCCGTAGCGGGCGTGGAGGTCGACCTGGCTCGACACGACGGACGACAGCACGGTGGTCCCGTCGGCGACGACCGCGGCCGCGGTCTCGTCGCACGACGTCTCGATCCCCAGGACGACGAACTGCTCGGGCATGCCCGCTACCGTAGGCCGTCGCTGACCAGGGTCACGCCCGGGACGGCGGCCTCGATCTCGGCCAGCCGTTGCCAGTACTCGGGCGTGTCCACGTCGTGGGCCCACATCACGAGGGCGTCCTCGTTGGTCTCGACGTAGTAGTTCTTGCGGATGCCGGCCGGGCGGAAGCCGAAGCGGCGGTACATCTCCTGGGCCCCGTGGTTGGTCACCCGCACCTCCAGGGTGAGGTTGCAGGCCCCCCGGCGGATCGCCTCCCGGGCCAGGGTGAGCAGCAGCCGGGTGCCGATCTTGTTGCGGTGCCAGGCGGGGTCGACGGCCAGGGTGGTCACGTGGCCGTCGTCCTCGGTGACCATGAGCCCGGCGTAGCCGCAGAGGATCCCGTTGATCTTGGCCACGTAATAGGCCCGGCTGGTGCGCAGGGCCAGTTCGCTCACGAAGAGGCTGAGCGACCAGGGGCGGGCGTAGACCTGGGACTCGATGCGCAGCACCGAGCGCAGGTGGCGCCGGCGCATGGGGACGATGTGCACGACCAGCTGCTCGGGGACGACCTCCCTCCGGGCCTGGACCACGGCTACGTCGCCCGTTGCATGGCCGCCGACCAGTTGATCTCGGCGTCGCTCTTGCGGAGGTAGAGGGGCTGGAGCTCCCAGGGCTGCACGAACTCCTCCCGCAGGGCCTGGGGGTGGGCCAGCTCGACGAGGGCGGCCGCCGACGGGAAGGCCGACGTGGCCGCCCCGGCCTCGGCCCCGGACACCTCGGTGAGGATGTCGGGGTAGCGGAGGGCGCCGTCGCCCACGACCAGGCAGTCCTCGCCTCGGGCCAGGAGCTCCGACGCCAGGTCGTCCGGGGTGCCCACCTGGTAGGGCGACAGGCGCTGCGCCCCCCCGGGCACGTGGCGGTAGAAGGCGTAGAAGAGCTCGCCGCGGCGGGCGTCGATGGCGGGGACGATGAGCCGGTTGGTGTAGCGGACGGGGAAGGCGAGGAGGTCGAGGCTGGAGATGCCGATGGCCGGCACCCGCAGGGCCTGGGCGAGTGCCTTGGCCGCCGACACCCCGACCCGCAGCCCGCTGAACAGGCCGGGACCGACGTCGACGGCGACCACGCTGATCTCGCTCAGGTGGATCTGGGCGTGGCGGCACATGAACTCGATGGCCGGGACGAGCGTCTCCACATGGCGCCGCCCCTTGGCGGCGTGGAACGAGGCCAGCACACCCTCGTGGCCCCCGATGGCGCAGCCCACCTGGATGGTCGCGGTCTCGATGCCCAGGATCAGCATGGCCGGGTCACACCGTCCAGGGTGCCAGAGCCAGCCGCAGTCTCTCGGCGCGAGGGGGCCAGGACCGCCCCACCGAGCGCACGGTCACCAGCCGGTCGTCGGGCGCCGCCCCTGCCTCCAGCCGCACCTCGAGGAAGTCGGGCGGTAGCGCAGGTGTGACCGCGTCCCCCCACTCGACCAGCGTCACCCCTCCCTCGTCCAGCAGCTCGGCGATGCCCAGGTCGACCAGCTCCTGCATCTGGTCGAGCCGGTAGACGTCGAGATGGATCAGGGGCAGGCGGCCCTCGTAGGACCGGACCAGGATGAACGCCGGGCTGGTGACGGGCTCGTCCACGCCGAGGCCGCGGGCGAAGCCCTGGGCGAAGGCCGTCTTGCCGGTACCGAGGTCGCCGGCCAGCACGACCAGGTCGCCGGGCGCGGCCAGGGCGGCGACCTCGGCCGCCAGGCCGCGTGTGTCGTCGACCGACTTGGTCGCGGCCCGGATCACGAGGCGACCGTTCCCACCGGTAGGTACTGCTTGGCCCGGACGAGGTCGGCCCGCATCTGGGCGGCCAGCTCGCCGGATCCGCGCAGCACCGCCGCCGGGTGGTAGGTCGGGACCAGGACCCCCCGCCGGTAGGGGTAGGCCCGGCCCCGCAGCCGGGTGATGCCCTCGGCCGTGTCCAGGAGCAGCTTGGCCGCGAAGTTGCCGAGGGTGACGACGACCTTGGGGTCGATGAGATCGACCTGGGCCTCGAGCCATGGACGGCAGGCGTCGATCTCGACCGGCTGCGGGTCGCGGTTGCCCGGCGGGCGGCACTTCACGGTGTTGGCGATGTAGAAGCGGTCGCGACTCAAGCCCATCTCCTCCAGCACCAGCCGGTCGAGCAGCTGGCCGGACCGCCCCACGAACGGCTCGCCCTGGAGGTCCTCCTGCTGCCCGGGCGCCTCGCCCACGAACATGAGGTCGGCCGACGCATCGCCCACACCGAAGACGACCTGCGTCCGGCCCTGCGCCAGGGGACAGCGCACGCAGCCCTTCGCCTCCCGCTCAACCTCGGCCAGGGCCGGCACGACATCGATGGTAATGGCCGGTTCACCCGCGAGAGTTGCTCACGGCCCGCACCCGGGTCCGCTGAGCCTCGCCCGTCACCCGCACACCTTGGGTACCCGGGGGCCGATGCCGCACAGGATCTCGTAGGCGATGGTGCCCACCCGCGACGCCCAGTCCCACGCGGTGATCTGCTCCGTGCCCTGACGGCCCAGGAGCACGACCTCGTCCCCGGGGAGCACGCCCTCGTCGTCGCCGCAGTCGACCAGGACCTGGTCCATGGTGACGCTGCCGGCGAGGGGCCGGCGGCGGCCGCCGATGAGCACCTCGCCGCCGGTCACCCCGAGGCGCCACGGCACCCCGTCGGCGTACCCGACAGGGACGGTGGCCACGACCGTCTCCCGGTCCAGCGGCCGGCGCAGCCCGTAGGAGACGCCCGCCCCGGCCGCCACCCGCTTCACGAACGACACCCGCGCGCGCAGCGAGAGGGCCGGGCGCAGGCCGGACAGGGCGTCGACGGCGGCCAGGGCCGGGCTGGGCGCCACGCCGTACAGGGCGATGCCGCACCGGACCATGTCGTGGCGGGCCCCGGGGTGGACGAGGGCGCCGGCAGAGTTGGCGGCGTGGACCATGGCCGGCCGCAGCCCGAGACCGGCCAGCCGCTCGACCACGGCGTCGAACCGGGCGCACTGCTCGTCGGTGAAGGGATGGGACGGCTCGTCGGCCACCGCGAAGTGGGTCCACAGGCCGTCGAAGGTGAGCTCGGGGTGCTCGGCCACCGCTTGGACGGCGACCACGGCGCCGTCGGCGGTGGCGCCCACCCGGTGCATGCCGGTGTCGACCTTGACGTGGACGGCCAGCGGCGGGGCGCCGGCCGACGCCACCGCCTTGGCCGCGGCCTCCACGCCCGGCACCGTGTAGAGGGTGGGGGTCAGGCCCAGGGCGGCGACGTCGTCCATGGCCTCGGCCGGGGGCTCGGACAGCAGGAGGATCGGGGCGTCGACCCCGTGCTCGCGGAGGGTGGCACCCTCCTCGACCAGGGCGACGGCCAGCCAGGAGGCGCCTCCGGCCAGGGCGGCCAGCGCGGCAGGCACCGAGCCGTGCCCGTAGGCGTCGGCCTTGACGACCGCGCACAGCGCGGCGGGTGCGACGAGCTGCGCCAGCAGGGAGGCGTTCTGGCGGATGGCGCCGAGGTCCACCTCGGCCCACGTGGGCCGGACGGCCACCGACTACGCCTCTCCGCCGCCCACGATGGCCCGGACCAGGTCGCCTCGGGAGACGATGCCGACCAGCCGCCCGTCGTCGTCGACCACGGCCATGCGGGAGGAGTTGTTGTCGTGCAGGGTGGTGGCGACGCTCTCCAGGGTGTCGTCGGGGCGGCACGTCGCGGCTTCGGTGTCCATCACGTCGCCCACGGTGGCGCCCACCGCCTTGCGCAGGTCGGACTCGAAGTGGCGCAGGGACGAGGGCAGCTCGAGGTAGGCGCCGAAGACGGAGATCACCGTGGGGAGGTGCAGCCGGCTGTCCTGGACGATGAGGTCGTCGTCCTCGAGGAGCCCCACGACGACTCCGTCGTGGTCGACCACGGGGGCGCCGCCCAGCTTGCGCTCGGCCAGGGCGCGGGCCGCGGCCTCCACGCTGTCGGTGGGCCGGAAGGTCAGCACGTCGGTCGTCATCACCTGGCGCACGAGCGTGTTCCGGGGCATGCCACCTCTGGGTCAGGGAGCGATGGAGTTGAGCACGGCGGGCAGCAGGTCGAGCAGGTCGCCGGCCACCAGTCCGCGGCGCCAGCCTAGGCCCGCGGCCGTCCCGTGCACGAAGGCGCCCCCGGCCGCCGCCTGCCGCGGCTCCAACCCCTGGGCCAGGAGGGCGCCGATCACCCCCGCCAGCACGTCGCCGCTCCCCGCCGTGGCCAGCCGGGCGTCGCCCGCCGTGGTCAGCAGGACGTCGCCCGCCGGCTCGGCGACGATCGTCGTCGACCCCTTCAGCAGGACGGTGGCGCCCGTGGTGAACGCCATGTGTCGCGCCGCGGAGATGCGCCGAGGACCGGGCGGGCAGCCGGCCAGGCGGGAGAACTCCCCGTCGTGAGGCGTGAGGACCGTGGGCCCCGGACGCTTGCGCAAGAAGCGGGCCGGATCGTCGAGGGAGCCGAGGGCGAAGAGGGCGTCGGCGTCGAGCACCACGGGCACCTTGGCGACGGTGAGCAGCCGGCGGACCGCGGCAACGGTCTCGGCGGCGCGGCCGAGTCCGGGGCCCAGGACGACCGCCTTCATGCGGTCGAGGTCGCTGGCCACGACCTCGTCCCAGCCCTCGGCCGGGAGGGGCTTGCCGATCACCTCCGGGAAGCGGGGGCCGGGCGGCTGCCCGGGGACGCCGAGTCGCACGACACCGGCACCCGACCGGGTGGCGGCGCGAGCGGCCATGTCGGCTGCCCCGGTCATCCCGGGGGAGCCGGCGACCATCCACACGGCCGATCTCCACTTGTGGCTGTCCCGGGTCGGCGGGGGGATCCACGAACCGACGTCGGCCGACTCGAGCACGCCGATCGTCGACCGGGAGACGTCGAGGCCGATGTCCGCCACCGTCACCCTGCCCGCATGGTCGTACCCGGCGCCGAGCAGGAGGCCGGGCTTCAAGGCGGCGAACGTGACGGTGGCCCTGGCCCGGACCGCGCCCTCGCCGGCCTCGCCGGTCAGCCCGTCGACCCCGGAGGGGATGTCGACGGCGAGGACGGGTGCCCCGGCCGGGTCGGGAGCGCGGTACTCGCCCCGGAAGCCGGTACCGAAGGCGGCGTCGATGACCAGATCGGAGGGAGGCAGCCGCTCGGGCTGCTCGGCGGTGTCGATCACCGACACCCGCACCCCCCGGCGCCGCAGCCGGTCGGCCGCCACCCGGCCGTCCGCCCCGTTGTTCCCCTTGCCCGCCACGACGACCACCCGCCGGCCGTACGTCCCGCCCAGCAGCTCCACCGCCGCCCGGGCGACTGCCGACCCCGCCCGCTCCACCAGCACGTCGACCGGCTCGGGGGCGGCCCGGTCGACGGCCTTCATCTCCTCCGGGGTGAGGACCGGGATCACAGCGCGACGGCGACCGCTTCGGCCACCAGGCCGGAGTGGGTGAGCGACACATGCCACGACGTGACGCCGCGGCGGGCGGCGAGATCAGCGGCCCGGCCGGTGAGGCGGACGGAGGGCGCGCCGGAGGGCGCCTTGACCACCTCGACGTCACGAAAGGCGAAGGCGCCCAGGCCGACCCCCAGGGCCTTCATGACCGCCTCCTTGGCCGCGAACCGGGCGGCCAGCCGCTCGGCGGGGTCGCGCTGGCGGCGGCCGTAGGCCTGCTCGGCCGGCGTGAACAGCCGGTCGGCGATCCCCGGCCGCTTCTCCAGAGCCCGCCGGAACCGCTCCACCTCCACGGTGTCGATACCTATCCCGATCACGGGTCGTCCATCTGCTGCCGGCCACTCCGGCCGCCCACGGCGGCCTCCATGGCGGACAGCCAAGAAGCAACGGTGAAGGCCGGCCGGCCCCGATCACCCACGGCTCGGCGGACGGCCGGAGCGAGCGAGCGAGGGCGAATCACTCCACAGTGACGGTCTTGGCCAGGTTGCGAGGCTGGTCGACGTCCCACCCCCGGGCCTTGGCGATGGCGTAGGCGAACAGCTGGAGGGCGACCACGTCGACGAGGGGCGAGAACAGCTCGCCGCCTTTGGGCACGGCCGGCACCCACAGGACCGCGTCGCCATGGGCGGCGGCGGCGTCGTCCCCGTGGGTGGCGACGACGACGACCGTTGCGCCCCTCGCCCGCATCTCGTCGATGTTGCTCATGATCTTGGCGTGGAGACGGCCACGAGTGGCCACGGCCACCACCACGGTGCCCGGCTCGATGAGGGCGATGGGGCCGTGCTTCATCTCCCCCGCCGGGTACGCCTCGGCCCGGGCGTAGGAGATCTCCTTGAGCTTCAGGGCCCCCTCGAGGGCAACCGGGTAGCCGACGCCGCGACCGAGGAAGAAGAAGTCCCGCACGTCGCTGTAGCGGCCGGCCACCTCGAAGACGTCGTCGGCCCCGGCCAGCACGCCGTTGACCAGGTTGGGAATGGCGTGCAGCGCCTCGACCTGGCGGGCCACCTCCTCGGGGTACAGGACGCCGCGCACCTGGGCCAGGCGCAGGGCCAGCAGCTCCAGGGCCACGATCTGGGCCATGTGGGTCTTGGTCGCCGCCACCCCCCGTTCGGGCCCGGCCCGGGTGTACAGGACGGCGTCGGCCTCACGGGCCATCGACGAGTCGACCACGTTGCAGACGACGAGGACCTTGGCCTTGTTGGTGGCCGAACGGGCGAACCGGCAGGCTTCCATGGTGTCGAGGCTCTCCCCCGACTGGCTCACGCCCACGACGAGGCTCTGGGCGTCGAGAATGGGGTCGCGGTAGCGGAACTCGCTGGCGATGTCGATCTCGGTGGGGAGCCGGGCCCAGTGCTCGATGGCGTACCGGGCGACCATGCCGGCGTGGTAGCTGGTGCCGCAACCGACGATGAAGACCTTGTCGACCGCTCGCAGCTCCTCGTCGGACAGCTCGAGCTCGTCGAGCACGAGGCGGTCGCCCCGGGCCCGTTCCCGCAGCGTCTCCCGCACGGCGCGGGGCTGCTCGTGGATCTCCTTGAGCATGAAGTCCGGGTAGCCGCCCTTCTCGACGGTCTCCACGTCGCCCTCCACCCGCCGGCGGGTGGGCGCGACCTCGGTGCCGTCGAGCCCGGTGATCCGGAGCGCGCCGGGGCGGACCTCGACCACCTGGTCGTCGTCGATGACGTAGACCTCACGGGTGGCGGCCAGCAGGGCCGGGATGTCGGACGCGACGAGCCCGGACCCGTCGGTGAGCCCGGCGACCAGGGGCGACGAGCGGCGGCCGGCGACGATCAGGTCTGGCTCGCCGGCGTGGACGGCGGCGATGGCGAAGGACCCTTCCAGCCGGCGGAGGGCGGCCCGCACCGACTCGGCCAGGCCCGACCCGTCCCGCATGCCCTCCTCGATGAGGTGGGCCAGCACCTCGCTGTCGGTCTCGGACCGCAGCTCGTGGCCGCCGGAGACCAGCTCGTCGCCGAGCTCCACGTGGTTCTCGATGATCCCGTTGTGGACCAGGGCCAGCGCGCCGGTGCAGTCGGCGTGGGGATGGGCGTTGCGCTCGGTCGGGCCGCCGTGGGTCGCCCATCGGGTGTGGCCGATCCCCGAAGACGCCCACGGCGCGTCGCCCACCGCGCCGGTGAGCTCGGCCAGCTTGCCGGCCCGCCGCCGCACCCAGACGGTGTCCCCGTCCACCAGGGCCACGCCCGCCGAGTCGTAGCCCCGGTACTCCAGGCGGCCCAGCCCGTCGAGGAGGAACGGCAGGGCGGCGCCGCCCCCTGTCACGCCGACGATGCCGCACATGGCCGAAAGGGTACGCCCTACCCGGGCGGTCGGTTGCCCAGGGCCTGGCTCACGGCCCGGCAGAGCACCTCGCAGGCGGCCTCGGCCTCCTCGACGGTCATCGCCTCCACCATCACCCGCACGACCGCCTCGGTACCGCTGGCCCGGACGAGGACCCGGCCTCGCTCCCCGAGCTCCTCCTCGACCGCCTTGACGGCGAGGGTCAGGTCCTCCGACGCCTCGATCCTCGGTCCCCGGGTGGCCACGGGCACGTTGTGCAGGACCTGGGGGAGGCGGACCATGACGCCGGCCAGGTCGGCCAGCGGCCTACCGGTACGGGCCATGACGTCGAGCACCTGGAGCCCGGTGAGCGCCCCGTCCCCGGTGGTGGCCAGGTCGGCGAAGATGATGTGCCCCGACTGCTCGCCTCCCAGGGCCCAGCCGCCCCGCTCCATCTCCTCCAGCACGTAGCGGTCGCCGACGGGTGTCTCCACCAGGTCGATCCCTTGGGCGGCCATCGCCTTGCGGAAGCCGAGGTTGGCCATCACGGTCACGACCACGGTGTCGCCGGGCAGCCGCCCGTGCGCCTTCCGATCGACAGCGCAGATGGCGATGATCTGGTCGCCGTCGACGAGGTGGCCGGCGTGGTCGACGGCGAGCACCCGATCGGCGTCGCCGTCGAACGCCAGGCCGACGTCCGCCCCCCGGGCCACGACCTCCCGCTGCAGCCCCTCGGGATGGGTGGAGCCGCAGCCGTCGTTGATGTTCACCCCGTCGGGGGCGTCGTTCAGGACGGTGACGTCGGCCCCCAGCGCCCGCAGCACACCGGGCGCCACCCGGGACGCGGCCCCGTGGGCGCAGTCGAGGACGACCGAGAGGCCGGCCAGGCTGCGGCGGCCCACCGAGTCGGCGAGGGACGCCGTGTAGCGGTCGACGCCATCGCCGGGAAGGAGCCGCCCCAGGGCCCAGCCGGTGAGGCGAGGGGCGGGGGGAGGGCCCGACGTGGCGATCAGGCGGTCGAGCTCGGCCTCCAGGCGTTCCTCGGTCTCGTCGGACAGCTTGCGCCCGCCGGCCTGGAAGAACTTCACCCCGTTGTCGGGGAAGGGGTTGTGGGACGCGGAGATCATGGCCGCAGGGAGCCCGTCGGCGGCCGCCAGCCACGCCACGCCGGGCGTGGGCAGCACGCCCAGGTCGACCACGTCCGCCCCCTCCCCGGCCAGGCCGGCCGACAGGGCGGCCTGCAGCAGCGGCCCCGAGATGCGGGTGTCGCGCCCGACCAGGAACGGCCCGGGCCTCCCGCTCGGGCCCTGGGCGAGGACGCGGGCCGCGGCCCGGCCCAGGGCCAGCACCAGCTCGGGGGTGAGCTCGGCGTTGGCGATACCACGGACACCGTCGGTGCCGAACCGAAGGGTCACCCAGCCTCCTAGGTTGACGGGCCTCGGGCTACCGCTTCGAGTACTGAGGCGCTTTCCGGGCCTTCTTCAGGCCGTACTTCTTGCTCTCCTTCTCCCGGGCGTCGCGCGTGAGGAAGCCCGCCCGCTTCAGCGTGATGCGGAGCTCCTCGTCGATCTCCACCAGCCCTCGGGCGATCCCGAGGCGCAGGGCGCCGGCCTGACCCGACACCCCGCCGCCGTCCATGGTGGCGTCGACGTCGTAGCTCTCGTTCACGTTGGTGAGGCGGAGGGGCTCGGTGACGATCATCCGGTGCGTCTCCGACGGGAAGTAGTTCTCGATCGGGCGCTTGTTGACGGTGATGACACCGGTGCCGGACCGGATCCGGACGCGGGCGACGGCCTCCTTGCGGCGACCGGTCGACTGGGTGAGGGGCTTGGGCACGAGAGTCCTTTGCTGGCCGCTACTGGCCGCGCTGGCGGGCGACGGCCCCGGCGAGCTCGAGCGGCTGGGGCATCTGGGCGGCGTGAGGATGGGTGGGGCCGGCGTAGACCTTGAGCTTCTTCAGCATCACCCGGCCGAGGGGGCCCTTGGGCAGCATGCCCCGGACGGCCTTGCGCACCGCGCTCTCCGGGTTGTCGGCCATCACGTCGACGTACGAGCGCTGGCGCAGGCCGCCGGGGTAGCCGGTGTGGCGGTACTCGATCTTCTTGGCCTCCTTGCCGGAGGTCAGCACCACCTTGGCCGCGTTGACCACGATGACGTGGTCACCAGTGTCGAGGTGGGGGGCGAACTGAGGCTTGTGCTTCCCTCGCAGCAGCCGGGCCACCTCCGAGGCCATGCGGCCGAGGACGAGGTTGTCGGCGTCCACCACGTGCCAGGCGCGCTGGACGTCGGACGGCTTGGTGGAGAAGGTAGGCACAGAGAGAAGAGTGTAGTCGCGGTCAGGGATTGCGGAGCCAGGAGCGCAGCCGGAGGCCGAGCCACGGCTTGCGGCCCCAGGCCAGCAGCTGGCCCCGCGGGATGGCCTGCCACTGGCTGATCCGCCCCCAGGCCACCAGCATGAAGGCCGCGGGGTCGCCCGACAGGTGGCAGTCGACCGGCCCCTGCGGGGACTGCTCCACGGAGAAGTTGCCGTCGTGGAAGCGCAGCCAGGCCCGTCCGTCACCCCGCAGGTGCACCTCGAACCGGGCCCGCACGTCCGCCGCCCTCTCCTGGACGACCATGGCCGGGCCGAGAGCGCCGAGCGCGGGCAACAGGAAGCCCCCGACGACGAGGGCGGCGTGGGAGCGGTCGATGGGCCACGGCCTCCCCAGGGCCCGGGCGACGTCGTGGCCGTGCACGGTGAGCTCGTTCAGCATGTGGCAGGTGAGGCTGGACAGCGGGAGCTGGGTGCCCTGCACCATCCAGCTCCGTGCCGAGTCCTCCTCGGCGGCGTCCATGTCGGCGAGGAACCCGGCCACGGTGGCGTCGATCCGCTCGGCGATCTCGTCCACGGGGCGGCGGCCCTCGCCGGCGACCATCATCCGGGTGAGGATCTCCAGCCCCCCGATCTCCGCGATCAGGTTGCCACCACCCTTGGTCATGGCCCGGATGGTGTCGGCGGCGTGGGAGATGTGGGTGGCCAGCTGGGTGACGTCCCACTCGCCCAGCGCCGGGGCGTCGGGGCGGTCGGCGGTGCGCAACATGGCCGTGAGGCGGGGCCCGGCCTCGGCCACCGCGGCGCGGGCCGCGGCCCAGTCGACGAAGGTGGAGGCCGTCACCGCGGCGAGGCTAGCGAGCGGTCAGCTCCACAGGACGGCCAGCATGCCGTCGACCCCGGCCAGGCCGCCGTGGACCACCGCCGTCTCGGCGCACGGGGCGTCGCGGTCGTCGGGACGGCCCTCCACGTGGACCTGGTCCATGAGGGCGCGGACGGCCGCGGACAGGAACCGGCTGAGCTGGCCGTAGCTGTGGGCGTCGGTGAGGGGCCGGCGCTTGTGGTGATAGCGCAGGGGGACGTTCACCTCCAGCACCGAGCGGGCGCGGGTGACGGCCACGTAGAGGAGCCGGCGCTCCTCCTCGATGCCCTCAGGGTCGCCGGTCGCCATGTCCGAGGGGAAGTTCCCGTCGCTGGCGTGGAGGACGTGGACGACCTCCCACTCCCCGCCCTTGGCCGAGTGGACGGTGGACAGGACCAGCCAGTCCTCGTCGAGCAGGGGCGAACCGGCCAGGTCCGACGTGGACGAGGGCGGGTCGAGGACGAGGTCGCTGACGAAGCGGCTGCGGGACGGGAAGCCGGCGGCCACGCCTTCCAGCCGCTCGAGGTCGGCCAGCCGCGGCGCGGGATGGTCGTACCTCCGCTCCACGACAGGGGCCAGCCACCGGCGCAGCCGCTCGACCTGCACCGCCGATGGCGGGGTGGCGCCGCCCGGCAGGCATCCGTCGGCGCACTCGGCGAGGGCGGACCGCAGCCCAGCGAGCCCGGGTCGGGCCGCAGCCGGCACCCGCGGCGGGGCGGCCAGCAGTCGGGCCAGCGGTGTGACCGTTGGATCCCCCGCGGTCGTGACCTCGAGCTCGGCCATGACCCGCCGGGCCGTCGCCGCGCCCACCCCTTCGAGCAGCTGCAGGGTGCGGAACCAGGCCAGCTCGTCCCAGGGGTTGTCGAGGAGGCGGAGCAGGGCGAGCAGGTCCTTGACGTGGGCGGCCTCGAGGAAGCGGAGCCCGCCGTACTTGACGTAGGGCACGTTGCGGCGGGTGAGGTGCAGCTCGAGGAGGTCGGAGTGGTGGGCGGCCCGGAACAGCACGGCCTGGTCGTGGAGGGCGACGCCTTCGTCTCGGTGGGCGAGCACCGAGTCGCACACCGCCGCCGCCTCCGCCTCCTCGTCGCCGCAGGTGCGCAGGAGCGGGCGCCGGGTGCCCCGGCGGCCGGACCACAGCACCTTGGCCATGGCCGTGCCCTCGGCCGCCTCGCCCATCACCGCATTGGCCACGGCGACGATCGGAGGCGTGGACCGGTAGTTCTGCTCGAGGCGGACGATCGTGGTGCCCGGGAAGCGCTCGGGGAAGTGGAGCAGGTTGCCGCTGCAGGCGGCACGGAAGCCGTAGATGGCCTGGGCGTCGTCGCCGACCACGGTGAGGCCGACCCCGCCCGGGCGTAGAGCGGCGAGGATGTCGGCCTGGAGGAGGTTGGTGTCCTGGTACTCGTCGACCAGGACGTGGTCGAACAACCCCGGCAGCAGCCCCGGCACGGCATCCAGGGCCCGCCAGCACAGGAGGAGGTCGTCGTAGTCGAGCAGGTGGCGCTCCCGCTTCCGGACGGTGTAGGCCGCGAAGGCGGCCCGGATGCCCTCGGCCTCCCCTGCGCACCACGGGAAGTGCTTCTCGAGCACCACCTGCAGCCGCTCGCCGGTGTTGACCACCCGGTCGTAGACCGACGCGAGGGTGGAGGCCCGCGGCGACCGGCGCTGCCCTCCGGCGGCCCCCCACAGGTCGGAGCGGACCAGCGCGAACAGCTCGGTGACGTCGCCCGAATCGAGGATGCTGAACCCGGGACGGAGGCCCAGGCGGCGGCCGTGGAGACGCAGCACCCGGTTGGCGACCGAGTGGAACGTGCCGCCCCACGCCCGGCCGGCCGCCCTGGTGTCGGACAGCCGCCCGGCCCGGGCCAGCAGCTCCTGGGCGGCGCGGCGGCTGAACGTCACCAGGCACACCCGCTCGGGATCGGCACCGTCCCGGAGCAGGCGGGCGACCCGGTGGGCGAGCGTGCCCGTCTTGCCGCTCCCGGCGCCGGCCAGGATGAGGAGGGGGCCTCCGTCGTGGGCGGCCGCGACCTGCTGCGAGCGGTTCAGGTCGAACATCAGTTCGGACACTAGCGCACCGCGACGCATGGCCGGCGGCCCTCCGGGGTAGGACCGCCCCCGGATCAGCTGTGGGCTACGTGCCGAGCAGCGGCCGAAGAGGAGAGGAGACCACCGTGGTCGATGTCGCGCCGCACTTGCAGGACCACGCTGTCGGGCTGGAGCTGGAGATCGTCGAGCTGGCCCGACAGGCCGACCAGGCCGCCCACGAGGGGTGGCCCGACCGGGAGGCCGAGCTGCGCAAGGAGCTGGAGGGCCTGTACGCCGAGCTGGCCTCGGTCGCCGAGCGGCTCACCGAGGAGGTCAGGGCGGCGGCGCCTCACGCCGAGGTCGACGCCATGCCCGCAGCTGAGGTCGTACGTCGCTGACCCCATCCGGGAATTGACAGAGCGTTCAACTGTTGTACCATCAAGTAAGTAGTTGAACCCTCATCAACCCCGCCTCCTGGGCGGAAAGGAGCTCGACATGGCAACAACGCTGACCCGTGAGTACCAGGGCCTGCTGATCCCCGAGGCGGGCACGTACGTCCTCGACCAGGCCCACACGACGGTGGAGTTCGTCGGCCGGCACCTCATGATCACCAAGGTGCGCGGGCGCTTCACCGACTTCAGCGGCCAGATCGTCGTCGGCGACAACCCCGACGACTCCTCGGTCGAGGTCACCATCAACGCGGCGAGCGTGAACAGCGGCGACGACAACCGGGACGGCCACCTGCGCAGCCCGGACTTCCTCGACGTCGAGACGTACCCGACGATCACCTTCCGCAGCACCTCGGTCGAGGTCGGCCCGGACGGCACGGGCAAGGTCACCGGTGACCTGACGGTGAAGGACGTCACCCGCCCCGTCACCCTCGACGTGGAGTTCGACGGCGCCTCGCCCGACCCCTGGGGCGGACAGCGCCTGGGCTTCACGGCCAGCACCGAGATCAACCGCGAGGACTGGGGGCTGACGTGGAACGTCGCCCTCGAGACGGGCGGCATGCTCGTAGGCAAGAAGATCCGCCTCGAGTTCAACGTCGAGGCCGTCAAGCAGTAACCAGCCACACCGCGTGCCCGCCCCCGGTCGTGTCAAGGCGACCGGGGGCGTGTCGCGTCCGAGGGCGGGCGCGGCCGCACCCGTACCTCCGGCGAGTTGTTCAGGAAGAACTCGTCGCGCGGCCGGAGGTCCCGGTTGAGATGCTGCTCGTCCAGCGGCATGGGCGGGCCACCGTCGCGGATCACCTCCGGTTCGGCGCCGTCGACGAAGTCGGCCAGCGCCTGGGTCTGGACCGCCGAGAACGAACCGGCCGGCAGCCCGGCCAGGCGGTCGAGGACGGTCTCGCGGTCGAAGGGGATGGGCCGCCGGCTGGCGACGACGAACTGCGACCCGTAGTAGCTGCTCACCGTGAAACGGGACACGTAGGGGAAGACCTCGGTCACGCTGTTGAGCGAGCGCGGGGTGGGTGCCCACTGGGCGAACAGCCCGTCGTCCTCCAAACGGCTGGCGATGAGGCGATAGAACTCGACCGAGTACAGGCTGCCGCTGTAGCCGGTCTGGGGGCGCACCACGTCGACCGTGGTCACGTCGAAGCGGGCGTCCGTTGTGAGGAGGGCCCTGCGCCCGTCCGCCACCCGGATCCGTATGCGGGGGTCGTGGAGGAGCCGCTCGCTCTCGGCCGCCCCTCGCGCCGCCAGGAGCCGCTGCAGCTCGAGCTCCCCGCCGCACAGCTCGGCCACCTGCAGCGACGCCACCCTGGGGTCCCGGGAGATCCCGTAGGGCGTGGCGCCGATTCCCAGCCCCACGGCCATCGTGGTGTCGGGCGAGGGGTGGATGAGCGTGGGCAGCAGACCGATGAGGACGTGGAAGTCGTCGAACGGGTAGCCGTTCTGGGAGATCCCGTTGACGAACAGGACCTCGTCGCCCTTGAGCGGCTTGAGGGCGTTGACGCAGGCCCGCTCCTCCTCCAGGGCGAACTCCTCCATGTCGGCGCTGTGGAAGAAGGCCCACAGCCGGACGTTGGACGGGAAGACGGCGACCAGCAGGCCGAGCAGGGCCACGGCCCCGGTGCCGAGACCCACCCGCTGGGAGCGAACGGCGGCGGTGGCGGCAAAGGCCAGCCCCGGCAGCAGCAGGAGGCCGGCGAGCAGGCGCAGCGCCCCCGAGGTGCCGAGCCGGTCGATGAGGAGGAAGCCGACGACGAGGGTCCCGGCCACGTTGCCGGCGACGTTGGTGGCGAGGAGCACGCCGGTGCGGCGGCCGAGGGTGTCCACCCTCTGGGCCACCAGGGCCTGGACGAACGGGAACGAGGCGCCCATGAGGAGCACGGGCAGGCCCATGACCAGCAGCGGCCCGGCCAGGTGGATGAACGTGAACCGGACGACCTCCTGCAGCGAGCTCAGGTCGTACTGGCCCAGGTCGTAGCCGTCGATGGCGAACTGGCGCTCCAGCGGGCCGCCCAGCCCGATGCGGCCCGGGACCTCGACGAAGACCAGCAGCCCGGCCAGGGCGGTCACGCCCACCCCGAACTGCAGGGCCAGGAACCACCGCCCGGGCTGCGCGGCCCGACGCACCAGCCGGGCGCCGATCGCCGCCCCTGCCCCGAACAGGAGCAGGTAGAGCATGAGCAGGTGGCCGAAGGTGTAGGCGTTCCCCCGCATGATGGCGTCGACCACCCGGAAGAACACCACCTCCAGGCCCAGGGCCACCGCCCCGGTGAGCCCGTAGACCACGTACCAGGGCCAGATCCGCCCGTCGCTGGTGGCCGCGGCGCGTCCGGGCCCGCCGGCGGGGCTGGGGCCGCCGCCGGCACCGGCGGGCGCGGCCCGAAGGGCCCGGGTGCCCGCCAGCAACAGCACGGCGAGGAGGTTCAGGGTGCCCGCCAGGCGGACGGTGCCCTCGAAGCCCAGGGAGCCGATCACCACCCACCCCGAGATACCGGCGCCGACCCCGGCGCCCAGGGTGTTGACCGCGTAGAGCCGGCCGACCAGGGGGCCGGCGTCCTCCACCCGCTCGACCAGGCCCCGGGCCAGCAGGGGCAGGGACAGGCCCATCAGCGTGGTGGGGACCACGAGCAGGGCGAAGTTGAAGGCGAAGGCGGCCGCGGTGCTCTCGAGGCTGGGGGCGACCTCCCGGTAGAGGTCGTAGAAGAGCCAGATGCTGGCCCAGGCGAACAGTCCCACGCCCGCCTCGGAGGCGGCGAAGGCGAGCAGCGACCGCCGGGGGCCGAGGCGGTCGGCGAGCACGCCGCCGACCAGGCTGCCGAGCCCCAGGCCGGCCAGGAAGGCCGACACCACGGTGGTGATCGAGAACAGGTCGACCCCGGCGTGCAGGGAGATGACCCGCTGCCACACGACCTGCAGGGTGAGGGCCGAGAAGCCGGTGAGGGTGAAGACGGCGAAGAGGGCGGCCTTGAGCGGGCGAGTCATGCGTCCGGGTACACCACTTCCCAGAGGCACAGGCCGCGGGCCGGCGCCACCCGGTTGGCCTTGGACCGGTCGCGGGCTCGCAGGATGCCCGCCATCTCGCCCGCCCGCTGCTGGCCCGCCCCCATGGGGACCATCGTCCCCACGATGGCCCGGACCATCTGCTGGCAGAACGAGCTGGCGTCGATGTCGAAGCGCAGGAGCCCGTCCCCGAGGTCGTGCCAGCGGGCGTCGTGGACCCGCCGGACCAGGCTGGCGTCGGGGATCCGCCGGGGCACCCGGCAGAAGGACGAGAAGTCGTGCTCGCCGATGAGCGGGTCGCAGGCCAGGCGCAGGACGGACAGGTCGAGGGGCTCGGGCACGTGCCAGGTGGTGGCGGCCAGGAAGGGGTCCGGCACCGGCCGGTTGAGCACGGTGTAGCGGTACCGGCGGCACATCGCCGACCGCCGGGCGTCGAACTCCGGCGGGGCCACGGCCGCCTCCCGCACGACGATGGCCGGTCCCAGCATGCTGTTCACGTGGCGCTGGACGGCCACCAAGTCGACGTCGCCCGCCTGGGCATCGAAGCTGACCACGTTCCCCCACGCGTGGACGCCGGCGTCGGTCCGCCCGGCCACCACGAGGTTCACCGGATGGCGGAGCACGGTCTCCAGGGCGCGGGCCAGCTCGCCCCCCACCGTCCGGACGTCCCTGTTCTCCGAGAACCCGTGGAACCCGGTCCCGTCGTAGGCGACGGTGAGGCGAACCCGCGGCACCGGCCTCCCCTCGTTCCTCGGGGCGTCCGGTGGACGCTCCATGGGCCGGCCTCCCGGGCCTGCCACCGGCGCCGCGGAGCTAGACGAGCTCGATGCGGGCCATCGGCGCGTTGTCGCCGTGGCGGGGGCCCAGCTTGAGGATCCGGGTGTAGCCGCCCGGGCGGCCCTCGTAGCGGGGGCCGATCTCCTCGAACAGCTTGTGGGCCATGTCC
>DATAAD010000036.1:0-43997 GCA_036260295.1 Acidimicrobiales bacterium | reverse complement strand
CTCCGGCTCGGGCTCCGGCTCCGCCTTCTTGTCCTCGGTCTTGGCCGCAGCCTGGCCGTTGCCCTCCGACCCGGACGGCGGGGCGTCGTCGATGACGGCCAGCCTGGCGCCGACGTCGACCGTCTCGCCCTCCTCGACGAGGATCTCCTTGACGTAGCCGGCCGCGGCGGCCGGCACCTCGGAGTCGACCTTGTCGGTGGAGACCTCGAACAGCGGCTCGTCCTCGGCGACCTGGTCGCCGACCTTCTTGAACCAGCGGGTGATGGTGCCCTCGGTCACCGTCTCACCGAGCTGCGGCATGGTGATGTCGGCCATCAGCCGTGCAGTCCCCTTCCCGTGAGCGACAGGACCGTCTCGCCGAACGTCTCGGACAGCGTGGGGTGCGCGTGGATGAGCTGGCCCATGTCGTCGGGCGCCGCCTCCCAGTTGAGCGACAGCCATCCCTCGCCGAGCTGCTCGGTGACCCACGGGCCGACCATGTGCACGCCGAGGATGGCGCCACCCTTCTCGGCGATGACCTTCACCAGGCCCTCGGGCTCCCCGATGATGAGGGCCCGGCTGTTGGCCTGGAACGAGTGCTTCGAGACGCTGATGTCGTGCCCGGCCTCGCGGGCCGCCTGCTCCGTCATGCCCGCGAACGCCACCTCGGGATGGCAGTAGATGCACCACGGGACCTTGCCGTAGTCGACCGGGACCAGGTCCTCGCCCCGCATGTCGCGGACGGCGACGATGGCCTCGGCGAACCCCACGTGGGCCAGCTGCGGCGTGGCCACCACGTCGCCGACCGCGTACACGCCTTCCTCGGCCGTGCGCATGCGGCTGTCGACGGTGATGAAGCCCCGGTCGTCGACCTCGACCTTGGTGTCCTCCAGGCCCAGGTCCTCGGTGAGGGGACGCCGGCCCACGGAGACCACGACCTTGTCGACGGTGACCGACTCGCCCTCGGCCAGCTTCACCGTGACCTGCCCGTTGGACCGCTCCTGCCCCTCGACCTTCACCCCCGTGCGCACGGTGATCCCCCGGCGCTTGAACGACCTGACCACGACCTCGACCACGTCGCTGTCGCAGCCGGGGAGCAGCTTGGGCAGGGCCTCGAGGAGGGTGACCTGGCACCCGAGGTCGGCCAGCATGGAGGCGAACTCGCAGCCGATGGCGCCCCCGCCGATGACCGCGGCCGACGCCGGCACCTTGTCGATCTCCAGCACGTGGTCGGAGGTGAGGATCGTCTCCCCGTCCGGCTCGAAGCCGGGGATGGTGCGCGGGACCGAGCCGGTGGCCAGCACCACGTGCGTCCCGTGGAGCTCGCTGCCGTCGTCCACCGTGACCAGGTGGTCGGCGCCCAGGCTGCCGGTGCCGGCGAACGTCTTGATCTTCCGGCGCTTCATGAGCCCTTGCAGGCCCTTCCACAGCTGGTCGACGACCTTCTGCTTGCGGGCCCGCGACACGCCGAGGTCGACTTCCGGCTGGTCGGCCTGCACCCCGAACTCCTTGGCCCCGGCCACCGTGCGGAACACCGAGGCCGTCTCCAGGTAGTGCTTGGCCGGGATGCAGCCCCGGTGCAGGCAGGTGCCGCCCACCTTGTCCTTCTCCACCACGGCGACGGACATCCCGGCCGCGGCCGCGTACAGGGCGGCTGCGTACCCGCCCGGTCCTCCGCCCACGACGACAAGGTCGAACTCCTCGGCCATGAGACCGAGCCTACCGGTGGCGGCTTACCTAGCCGCCAGGGTGACCTGGACGGCGAAGGCCACGAGGATGGCCACCCCGGCGATGAGGGCGAGGATGATGAGCGCCCGAGTGCTCATGCCGCCCTCCCGCCGTTCTGGCTGCAGTTGGCCTGTAATGGGCGGGCAAGTGCAGCCAGAACGATCATTCGGGGTCCCTCGGCAGCGGCTTGCGGCCGGGGAAGCCCTCCTCGGGGAGGTGCCACCACCCCAGGTCGTCCTCCTCCAGGCGCCAGCAGAGGAAGTACACGACGCCGTCCGCTCCCTTGGCGTGGAAGTCGAGCAGGCCGCTCATGGCGTCCCGGAAGATGATGTCGCCCGCCTGCAGCTCCTCGAGCGCCTCCTGAGCCTCGACGATCGGCGCCCGCTGCCCGTTCCTCGAGCCCGGCTCCCCGGCTCGCAGCTTGGCCGCGTAGCGGATGGCCTCGGCCAGCTCCCGGACGCGCGGAAGGTAGGCGCGGGCCTCGCTGACGGTCCAGTACCGCACCCACGTAAGGTAGGTCGGGATGCATGACCCCCTCGTGATCGCCGGCCGGGAGTTCAACAGCCGCCTGTTCCTCGGCACCGGCAAGTTCCCCTCGAACGCCTCGCTGGAGGCGGCCATGGTCGCGTCCGGCACCGAGATGGTGACCGTGGCCCTCCGGCGGATCGACGTCACGGCCGAGGAGGACATCCTCGACGCCCTCGACCCCGGCCGCGTCCTCCTTCTCACCAACACCAGCGGCGCCGACGACGCCGAGGAAGCCGTGCGCCTGGCCCGGCTGGCCCGCAGCGGTGGGTACCCCACCTGGATCAAGCTCGAGATCACCCCGGAGCCCCGCTACCTCCTCCCCGACGGCGTGGAGACGCTGAAGGCGGCCGAGATCCTCTGCCGGGAGGGCTTCACCGTCCTGCCCTACGTCAACGCCGATCCTGTCCTGTGCAAGCGGTTGGAGGAGGTGGGCTGCGCCACGGTCATGCCCCTCGGCTCGTGGATCGGGTCGAACCAGGGCCTGAAGACCAAGGGCGCCATCGAGATAATCATCGAGCAGTCGCTCGTCCCCGTCGTGGTCGACGCCGGCATCGGCGCCCCGTCCCAGGCGGCCGAGGCCATGGAGATGGGGGCCGGGGCGGTCCTCGTCAACACGGCCATCGGCACGGCCGGCGACCCCGCGGCCATGGGCGCCGCCTTCCGCAAGGCGGTCGAGGCCGGACGAGAGGCCTTCCTGGCCGGCCTGCCCGCCGTGGGACGGGCGGCGGCGGCCTCGTCACCGCTGACCGGGTTCCTCACCTCGTGAGCGGAGCCGGCGGGCGCCGCGACCAGGAGACGATTTGACCGCCACGCCTGTCGCCCTCGAGTCCCGGCCCGAGGGCGTCCCGCAGCAGTCGGCGGCGGCCGACCTCCTGGCCACCGGCCTGGCCGCCGCCCTGGCGTCGGCCACGACGGCGACCGACGCGGACGTCGACCGGGCCCTGCGGGCCACCAGGCGTTCACTGCTCGACCTCGGCATCCTGCTCTCGCCCGCCGCCGCTCCTCGACTCGAGGAGATGGCGGCCCTGGCCCACACCGCCAGCGTCCGGCGGTTCGGGCGGGTGGTGCGGCTGTTCGCCCCGCTGTACCTGTCGAACGAGTGCGTCTCGACGTGCACCTACTGCGGGTTCTCGTCGGAGAACGACATCGCCCGCCGCACCCTGTCGCCGGGCGAGGTGGCGGCCGAGGCCCGGGTGCTGCGGGAGCGGGGCTTCCGGCACCTGCTCCTCGTGGCCGGCGAGCACGCCCGGGTCGTCTCCAAGGACTACCTGGTGGACTGCGTGGCCGCCCTGGCGCCCGACGTGCCGTCCATCTCCCTCGAGACCCAGGTGTGGGACACGGCCACGTACCGCCGGCTGGTCGACGCCGGGTGCGAGGGCCTGGTGGTCTACCAGGAGACGTACGACCGCGACACGTACGCGGCCGTCCACCTCAAGGGCAAGAAGCGCAACTACGAGTGGCGCCTGGCCGCCCCGGACCGGGCGGCCGAGGCCGGCATGCGCTCGCTGTCCCTCGGGGCCCTCCTCGGCCTCCACCCGGAGTGGCGGGCCGACGTCCTCGCCCTCGCCGCCCACGCCCAGGCCCTGCTGCGGCGGTGGTGGCGGTGCGAGGTGGCCGTCTCCCTGCCCCGGCTCCGACCGGCGGCGGGCGGCTACCAGCCGGCCCGTCCGGTCAGCGACCGGGAGTACGTGCAGATCCTGTGCGCCCTGCGCCTTGCCCTCCCCGACGTGGGGATCAACCTGTCGACCCGGGAGTCGCCCGCATTCCGGGACGCGGCGTTCAAGCTCGGCGTGACCCAGATGTCCGCCGGGTCCCACACCGAGCCCGGCGGGTACGTCGAGCCGGGCGGGGCCGAGCCGCAGTTCGAGGTGAGCGACACCCGGTCGCCGGCCGCCGTGGCCGAGGCGGTGCGGGCGGCCGGCTACGAGCCGGTATGGAAGGACACCATCGGCGCCCGCGTCAAGGACGCCAGCTCCGCGGTGCAGCTGCGGCCCTGATCCTCGCCGTCCTCCTCGTCCTGGGCGTCGTCGCCGCCCAGCCGGCCGCCGCGCCGCCGCAGTGGGAGCGGTGGACCTCGCTGCCCGGCGTCACCGACGTCGCCGGGCCCCGCCCGGACGGGTCGCTCGTGGCCGCCGCGTCCGGGCGGCTCCACCTGGTCGGTCCGGACGGGACGACGTCGCCGTTCGGGTCGTATGCCGCCGATCCCGGAGGCCCGACCGCCATCGCGGTGGCCCACGGGCTCGACGTGACCGGCGCCGGCTGCCGGTTCGGGGAGGGCGAGGTCTTCGTCCTCGAGCGCCAGGGCGTGGTGCGGGTGACCATCGACGGTGCGCCGTCGCCCTTTCTCGGGCCGCCCCCCACCGACGTCCTGACCGGCATCACGTTCGACGCCACCGGCCGATTCGGCAACCAGCTGCTGGTCGCCGGGCGGCGGGGCGACAGGACCGTGCTGTTCTCGGTCGACTGCCGCGGACGGTTGCGGACGGTGACCGAGAGGGCGCCGCTCCTGGGCGGCGGCATGGCCGTGGCCCCGGCGATGTTCGGCGCCCACGGCGGTGACCTCGTCGGGGCGGACGAGAACACCGGCGACCTGGTCTTCATCCGCTTCGACGGGGCCAACGGCGTGCTCGTGCGGCCGGAGCTGCCGGCCGGGCCCGACGTCGGCGCCGAAAGCGTCGGCTTCGTCCCTGACGATTTCGTCCGGCGCCGCGGCGCCCTCCACGTGGCAGGGGGCGACGGGACGATCTGGCGGATGACGGCGGGCGCGCTCGGCCCCTTCGGCGTCGACGAGAACGACCTCGTCGTCGCCGGCCAGACCGGCCGCAGCGCGGCGGTGCGGTGCCGGGCCACGTGTGTCGTCACCGCGCTGGGCGACGCCGAGGCGGCCGGGCTGCAGGGCCACGTCACCCCCCTCCTCGGCGAGGAGCCGCCGGGGCCGCCCGCGGCCGGCGCCCTCGGCACCGCCATGCTCGTCATCTCGACGACGGTCATCATCGTGGGCGGCTTCGTCCTGTTCTTCCTCCACAACCGCAAGATCCGGGAACCGGGCACCTCGTAGCCGTCGTCCCATCTCCAGCCGAACACTGGAGGAGGACGAGATGCGCCGGGTTCTTTTCGCGACCCTTGTGGGAGCCGTTGCCGTGGTGCTGGGCGCCGGGCCGGCCCTGGCCTGCGGCGGCCTGATCGGGCGCAACGGGGCGGTGAACCTCGTCCGTACCACGACGCTCGCCGCCTGGCACGACGGGGTGGAGCACTACGTCACCTCGTTCGAGTTCGCCGGCGCGGGCGGGGAGTTCGGGTCGATCATCCCCCTGCCCGGCGTGCCGACGAACGTCGAGCGGGGCGGCGACTGGACGCTGCAGCGACTCGTCCGCGAGGTGGCGCCCCCGCAGCCCGAGGCCCTGCTGGCCCGGGCCACCGGCGCGGACGCAGGAGCCGCCAACGTCCTCCTGGAGACCCGCATCGACGCCCTCGACATCACCGTGCTGGAGGGTGGCGGCCGAGCCGTGGGGGAGTGGGCGACCAAGAGCGGCTTCCTGCTCACGCCCGACACGCCCGAGGTCCTCGACTTCTACGCCAGCCGCAGCCCCATCTTCCTGGCCGCTCGCTTCGACGCCGACGCCGCCCGCCAGCGCGGCGTCGCCCTGGGCGACGGCACGCCGGTCCACATTACCATCCCCACGCCGAACCCGTGGGTGCCGCTGCGCATCCTCAGCGTCGGCCGCCAGGCCAGCGAGCGGGTCAACGCCGACGTCTTCCTGCTCACCGACCGCCGCCCCGCGCTCCTCCCCGGCGACGGAGCCCCCGGCCTCGTCGTCGACCGCTCGGAGCCGGCCAGCCCCCGGCTCATGGCCGACCTGCGCAGCGACAAGGGAATGGACTGGATGCCCGAGTCGATGTGGCTCAGCTACCTCAAGGTCGACGCCCTGCCCCGCCAGCTGACCTACGACCTGGCCGTGGACGCCACCGGGGCCAACCAGCCGTCGGCCCGCGCCGCCGGGCTCGAGGCGCCGGGGGCGGTCGTGCCCGCCCCCGACGGCGGAGGCACGCCGGTCCTGGCCTTCGCCGTGGCCGGCGCCGTCGCCGTGGCCGCGGTGGGCGGCGGGGTGCTGGTGGCCACCCGCAGGCGGTGAAGCCGTTGGCCGCGGCGCTCGGCCTGGCCCTGCTGACCGGCTGCTCCGCCGACGGCGGCGGTCGGACGGTGGTGCTCGACGTCCACCACTCGCGGTTCTCCGTCGACCAGCTGCACGTCCGCCCGGGCGAGACCGTCCGCTTCGTCCTCCGGAACACCGACCCCATCCCCCACGAGCTGATCATCGGCGACCAGCACGTGCAGGACGTCCACGAAGCGGGCACCGAGGCGCACCACGCCGACCGCCCGGGGGAGGTGTCGGTGGCGCCCGGGGCGACCGCGGTCACGACCTACCGCTTCGACCGACCCGGGCGCCTGCTGTTCGGCTGTCACCTCCCGGGGCACTGGGCCTACGGGATGCGAGGGACGATCCAGGTCGCCTAGCCGGTCCACGCCTCGATCACGTCGACCAGCTCGGCCAGCCGGGCGATCCGCGCGTCGGGCTCGATGCCGTCGATGTCGGGCGCGAAGGGGTTGGGGCGGAGCACGGTCCGCATGCCGGTGGCCTGGGCCCCCGAGATGTCGTCCCAGGGGCGGTCGCCCACGAACACCGCTCGTTCCGCCTCGACACCCAGCGCCTCGGCTGCGGTCAGGAACGCCGAGGGATGGGGCTTCTGGAACGGCATCTCGCTCGTGTAGAGGCGGGCGTCGATGAGCTCGACCAGGCCGTCGCGCTCGAGGAAGCGCTCGTGGAAGGCGCGCGGCCAGTGAGTGTTCGACAGCATGCCGATCTTCAGTCCCCGGTCGCGAAGAGCGGTCAGCGCCGGTCTGGCTCCGGGGTCGTGGCGGATGTGGGGCGTCCAGGCGTCGAGGTGACGGAGGGCGGCCTCTTCGAGCAGGGCCTCGGCCACGTCGAGGCCGAGCTCCTTGGCCGCCGTGGACATCAGGTCGGCCAGCGTGGCGCTGCGCTGGTGGCTCGACGTGCTGGCCCAGAACTCGGCTTCGACCTTCACCAGGCGCTCGGTGATCTCGTCCTCGTGGTCGGGGTCGAGGTGCCGGGCGGCGAGGCGCCACGCGTCGACCAGCTCGGCGTCGACGAACTCCGACAGCGTCCCGCCCCAGTCGAAGATGACGGCGTCGACCACGCACCGACGCTAGCGACGCCGGGGCGGGCGCCGGGTCAGTCCCCCAGACCGGGGAGCGCCGTGGTCAGGACGAGCTGCGCGCCCTCGGGGTCTGCTGGACGTCGAGCGCAGCCGAAGCCAGCGGAGCGACCACCTCGGCGGCGGCGGTCAGTTGCAGCATGAACTGTCCTTCCGTCGGGCTGGCCGCGGTCGGGGAAGACGTCATACCCGGCCGTAGCCGCCGCCGCCCGGGGTCAGTACACGGACGACGTCACCCGCCTGCACGTTGATCGTGCACTTGTCGGGCAGGCGCTCGGCCCGCGACTCGTCGCCGCCCGGGAGCAGCCAGTTCTCGCCTGGCGCACCCGGCTCACCGCCCTCGAGGCCCCAGGGACGGCTGGACCGCCGCTCGGTGATCAACGACACCGTGGCCCGCTCCAGCAGCTCCAGCTCGCGCTCCACGCCGTCGCCCCCCGGCCACCGGCCGGCGCCCCCCGAGCCGGCGCGCAACGTGTACCGGCGCACCCGCATGCCGAAGGACCGCTCGAGCGCCTCCACCGGGGTGTTCTGGGTGTTGGTCATGCCCGTCTGGACGCCGCTCATGCCGGCCCGACCCGGGCGGCCACCCTGCCCGCCGGCGACGGTCTCGTAGTAGACCCAGCCCTCGCCCCCGATGAGGGTGTTGTTCATCGTGCCCTGGTTGGCCGCGCCCACCCTGCCGGGGCAGGCGGCGGCCAGGGCGCCGAGGCACACGTCGGCCACCCGGGAGCTGACCTCCACGTTCCCCGCGCCCACGGCCACGGGCGGACGGGCGGCGACGATCGACCCGGGAGGGGCGACCACCCGGACGGGGCGCATGGCCCCCCCGTTGGCCGGGATGGTCGGGTCGGCGGCCGAGCGGATGGCGAACGACACGGCGCTGACGGTGACCGCCTCCACCGCGTTCACGTTGCCCGGCCGCTGGTGGTCCGTGCCGGTGAAGTCGAACGTCGCCTCGTCGCCGCCCACGGTCAGGGTGACCACGATGCGGGCCGGGCGCTGCTGTTCCGGCTCCGGTCCGCACGAGTCGATCTGGTCCTCGAACGTCCAGGTCCCGTCCTCGATCTCGGCCAGGGCAGCCCGCATGCGGCGCTCGCCGTAGCCGGTGATCTCGTCCAGCGGGGCGGCGGCGAAGGCGGCCAGGCGATCGACGCCGACGGCGTTGGCGCCCCGCTGGGCGTCGAGGTCACCCCGCCGCTCCTCCGGCGTTCGCGAGTTGGCGCACAGGACGGCCACCACCTCGTCGGTGAGCAGCACGGGCGGGATGCGAAGGCCCTCCTGGTGGATCTCGGTGGCGGCGGCCGGAATCGACCCGGGGGCCATGCCGCCCACGTCGGCGTGGTGGGCCCGGTTGGCCGCCCACCCCACCAGCCGCCCGTCGACGAAGCAGGGAGCCACCAGGGTCAGGTCGTTCAGGTGCGTCCCTCCGGCGAAGGGGTCGTTGAGGACCACCTGTTCGCCGGGGCGGATGGCGGGGCCGAGCACGTCGAGGGCGGCCTGCACCGAGGCCGGCATCGACCCCAGGTGGACGGGGATGTGCTCGGCCTGGACGAGCAGCTCGCCTTCCGGGGTGAACAGGGCGGCCGAGCAGTCCGCCCGCTCCTTGATGTTGGGGCTGAACGCGGCCCGGCGCAGGACGGCGCCCATCTCCTCGGCCACCCCGGTCAGCCGGGAGATGAGGATCTGCAACTCGGCAGGAGTCATCGTGTCAGCCGGGCCGCAGTCATGCCCGCCTCACGACGAAGCTGCCGTCGGGGCCGACGTCGGCCTTCCAGCCCTCCGGGATCCAGATGGTGCAGTCCGGCTCGGCCACCACGCACGGGCCGGTGGCCGGCCGCCGGTCGACGGCGGGCAGGTCGTCGGGGCGGACCGCCGGTGGCGTCCGCGCCGTCGCCCGCAGGGCGACGACCTCGACGGGCGCGCCCTGGCGGGCGTAGCCGTTGCGACGCTCGTGCTCGTCCGGGAAGTCGGCCACCGCCGCCACCGTGAGCTCGTGGCTCTGGCCGGCGTACCGGCAGTCGACCGAGGTCGTCACCTCGGCCCCTTCGCCTACCGCGGCCCGGGCCTGCCCGCCGAGCTCGGCCAGGGCCTCCTCCAGGCCGTCGTGGTCGGTCGGCGCCGGCCACGAGCGCACCAGCGGGCGCTGCCGAGGAGCGCAGAGCAGCCCGACTGCGGACAGCACCCCGGCCCGGGGCGGCACCACGACCGCGGCCATCCCGAGCGCCTCGGCCAGGGCGCAGGCGTGCAGGGGACCGGCCCCCCCGAAGGCGACGAGGGCCAGGTCCGACGGGTCCACGCCGCGCTCCACCGACACCGCCCGCAGGGCCCGCTCCATGGCCGCGTCGACCACGGCGACGACCCCCTCGGCGCTCGCACCGACCTCGTCCAGTGCGGATCGGGCGGCCTCCACGTCCAGGGGGCCCAGCCCCGGGAACACGGCCCCGGCCGGGACGCGGCCCAGGACGAGGTCGGCGTCGGTGACCGTCGGCCGGGTCCCGCCCCGCCCGTAGCAGACCGGGCCGGGCTCGGCGCCCGCGCTCTCGGGGCCCACCACCAGGGCGCCACCGGGGTCGATGCGGGCGATCGACCCCCCGCCGGCCCCGATGGTGTGGATGTCGAGCGACGGCAGCCGGATGGGGAACCCGCCCGCCCGCCTCCCGGCCGCCGGCTCCGGGACCCCGCCCTGCACCAGGCACACGTCGGTGCTCGTCCCGCCCATGTCGAAGGTGATCGCTCCCTCGAAGCCGGCGGCCGTCGCCGCCGCCGACCCGGCGACCACGCCACCGGCGGGCCCCGAGAGGAGGAGGGCCACGGGAAGGTCGGCGGCGTCACCGGTCGGGATGAGACCGCCGGCCGAGGTCATGACCAGCACTTCGGCGGCCACGCCGTGCAGGTCGCGCAGGTAGGCCCGGCAGCGGGGCCGCAGGTAGGCGTTGACGACGGTGGTGACGGTGCGCTCGTACTCGCGGAACTCGGGCGACACCTCGTGCGAGCACGACACGTCGAGATCCGGCAGGGCGGCGGCCACCGCCTTCTCGTGGGCGGGCTCGAGATCGGCGTGGAGCAAGCAGACAGCTATCGCCTCCACGCCCTCGGGGACCCCCGGCGGCTCGCCCACCGGCTCCATCTCCCGGCCCGAGGCGTCCAGCCGCCCGTCGACCTCCAGCCGGAGCTCTCTCGGCACGAGCGGCTCGGGCCGGTCGGCCCACAGGTCGTAGAGCGAGGGCCGGTCCTGGCGGGCGATCTCGATGACGTCGGCGAAGCCCCGGTTGGCGACCAGGGCGACCCTCGCCCCCCGGCGCTCCAGGAGGGCGTTGGTGGCGACGGTCGTCCCGTGGGCGAGGAGCGACGGCTCGAGCCCGGCCAGGCCCTCGCGCACCGCCCGGCCCGGGTCGTCGGGTGTGGACAGGACCTTGACTACCCGCCCGTCGGCCCCGACCACGTCGGTGAACGTGCCTCCGGTGTCCACCCCGCAGCGCATGAACGGCGACACTATTGCCAGGTGGCTGACGACGACGCCGTCGAGGCGGTCGAGAGGGCTCGGCCGCCGCAGCCGGTCGGGCCCTCGGCGTGGCGGCTGCCGGACCCCTCGGCCGCCGACTCCGACGCCGGCGGCCTTGTGGCCTTCGGCGCCGACCTCAAGCCGGCGACGCTCGTCGACGCCTACCGCCGCGGCATCTTCCCGTGGCCCCACCCCGGCGTGGCCCTGCCGTGGTTCTCGCCCGACCCCCGGGCCATCCTCCCCTTGGACGGAATGCGGGTCAGCCGGTCTTTGCGCCAGCGCCTGCGCCGGTCGGGCTGGTCGACCACGGTCGACGCCGCCTTCGAGGCGGTGATCGCCGCCTGCGCGGAGCGGCCCTCGGGCGAGGGGACCTGGATCACCCGGGGCATGCGCCAGGCCTACGTCCGCCTGGCCCGCCTGGGGTGGGTCCACAGCGTCGAGGTGTGGGAGGGGGACGAGCTGGTGGGCGGACTCTACGGCGTGGCCGTCGGCGGCTGCTTCACCGGCGAGTCGATGTTCCACCGGGCGTCGGACGCCTCGAAGGTGGCCCTGGCCGACCTCGTCGACCGGTGGCGGGAGGCGGGTGGGGCGATCGTCGACGTCCAGCTGCCCACCGAGCACCTGGCCTCCCTGGGGGCGGTCGAGGTGCCCCGGGAGGAGTACCTGGCCCGCCTCCTTGCCGTGCGCGACCACCACGTCCCGGTGGTCCTCGGCCGGCTCCCCGTCACCCGGCTCGCAGCCACGCCTCGGCCGCGGCCCGCGAGGTGAAGAAGCGCTGGTTCGCGGTTGCGATGCGCTCCTCGTACCGGCCCATCTTCTCCTCGTCGTGGTGCACGTTGGCGAACGCCACGCACACCACGTCGCGCTCGGCCCGCAGCTCGGGCTCCGGCGCCTCGGGGAACAGGTCGAGGAAGGCGGGACGCAGGCCGTGGGCGACGAGCAGCGACGGGACGACGGTGCGCATCGCCTTGTGGGCGTCGAGGCTCGCGGGCTCGTACCCCGTGAGGTCGAGCAGGAGGCGGAAGCGGGTCCCTTCGGGGAGCCGGTCGACCTCGCCCTGAAGCTCCGCCCGCCACGCCTCGACCGCCTCGACGTCGACCGGCCCTCTGAGCTCGGTGACGAGCAGCCGGCGCTCCGGATCCCACACCTAGGCCGCCCGGGAGTCGAGAATGGTGTCGAGCGCCGGGTCCGGGGCGCCCTGCAGGGCGCGCCGGCCCGATTCGAGGAGGAGGGCCACCGCCCCCTCCACGGCTGTGAGGGCGAGACAGGCGACCAGGGCGGGGGTGGCAGTGAGGATGTGGACGGCCTCCCGGTCGGAGTGTGCCGGAAGCGGGAGCGAGACCAGCTCGATCACGGGACCAGTGTGCCGTCGGACGTCGATTTCGGGCGCGACCGTTCGTCGTCCCCGCGACACTGGAACCGGCACGAAGGAGCCCCCCATGCGCCCCGACTTCACCCCGTCCCCGACGCTCTACCCCTTCGAGTCCCGCTGGCTCCGTACGTCGGCGGGCGACGTGCACTACGTCGACGAGGGCCAGGGAACGCCCCTCCTGTTCCTGCACGGCAACCCGACGTGGAGCTTCCTGTACCGCCACCTCATCGGGTCGTTGCGGGAGGAGTTCCGCTGCGTGGCCGTCGACTACCCCGGCTTCGGCCTCTCCGACCGCCCGTCGGGCTACGGCTACACCCCCGGCGAGCACGCCGGCGTCGTCGGAGAGCTGATCGACCGCCTCGGGCTGGACGGCTTGGTGGTCGTGGGGCACGACTGGGGCGGGCCGATCGGCCTCTCGGTCGCCGCGGCCCGCGCCGACCGGGTCGCCGGGCTGGTCCTGGGCAACACCTGGTTCTGGCCTTCGGAGGGACGGGCCCGGGTGTTCAGCGCGGTGATGTCGAGCCGTCCGGCGCAGAAGGCGATCCTGGAGCGCAACTTCTTCGTCGAGCGGTTCGTCCCCCAAGGGGTCGTCAGGCAGTTGGACGACGAGGAGATGGAGCACTACCGGGCGGTGCAACCGACGCCGGCCCACCGGGTCGGGGTGGCCGCGCTCCCGCGCCAGATCGTCGCCGCCCGCCCCTGGCTGGAGGAGCTGTCCCGGACGGTGCCGGCCCGGCTGGGTGACAAGAGGGCCCTGATCACCTGGCCGCTGCGGGACATGGCCTTTCCGGCCAGACGGATGCTGCCTCGGGCCCGCGCCGCCTTCCGCGACGTCACCGTGGTCGAGCTGCCCCGGGCCAAGCACTACTTCCAGGAGGACTGCGCGGACGAGGTGACGGCTGCCATCAGCGAACGGTTCTCCAGCGCCAGGCGGCCCCGCGGCTGAGCCCCTCCACATCACCGTCGTCCCGGTCCCGGTCGCCGACCACGACCGGGCCCAGGCCTTCCACGTCCGGGCTCGGGTCCCCTCAGGACGTGGAGGAGGCGTCCTGGGTCGCGTTCACGATGCTATCCCGAAGGCCCCGACGCCGAGGGCCCCAGCAGGCAGAACTCGTTGCCCTCGGGGTCGCGCAGCACGGTCCAGCTCCCCCCGGTGTACACGTCGTCGGCCCGTGTGGCCCCGATGCGGAGGGCCTGCTCGGTCGCCTCGGCCACGTCACTGGTGCGCAGGTCGATGTGCAGCCGGTTCTTGACCGTCTTCGGGTCGGGCACCCTGAGGAAGTCGATGTCCGGCCCCCCCGGCACCCGCAACCGGGCGTCACCGTCGGCGTCGACGTCGACGACGCCCCCGACGAGCCGGCTCCACCAGCGGGCGAGGGCCGCGGGCTCGGCGCAGTCGATCACGAGGACGGCGAAGCCCAGGACGGCGGGCGCCTCGTCCGTCATCGCCCACTCACTCCCCGGGCCGGACGATCCACACGTCCTCCTCGCCCATGGCGTCCTGGAGGGCCCGGACGGTGCGGCCGACGGTCGGATCCTCCCCGTCCCACACGGCCACCGCCTCGTGGGCGTGCCGGGCCACCCAGGCGTCCCGGCGGCGGAGGGCGGCGCCGGCCTGCTGCCGCGACGCAGGGGCCTTGGCCTGCAGGACCACGGCCGACCGGGCCCCGTCCAGCAGCTCCCGGTACCGGCGACGCGAGGCTTGCGGCCACTGGCTGTCGGGGTCCGGGTAGGGGAGGACGGCGACGTACGGCACCCCGGCCTCGGCGGCCGCCTCGGCGCCCAGCTGCTCGGCGCCCAGGCCCAGGCCGGTCAGCACGACGAGGTCGGGGTCGACCTCCCGCTTGGCGGCCAGCACCTCGGCCAGCTTCGTGCGCACCCCGTCGGCGACCGGGTTGGCCTCGTAGCCGCCCAGGTCGGGCGGGCGGTGGCCGGTGACCGCGATCAGCCGCCCGGGGGGGAGCCGGGGGTCACCGGCAGCGTCGGGGGGGCCGAGGTCGGACGGCGTGCCTTCCCCGGAACGGCCGGTCTGGGTCTTGGCCGCCTCCACGGCCAGGCGGTCGACGAGGTCGTTGAGCGGGTCCTCGCTGTGACCCTTGACCCAGCGGAACGTGACCCGGCTCGGGTCGGAGCGGACGGCGTCGATGAGCGGCTCCCACAGGTCCCGGTTGGCCACCGGCTTCTTGGCCTTGTTGACCCACCCCCGCTCGAGCCACCCCTCCCACCACCGGTCGCGGAAGCAGTTGACGACGTAGGTGGAGTCGCTGACGACCACGAGGGGGCCGTCGAGGGCGCGCACCGCCTCCAGCGCGGCCTGGATCTCCATGCGCTGGTTGGTCGTCTGCGCGGCCGCCCCGCTGGCGAACCGGCCTCCCGGGACGGCCCAGGCCCACCCTCCCGGGCCGGGGTTCCCGAGGCAGGCCCCGTCCGTGTACACCTCGGTCGCGCCCATGTCGATACAGGTCTACTCGCCGCCGGTGAGAGACTGGACGGGTGATCTTCGACGGCTACGCAGCCCAGCTCCCCGACATCGACCCTCAGGAGACGGCGGAATGGGTCGACTCCCTCGAGATGGTGGCCGACGAACGGGGCCGCACCCGCGCTCGCTTCCTCCTCATGAAGCTGCTCGAGCGGGCCCGTGAGCTCGGTGTGGGGCTCCCCAACACCGTCTCCAGCCCGTACATCAACACCATCCCTCCCGAGAAGGAGCCGTGGTTCCCGGGCGACGAGCACATCGAGCGCCGCATCCGGGCCTTCATCCGCTGGAACGCGGCGGTGATGGTCAGCCGGGCCAACAAGCGGGCCAAGGGCATCGGCGGCCACCTGGCCACCTACGCCAGCTCGGCCGCGCTGTACGAGGTCGGCTTCAACCACTTCTTCCGGGGCAAGGACGACGGCCAGGCCGGCGACCAGGTCTACTTCCAGGGCCACGCCGCCCCCGGCATCTACGCCCGGGCCTTCCTCGAGGGCCGGCTCACCGAGGCCCAGCTCGACCACTTCCGCCAGGAGATCAGCGGCGGCAACGGCGGCGGCCTGTCGAGCTACCCCCACCCCCGGCTCATGCCCGACTTCTGGGAGTTCCCCACCGTCTCCATGGGGATCGGCCCCATCAACTCGATCTACCAGGCCCGCTTCAACCGGTACCTGCTGAACCGGGAGCTGGTCGACACGAGCAGGTCCCGGGTCTGGTGCTTCCTGGGCGACGGCGAGTTCGACGAGCCCGAGAGCATGGCCGGGCTCACCCTGGCCGCCCGGGAGCAGCTGGACAACCTGGTGTGGGTCGTGAACTGCAACCTCCAGCGCCTCGACGGGCCCGTCCGGGGAAACGGCAAGATCATCCAGGAGCTCGAGGCGCTCTTCCGAGGCGCGGGGTGGAATGTCATCAAGGTCATCTGGGGCTCGGGCTGGGACCCGCTGCTGGCCCGTGACGTCGACGGCGTCCTGCTCAACAAGATGAACACCACGCTCGACGGGGAGTTCCAGAAGTACGCCACCGAGAGCGGGGCCTACATCCGCGAGCACTTCTTCGGCCCCGACCCCCGGCTGCGGGCCATGGTCGAGCACCTCTCCGACGACGACCTGCGCAACCTGCCACGCGGCGGCCACGACTACCGCAAGCTCTACGCCGCCTACTCGGCCGCCATCGAGAAGAACGGCGCCCCGACCGTCATCCTGGCCAAGACGATCAAGGGCTGGACCCTCGGCCCGGGCTTCGAGGCGGTGAACGCCACCCACCAGATCAAGGAGATGTCCAAGCAGCACCTGGCCACCTTCCGGGAGCGGCTGCACCTCGAGGACGAGATCCCCGAGGAGGCCCTCGACGCCCCCGAGCCGCCGTACTACCGGCCGGCCGAGGGCTCGGTGGAGTACGAGTACATGATGGAGCGGCGCCGGGCCTTGGCCGGGTCGCTGCCCAAGCGGGTCGTGCGCCAGCGGACGCTCCCCGCCCCGGACAGGAAGGTGTTCGCCGGCCTGCGCGAGGGCTCGGGCAAGCGTGAGTTCTCCACCACCATGGCCATGACCGGCCTGCTGCGCGACCTGCTGCGCGACAAGGGGATGGGCGCCAACATCGTGCCGATCATCCCCGACGAGGCCCGTACCTTCGGCATGGACGCCCTGTTCCCCGAGGTCAAGATCTACGCCCCGTTCGGGCAGCTGTACGAGCCGGTCGACGCCGCCTTCCCGCTCTCCTACAAGGAGTCGCAGAAGGGCCAGATCCTCGAGGAGGGCATCACCGAGGCCGGCTCCATGGCGTCGTTCACCGCCGCGGGCACGGCGGCCGTCACCCATGGCAAGCCCATGGTGCCGTTCTTCGTCTTCTACTCCATGTTCGGCTTCCAGCGGGTCGGTGACCTCATCTGGGCCTTCGGCGACATGAAGGGCAAGGGGTTCCTGTGCGGGGCCACGGCCGGGCGGACGACGCTGAACGGCGAGGGCCTCCAGCACGAGGACGGCCACAGCCTCCTGCTGGCGTCGACCGTGCCCAACGTGGCCGCCTACGACCCCGCCTTCGCCTACGAGCTGGGCGTCATCGTGGAGGACGGCCTGCGCCGCATGTACGGCCCCGACCCGGAGGACGTCTTCTACTACCTGACCCTCTACAACGAGAACTACGTCATGCCGGCCATGCCGGAGGGAGCCGACGAGGGGATCCGCCGGGGGCTCTACCGGTTCGCACCGGCGCCGGACGGACCGTCGCGCAGGGCGACCATCGTGTTCAGCGGCACCGCGCAGGGCGCGGCCCGGGAGGCGCAGCGGATGCTGGCCGAGGACCACGACGTGGCCGCCGAGCTGTGGAGCGCCACGTCGTACAAGTCGCTCCGAGAGGACGCCCTGTCCGTCGAGCGATGGAACCGGCTCCACCCGACCGAGGAGGCGCGCCGGCCCTACGTCACCGAGGCGCTCTCGACCGCGCCGGGGCCGTACGTGGCCGTCACCGACTTCATGAAGGCGGTGCCCGACCAGGTGGCCCGTTGGGTCCCGGGCTCGTACCTGTCGCTCGGCACCGACGGCTACGGCCGGTCCGACACCCGGGCCAACCTGCGCCGCCACTTCGAGACCGACGCCCCCCACCTGGTCGTCGCCGTCCTCACCGCCCTGGCCGAGACCGACGACGCCAAGCCCCAGGAGGTGGCCGACGCCATCGGCCGCTACGAGCTCGACCCCGAGGCCGTCGACCCCCTGAGGGCCTGATCCTCCTCGGGCGGAGGCGTTTCCACCTCTTCGTCGGGGAGGTCCTTGGTCCGGAAGTAGTTGGCGGTCTGGGCGCCGATGGCCACCAGCGGCACGGACAGGAAGGCGCCCAGCAGACCGCCCACGAGCAGCCCGGCGCCCACGGCCACCACGGTGACCAGAGGGTGCAGCCGCACGGCCCGCTCGAGGATCAGGGGCTGGAGGAGGTTGCCCTCGATCTGCTGGACGAGGATGGTCGCCCCCACGACGAGCAGGGCGGTGGTGAAGCCCTTGTCGACCAGGGCCACCAGGGCGGCGACCAGGCCGGCGACGGTGGCGCCGACCAGGGGGAAGAAGCCGCCCAGAAAGGTCAGCACGGCGAGGGGGAGCACCAGTGGGACGCCCAGGATCATCAGGGCGATGGCGATGAGGATTCCGTCGATGAGCCCGGTCAGAGCGGTGGCCACCAGGTAGAGCCGCATGATCCGGCGGGCCCGGCCGGCGACGGCGACCGCGTCGTGGCGCTGTGCGGGAGCGATCCGCTCCTTGAACCAGTCGGCCATCCGGTGCCCGTCCTTCATGACGAAGAACAGGGTGAACAGGAGCAGGACGAACCCGCCCAGGGCTTCGGTGGCGTCCCGCGCCCGACGGGCGACCCCGCCGCCGCCCGAGCCCAGGTTCTCGCGCAGGTTGTCCTCCAGCTCGTCGAGGCGTTCGGGGGAGAGGTTCAGGGGTTCGTCCTGGAGCCACTCCCGGACGTCGGAGACCCCCTGGCTGACCCGGTCGCCGACGTCGTCGAGCTCGTCGGCGACCTCGGCCCCGATCCAGCCGATGACGAGGGCGATCACGGCAAGGGTGGCCAGGAAGACGGCGGCGGTGGCCAGCGCCGGCGGCCAACCGTGGCCGCGCAGGCGGGCGACCAGCGGCTCGAGGACGGCGGCCAGGAACAGGGCCAGGATGACGGGCACCACGACCACGTACAGCTGGATGAGGACGTAGACGAGCATGGTGCCGGCCGCTCCGACCACCAGGAGTCGCCACGACCACGCGGCGGCGCCGGCGAGCAGGACCGGGACCTTGACCCCGCCGTCGGTGCGGGCCGGGAGGGGGTCGGAGGGGCTCGCCATCCCGGACATGTTGCTCGCTCCGCACACTCGTTGCCGGGATCAGGCCAGATACCGGAAGTCGGCTCCCCGGACGCCGATCCCTCCAGGGCGACACCTCGCCCCTGCCGGCAATCAGCGGACCAAGTTGCTCGTACGCGTACGGCCGATCGCGGACCAGCCGGTTCCGCCCGCGAAGGCGACTACAGATAGCCCGGGCAGCGCAGCTGGAGGACGGTGCGGACGGCGAAGTCGGCGTCGGGGGCGGACAGGCTGGCGCCCTGGATGTAGGTGACGGCCTTGCGAACCGTCTCCACCACCTGGGCATGGGTCTGGCCCTGGTCGAACTGGGCGCACGCCGCCTCGGCGAACGTTCGCAGCTGGGCCTCGTTGGGCTCGAAGAGCGGGATGCGCTGGTGCAGGGTGGTGATGGCCGCCTGCACCTGGGCGGGGGTGGGGTTCACCCGCTGCCCGGACTTGGCCGCAGGAGCGGCAGGGGCGGGAGCCGGCGCCGGCGCGGCAGCCGGCCTGGTCGTCGTCGGCGGCCCGGCCTTGGCGGTCGTCGGCGTCGTCGCCTTCGACGTGGTGGGCGAGGTCTTCGCAGCCGGGGCCGTCGTGGCGGGTGGGGCCACCGTGGTCGGCGTGTCGGCGACGGCGGTGGTCTCCGGCGTGCCGGTCGGTGCCTCAGCCTCGACGGTCCCGGTGCCGGCGGACGAGGTCGAGATGGCGGCGTCGGTGGTGCCGGTGTCGTCGGGCCCGGCCCAGACGGCGATCCCGCCGGCGAGCACGAGGGCGGCGGCCAGTGCGCCTCCGAGGAGGGCGCGCCGGCGGGTCGAGGTAGACGTCGAGGACATTCGGGGTCAGGCTCCTACGAAGGGTTCAGGCGCGGGCGCCCAGGGAGAGGGCGGCCCGCTCGTCGACGGGTGGGTGGGTGGCGGTCAGGCGCCGCCACCAGGGAAGGGTGCGGGGGGCGCCGCTCTCGTCGGCGGCCCGCTGCAACATGGCGGCGAAGTCGGCCGGACGGTCGAGGAGGGTGAGGGCGAAGTGGTCGGCCGCACGCTCCTGGGCCCGGTCACGCCAGGCCAGCAGGCAGCGGGCGGGCAGGACGACGACGGCGCCGACGACGAGGAGGAGCGGGTAGGAGCGCGGATCCCCGGCGCCGGTGACGCCGGCCCAGTCGAGGAGCGGTCGGTAGGACAGGACGGCGGCGGCGGCGGCGAGCGTGGCCAGCTGCGAGAGAAGGGTGAGGGGCAGGCGCCGGGCGGTATGGCCCAGGCGCCAGTGGCCGAGCTCGTGGGCGACGGCCTGCTCGACCAGCTCGGGCGGCCATTCGGCGATGGCCTGCTCGAGCACGACCCGGCGGGTGGGTCCCATGCCCAGGACATAGGCGTTGCACCGCCGCTTGCCGGGCTTGCCGGCGACGACGACGCCGTCGCCGATGTCCACCCCCGCCCGGCGGGCGAGGGCACCGAGCCGCTCGGCCAGCACCGGTGGCGCGGGCGTCAAGGGACCGGCCTGGGCCCTGACGGCGACGGGCATGAGGACCTGCCAGCCGACCGTGACCGCGGCGAAGAGCAGCGAGGCTGGCAACCACCACACCGGCGTGGCCCGCAGCAGGGCGTACAGCGGCAGGGTGGCGACGGTGCCGACGGCGACGGTGGCGACCACGATCGTGAGCTCGCCCTCGAGCCACCTCCGGAGCCCCGTCGGTCGGTCGGCAGCGTGGCGGAGCGCACGGGGCAGGGTGAACGGCGTCCGGACGACGGCCCGGACGCCACTCACCACCGCCACCACTGCGACCAGTGCGGGTACCCACGACCGGATGCCTACGGCGTGGAGCATGTGATGTGGAAGCTGGACCACGACACACACCACCAAGGCACACCCGGTTGCCAGCGATTCTGCCCCGCCGGCGCTTCGCGCTCGGGGGGTTTGTGCGTGCACTTGGTCGTGGGGGTCCGTTCGGACCGGCGAATTCCTGCCCGGAGAGACCTCTCCACCCCGGGCCGGGATCGTCGACGTGGCCACGAGTTTGAAGTGGCTCAGGCCACCACGGCGGCCAGGATGGCGCCCAGGATCGGGACCATGCCGAGGACGGCAGCGAGCAGGGGGCCGACGACGGGAACGAGCTTGCGCATGACTATGAACCTCCATGAGTGAGTGGCTTCCTCCGGTTTTCTCGGAGGCCGCTTGCCGGTTTTCCTCGCCGGCAGCTCTTGTATCGGCGGCCGATCACCGCACTTAAGGCGGTTTGTTGGGGAAATGTTGATCTTCCGTAGAGCCGATGTTGATGCATGGGATGGCGGTACCCTCGGAGGGGTGGACGAGGGCGTGGACGGAGGAGCTCGCATCCTCGTCGTCGACGACGACACGTCGATCCGCACGCTGCTGCGCCGGCTGCTGACCACCGAGGGCTACGCCGTCGAGGAGGCCGGGGACGGGCCGACGGCGTTGGAGAAGATCCGCGCGTTCGCTCCCGACCTGCTCCTGCTCGACATCATGATGCCGGGCCAGGACGGGCTCGACGTCCTCGCCGGCCTACGGGCGACGAGCGACGTCGCGGTCATCCTTTTGACCGCCAAGGGGGACGAGGCCCACCGCGTGCTCGGGTTCCGGTTCGGCGCCGACGACTACGTGGTGAAGCCGTTCTCGACCGCCGAGCTCGTGGGCCGGATCGCCGCCGTGCTGCGGCGGGCGAACAACAGCCGGTCGAACCACCGGCAGGAGCTGCGTTTCGAGGGGCTCCACATCGACCGGGCCACCCGGCGGGTGACCGTCCACGGCCACGCCGTCGAGCTACCCGCCCGCGAGTACGAGCTCCTGGCCTTCCTGGCCTCCTCGCCGGAGCAGGTGTTCTCCCGCGAGCAGCTCCTCGAGCGCCTGTGGCCGGCCTCGCCCGACCGCAGCCCGGCCACGGTGACGGAGCACATCGCCCGCATCCGCCGCCGCATCGAGGACGACCCCGAGCGGCCGCGCTGGGTCCGCACCGTGCGGGGCGTCGGCTACCGCTTCGACCCCTCCTAGTAGGTCGACCTTCGGTCGACGGAAAGGCGACGTCCCGCCTGACGGCGGGCGTCCTCCTGTTTCGACACGGCGAGCCTTCGGCGCCGTGCGAGCCCGGCGCCTCTTACGAGGCGCCGGCCTGACGTCCGGCACCCTCTCGTCGGTGCGCTACGCGCTGCTGCGGCGGGCGTTGCCGGCCACGGTGGCCACGGCCAGACCGGCCAGTACGAGCCCGATGGTCAGCCCGAGGACCACCGATGACGCCTTGATCGCCGGCCCGTCGCCCCCGCCCGTCTCCGGCTCCTCGTGGATGACCTTGGCGAAGTAGGCATCCTCGGTGGGGAGGTCGAACGTGCCGTTGCGCGAGTCGGACCAGGTGACGAAGGCCTCCTCGTCGGTCGAGGCCACGCCGATCGGGCCCCGGAGGTCGTAGGCCAGGTTCATGGCGAAGCCCTCGTTCTGGTTCATGCTGCGGTCGCTGATCCGGGTGTTCGGTGCCCACGACGCCCCGCCGTCGCTCGACGACGTGTAGAAGATGTCGAAGCAGGTCTGGTCGCGGCGGGTGGTGTTGCCGTTGCCCGCCGGGTTGTAGAGGGCGTCGGTGCGGAAGTCCCACCAGGCGATGTCGACCCGCCCGTTGGGGGCGATGCTGATGCCCGGGAACATCTGGTCGTAGTTGGGCCGACGGTTCGGGTCGCGGTCGTCGTTGAGCTGCACCCGGCTGGTGAAGGTCTCGCCGCCGTCTTCCGACTTCATGAACCAGATGTTGCGGTCGTCGCGGGGGTTGGGCGGGCCGGTGTCGCTCTGCTCCCAGACGACGTATACGTCGCCCGTCCTGGCGTCGACCGCAGCCTCGGGGGTGGTCAGGCACGGGCCGCAGACCACGCCGCTGGTCTCCACCGTCTTGGCCCTCCAGGTCCTGCCGTCGTCGGTGGACTTGGCCATGAACATGCGGCTGCCGGCGCCGGGCTGGCCGATCCCCGGCGGGGTGGCGGGCACCGGCGTCGGGACCCAGGGCTGGGCCGCGGGGCTGGCCGAGGCCGGGCGGCAGGCGTTGGCCGGCCCCGGCGGGGTGGGGACGGGCGCCTGGGTCGGCCCCGGCGTGGTGGCCAGGGGCGGGCGCTCCTTGGTGAAGGCGTAGATCGTGCCCTCCTTGTCCACGGCCAGGCCCGGCTGGTCCGAGCCCTTCACGTCGGTGAGCGGGAAGCTGGTCTCGAGCACGTCGACCAGCGGCCCGAACGTCGCCCCTCCGTCGGTGGAGACGGCGACCATGGTCCGCTCGGAGACCTGCGCTACCCCCTGGAAGGCGCCCTGGCGGCGGAAGCCGGCGTAGACCCGCAGCGGGTCGGTCGGGTGCACGGCCAAACGGACGTACCCGAAGCGCTCGAAGTCGCGGGCGGTGGTGCCGTCGGGCTTGGGGAAGTCGCGCTCCTCCGACTTCTTGACGATGGAGTACTCCCACGTCCGGCCCAGGTCTCTGGTGCGGGCCACGAAGGGGTCGTTGGGCCCCGAGGACGAGGCGTGACCGGCCGCCGTGCCGGCCAGGTAGAGGGTGCCGTCGACACCGAACTTGGCCGCGAAGAACGACCCGAAGTTGGGGCGGACGCAGGCCCGGTACCCGGGCGGCATGGCGTTGGCCGCCGACTTGGCCCACGTGCGGCCGCGGTCGAGGCTGACGTAGACCTGGCACGTCGAGGTGTTGAACTCGACCTCGGGGATCACGAGGATGTTGGGGTCGTCGGGGTGCACGAGCATCTGGGGCTCGGTGTGGGTGCGGCCCGGCGTCACGTCGGTCGTGACCTGGACGTTGGGTGTCACCACCGGGCCCCTGGGCTGCTGGGCGGTGGCCGGGGCCACGAAAACGGCCGCCACCAGCAGGCAGCCGAAGACGGCAAGAGCGACGCGCCGACCCATCAACGATCTCCCCCCACTGCTGATGACGTAGGGGGGAATTCCAGCACCGGCGCGGCACCACTTCAAGTGGCCCGGGTGGCGGTACGGTGGCCCCGTGCCTCCCCAGAGCCTGTTGTTCACCGGCGACCCGCCCGCCGACGAACTCCTCGCCACCGACCCTCTCGCCCTGCTGATCGGGATGCTTCTCGACCAGCAGTTCCCCATGGAGCGGGCGTTCCACAGCCCCTACGACCTCAAGCAGCGCCTGGGCGGTCGCCTCGACGCCGAGGAGATCGCCTCCATGGACGCCGAGGCGCTGGCCGCCGTCTTCCGCGGCCCGCCCGCCCTGCACCGCTATCCCGGGTCGATGGCTGGGCGCACCCAGGAGCTGTGCCGGGTGCTCGTGGAGCGCTACGGCGGCGACGCCAGCCGGGTGTGGGCGGAGGCGGGCACCGGTCGGGAGCTGTTCACGAGCGTGCGGTCCCTGCCCGGCTTCGGGGAGCAGAAGGCGCAGATCTTCACCGCCATCCTGGCCAAGCGGATGGGCGTCGCCCCGCCGGGCTGGGAGGAGATGGCCGGTCCCTACGCCCAGGTCGGGCACTTCTCGGTGGCCGACGTCGACGGGCCCAAGGCCCTGGCCGCCGTCCGCGAGCACAAGAAGGCGGTCAAGGCGGCGGCCAAGGCGGCGAAGTAGTCTCTTCCCCCGCTCTACCGGGGGGGTTCGAGATGCAAAGACGGGTCGTGCCGCTGGTGGCCGCTGCTCTGTTGGCCGTCGTGGGCCCGGCTGGTGCCGCCGACGACGCCCGTCCTGGGAAGGCGGTCCGGGTCACGGACACCCCGGTGGCGGCCCGGACGTTCGAGGGCCCGGCCGCCGCGGTCGACCCGACCGACGACCGCCGGGTGTTCCTCGCCGCCACCGACATGGCGGCGGAGAAGTGCCTGATCTACCGGTCCGTCGACCGGGGGGCGACGTTCGGGCAGCTGGACGGCCCCGACTTCCGACCCTTCACGGACTGCGGGCTCAACAAGGCCGGCATCTCCAAGAACCTCCGCCAGCGCCTGGTGTTCGACCCCGAGGGCGTCCTGTACTGGGTGGTGGCCGTCGCCGACCCGGCGGCCATGGGCGGGCGCAGCATCGTCCTGGCCCGGTCGACCGACGCCGGGGACACGTGGACGACGACGGTCGTGGCCCGGGCGCCCATCCCCGCCGACCCGGTCGACGCGGTGGCCAACTTCGTCCCCGACCTGTTCGTGAACCGGCTGGGCGACGCGCCCCGCATGGTGTGGGTGTCGTGGCGCCGTTCGTACACGCCCGAGTCGAGGAAGGGCACCGAGGGGTGGGCCGCGGCGTCGACCGACGGCGGCCGGACGTTCGGCCCCGAGGTCCGCGGCCTCACGGCCGACCCCGGCTTCGACGCCCCCCGGGTGGTGGTCGACGCCGACGGGGCGGCGTACTGGTTCCAGCGCGAGCGCCTCCCGCGCCCGCCCCAGGGAGAGGCCCCCAAGCCGGCACGGCTGCTCATGGCCCGCTCGACCGACGGGGGCCGCACCTGGACCGAGGGCGACGTGGGCCAGTCGAGCCTGGTCCTCGAGGAGCCCCTGGCCGCGGTGTCCAAGGACGGGAGGACGGTGTACCTGGCCTGGGAGGACACGTCCAACGGCGACCTCGACCTGTTCTTCAAGAGCACGACCGACGGCGGCCGCACGTGGGCGCAGCCGGTCCGGGTCAACGACGACCCCGTGGGCAACAAGCGCACCCAGAAGTGGCCGCGTATGGACGTCGCCCCCGACGGCCGCATCGACCTCGTCTGGTACGACTACCGCCACGAGGGCGTCGACACCCCCGACAACGACCTCGAGTTCTACCTGGGCGACATCAACGACGCCTACTACGCCTGGTCGGACGACGGGGGCAAGACGTTCTCGCCGAACGTGCGGGCCACGGCCGAGTCGGTCAACCGCCGGTTCGGCACCTACAACAAGCAGTACTTCGTGGAGGTGCCGGCCGCCGTGGGGTCGGCCGACGACGGGGTCTTCGTGGCCTGGTCGGACACCCGCCTGGCCAACGCCGACACCCAGGCCCAGGACATCTTCGGCGCGTGGATCGAGGTGGAGGACGGCGGCGGCGGAGTGTCCTCCCGAGCCCTCCTCATCGCCGCCGAGGTGGCGCTGATCGTCGCCGGGGTGGTCCTGCTCGTCCTCGTCGCCCGCAACCGCCGGAAGTCGGTACCGTCCACGGGGTGAGAGTGTTCGCCAACGGGGAACCGGTCGAGCTCGACGACGGGGCGACCCTCGACGACCTCCTCGACCACCTCGGCCTCGGTGGGAAGTGGGTGGTGGTCGAGCGGAACCGGGAGCCGGTGGCCCGGGCCGAGCTGGCGACCACGTTCCTGATCGAAGGGGACCGCATCGAGCTCGTGCGGGCGGTGGCCGGAGGGTGACGGTCCTGGACGGCCGGCGGCTGTACCTGTGCACGGCCGACCGTCCCGACCTGGCCGAGTTCCTGGCCGCCTGCATCTCGGGCGGGGTCGACGTCGTCCAGCTGCGGGACAAGGTGCTGGAAGCCCGGCCCCTGCTGGCCCGGGCCCGTCTGGCCGCCTCGGTCTGCGCCGACCACGCGGTGCCCTTCATCCTCAACGACCGGCCGGACCTGGCCCTCGAGGTGGGGGCGACGGGTGTCCACGTGGGCCAGGACGACGCCCCGCCGGCGCTGGCCCGGCGCATCCTGGGCCGCGAGGCGGTGGTCGGCCTCTCCACCCACGCCCCGGCCGAGCTGGACGCCTCGGCCGGCGAGCCGGCGGACTACGTGTCGGTGGGGCCCGTGTCGCCGACGCCGACCAAGCCGGGCCGTCCGGGCACGGGACTCGAGTACCTGCGCTACGCGGCCCGGACGGCCACCCGGCCCTGGTTCGTCACCGGCGGGGTGACGCCGGAGACGCTGCCGGCCATGCTCGACGCCGGCGCCCGGCGTTTCGTCGTGGTGCGATGGCTGACCGAGGCCGCCGACCCGGCCGCCGCCGCCCGCGCCCTACGGGACGTGATCGACCGGGTGCCGGTCAGTGAACGGCCTGGCGCTCCATCCACCCCATGAGGAGGGCGACGGCCCGGGGGTCGTGACGGAGCCGGTGCCCGGCTTCGGCCAGCACCCGCAGCTCCACGGCGTCGCCGGCTGCGTCGGTCAGCACCCGGGCGTCGTCCAGGGGCACGGTCTCGTCGAGGGCGCCGTGGACGAGGAGGATGGGGCGAGGCGGGATCTTGGCGATCAGCGACGTGGGGCGGATCTCCCGCAGCTCCCGGCCCCACGCCTCCGGGTCGGGCGGGAAGTCGCGGTCCCGGATGACCCCGATCGACCGGGCGTGGTCCAGGAAGCGCTCGGGCTCGGCGGCCCATTCGTGGAAGTCGGCTCGGGCCGAGAGGGTGGCCACGCCGCGCACCCGCTCGTCCTCGCCGGTCTGGCACAGGGCGAGGGCACCGCCCGTGCTCGACCCGGCCAACCACGCCCCCGAGATGCCATCGGCGGCCAGGAGGTGGTCGATGGCAGCCCGCAGGTCGTCGAGCCAGCCGGCCAGGGAGAAGTTGCCCTCCGAGGCGCCGGTGCCCCGGAAGTTGAAGGTGAGCACGGCCCAGCCCGTCTCCGCGGCCAGCCGCTCGGCCAGCTGGGGATAGGTCTGGCCCGACGTCGCCGCCCCTCCGGGCCCGGCCGGGAAGCCGTGGCAGAGGACGAGACCGGGGACGGATGCAGCGGCGGGCCCCGCCGGCCGGGCGAGGAAACCCGAGAGCCGGAGCCCACTGGACTCGATCACGCACTGCATGCCGGTGTCACCTCCGATCGACGGCTGCGCGACAAGGGGGCGCTGAGCGCCCCCTTGTCTGCTTCGACTAGTTGCTGGAAAGGAACTTGGGGGACACGACTGCACCGGGAGGGACCAGTTCCCGGACGTTTCCTCCGAGCGGTGGCGGCGGGTATTCGCCTGCCCGGTCCAGCTGCCGGCTAGCGGGCAGCCACCTCCGAGGTCCCAAACCTACTGTCGTTCAGCTGGACCACCTCCTTTCTTCGGTAGACCTATCAAATCACAAACGCGGGCGATCGTGGCGCCAGTTTCGGGAGGCGGCCGCTCAGAGGTCGTCGCCCCGCTCCTCCACCGGGCCTACGGCCCCGATGTCCTCCAGGTAGCCCATCTGGGCGTCGAGGACCGCGTGGATCTGGGCCGGCGTGTAGGGCGACCCGGCCGCCTCGGCCTTCATCATCACGAAGTCGACGGTCTCGGCCCCGCTCACGACCACGGGCCCGTCGCTCTCGGCGGTGTGGCCGTTCGACGACACCCCCTTCATCCGGAAGAACTCGAGGTGCCAGTTCAGGATCTGGCGGACGTCGTCGGGCGAGAGGACGGCGGCCACCTCGGGGCCCACGTGGTCGCACACCCAGGCCACGGCGTCCTCGAACTCGAACACCCGTCCCGGGGGCTTGGCGGCCAGCCGCCTCGCCTCCCGCCCGATGACGATGGCGGCGATGGCGAAGACGGCGGCCACGGCGAGCACGCCGAGAAAGAGCCCCATGAGGCCGCGAGGGTATCCGGCAGCTCCGCTCAGAGCCCCAGCTGCCGGGCCAGCCGCTCGCGGTGGAAGTTGGGGTCGCCGAAGAGCAGCCGCGACGACCGGGCCCGCTTGAAGTACAGGTGGGCGTCGTGGTCCCAGGTGAAGCCGAGGCCGCCGTGGACGTGGAGGCTGTCGGTGGCCACCCGCACGTACGCCTCCGAGCAGCAGGCCTTGGCCACGGAGGCGGCCGTGGGCAGCTCGGGGTCGTTCCCGGCTGCCGCCGCGGCGGCGACGAAGGCGGCCGAGCGGGCGGACTCGAGCTCGAGCAGCATCTCGGCGCACAGGTGCTTGACCGCCTGGAAGCTGCCGACGGGCCGGCCGAACTGCACCCGCCGCCCGGCGTGCTCGACGGCCGCCTCCAGGCACCGCTCGGCCCCCCCGACCTGCTCGGCGGCCAGGGCCACCGCGCACAGGTCGACGGCCGAGTCGAGCGTCCCGGGCAGCGGGCGGGCGGGCGTCGCGGCCAGGGTGACGGTGGCCTGCCTGCGGGTCTGGTCGACGGTGTTCAGCGGGCGCCGGTCGAGGCCCGGGGCGTCGCCGTCCACGAGGAACAGGCCCACGTCGCCGTCCTCTCGCCGGGCGGCGACCACGAGGACGTCGGCCACGCAGCCGTCCACCACGTACGACTTCTCGCCCTCCAGCTGCGACCCGACCGCCCGGGTCTGGACCCCGGCGTCGTCCCAGCGGCCGGCGGCCTCGGCCAGGGCGAGGGTGGCGACACAGGGACCGACGTCGTCGGGCAGGAAGGGGGCGGCGGTGGCCGTGGCCAGGTACGGCGCGGGCAACAGGACGCGGCCGGCCTCCTCCAAGACGACGGAGAGGTCGAGCCACCCCCCGCGCACGAACCCCTGGACGGCCTCCCACACCTGGGGGTCGAAGCCGGTGTCGGTCTCCATGAGGCGGCGGACCTCGGCCGAGGGGGAGATCCCGGCGAACAGGCCGCGCACGCGCCCCCGCAGCTCCTCCTGGGCGGCGGTGGGGCCGAAGTGCATGGGGGCATACTCTCAGTGCGTGGCGCGGCACTACGAGGACGACCGGGTGCAGATCACCAAGGTCGTGGTCGGCCCCATGGTGAACAACGTGTTCGTCGTCCGCTGCGCCGAGACGGGAGCCGCGGTGCTGGTCGACGCGGCCGACGAGCCCGACGTCCTCCTCCCGCTGTGCGAGGAGCTCGGGGTGGGCGACGTCCTCACCACCCACGGTCACCGGGACCACATCCAGGCCGTGCCCGCCGTCCGGGCCGCCGGGCACCGGGTCGGTGTGGCGCCGGGCGACGCCGACATGCTCCCGGCCTACGACTTCGAGATCGTCGACGGCGACGTGATCGAGGTCGGGCGCCTCCGCCTCCACGCGGTCCACACGCCCGGCCACACCCCCGGCTCCACGTGCTTCATTCTCGAGGGGTCGCCCGTGCTCCTCTCGGGCGACACCCTGTTCCCGGGCGGCCCGGGCAACACCCGCCGCAACCGCACCGACTTCGCCACCATCATCCGCTCGATCCAGCAGCGCCTGTTCACCCTGCCCGACGAGACGATCGTCATGCCCGGCCACGGCGACGACACCACCATCGGCACCGAGCGCCCCCACCTCCAGGAGTGGATCGACCGGGGCTGGTGAGTGAGCAGCATCGTGCCGTTTTGGCACATTTCTGCTCAGTGATCATGCGGTCAGGGGGTCGCGGGGGGACTTGACCAGCTCGACATCGGGGCCCAGGCCGTCGACGCTGAACGAGCTCTGGTCGACCTCGACGGTGACCCGGCGCCCGGCCAGGGGGATCCGGGCCACGCACAGCCGCTTCATCTTCGGCGGCAGGACGGGGTCGAGCCACACCTTCCCGTGGGGGACCCACGGGTCGAGGCGCAGGATGGAGCGGAGGAACAGCAGCGGTGAGGCCGCGGCCCACGCCTGCGGCGAGCACGACGCCGGGTAGCCCACCGGGAAGGGGACCTCGTCGCGGCCCAGCCCCCCGAACAGCTCGGGCAGGCGCCCCCCGAAGAAGGCGGCGGCGTCGAGCATGGCCAGGATGACCCGCTGGGCGTGGTCGACGAACCCGTAGCGGGTGAGCCCGGCGGCGACGACGGCGTTGTCATGGGGCCAGACCGACCCCACGTGGTAGCTGACCGGGTTGTAGCCGGTCATGGCCGAGCTGAGCGTCCGGACGCCCCAGCCGCTGAACATCTCGGGGGACAGGAGGCGGTCGGCGACCAGCGAGGCCTTGTCCTCGTCGACGATGCCCGTCCACAGGCAGTGGCCGGCGTTGGACGCCAGGGCGTCGATCGGCTTCTTGTCGCGGTCGAGGCCCATGGCGAACCAGCCCCGGTCCTCGAGCCAGAAGTCGCGGTTGAAGGCGGTCTTCAGGGCCGCGGCCTTGGAACGGAAGCGGGCCGCGGTGGGCTCGTCGCCCAGCTCGTCGGCGAAGTGGGCCCGGGCCAGGTAGGCGCCGTACACGTAGCCCTGGACCTCGCAGAGGGCGATCGGCGTGCGGGCCAGGCAGCCGTCGGCGAAGCGGATGGCGTCCCAGGAGTCCTTCCACCCCTGGTTGCCGAGGCCCCGGTCGGAAGCCCGCTGGTACTCCACGTAGCCGTCCCCGTCGCGGTCGCCGAACTCCTCGATCCAGGCCAGGGCCCGGTCGGCGGCGGGCAGGAGCGAGTCGACCACATCGGGGGCCAGCCCCCACCGCCGGAGCTCGCCGAGGAGCATGACGAACAGCGGGGTGGCGTCGGCCGTGCCGTAGTTGACGCTCCCCCCGCCCAGGGAGAGCGACGACGCCTCCCCGAACCGCATCTCGTGGAGGATGCGTCCCGGCTCCTCGTCGTTGCGGGGGTCGACCGTCGTGCCCTGGAAGCGGGCCAGCGTCTGGAGGACGTCCTGGGCCAGGGTCGGGTCGACGATCAGCGCCATCCACGAGGTCAGGAGCGAGTCGCGCCCGAACAAGGTCATGAACCAGGGCGCACCGGCGGCCAGCACGGCCCGGTCGGGGTAGTCGGGGTCGAAGATGCGCAGGGCGCCGAGGTCCTCGGCCCCCTTGGTCACCGCCTGCTGGAGCGCCTCGTGGTCGGTCTCGACCGCGGGGACGGCCTGGCGCCAGCGGTCGAGGCGCTGGCGGGGCATGGCGCTCTCCACCGGCTGCCCACACAGGTGGCGGGGCTCGATCTCGTCACCGTCGATCACGGTCGTGAACTGCAGGCACGTGCTCCAGCTGCCCTGGGCCGGGACCACCGTCTCCCAGGCTGCGGTGTCGGCGACGAACTGGGGCGGCTCGCTGGAGGTGATGCGCAGGCCCCGACGGCTCGTCCCCTTCCGGTAGCGGAACACCAGGCCGTCGCCGGACGACTCCAGGTCGACCGGGCCCTCCGACCCCGCCCGTCCCTCCTTGACCGCGAAGACGTTGGCGAAGTCGGCCGAGAATCGGAGCCGGATGGCGCAGTAGGCCGGCTCCTCGCCGTAGTTGCGCACCACCAGGTCCTCCCGCATCCCGCGCCCGACGTAGCGGTGACGGAAGACCACGAGGCTGCTGTCGGCCCGGCCGGCGACCGGCTGGCTGCGCAGGACGAACGTCACCGAGAAGGGGGCGGTGCGCTCGGCGGCCAGCACCTCGGGCCGCTCCCCGTTGACGTGCAGCTCCACCCCCGAGAGGAAGCGGGTGTCCCGGAAGAACAGCCCCTGTGGTGTGCCGGGCGAGACGTCGCCGTCGCGCCGGGAGATGGCGAACGCCGACCCCTGGACGAGGGTCACCACACCCTGCGGCGCGGCAGTCGGGTCGTCGCCGCCGAGGGCGGTGGGGTCGATCATGGGACGACAGCAGCGTACCCACGGAGCACCGGTAGGTTCTCTCCCGGTGCCTCTGCGTCGGAGCCTGGTCGGGGTCCTGCTGGTGGTCGCGGCGGCGTGCTCGGGGACCGCGGTCGACGACGTCGACCCGCTGGCCGCCCCTCCGACGAGCGAGCCCACCACGACCACGTCGTCGACGACCACGACGACCACGGTCCCCTTGCCGCCCGACCTCCAGGACCTGATCGCCACCACGACGATGACCGAGCGGGCCCGGCGGCTGTTCCTGGCCGCCACGCCGGCGGTCGAGGACCCCGACACCTTCGCCCACAACTGCGGCATCGAGCTCCGCGCCGACCCCGCCGACGGCCCTCGTACGCACACCCACGGTTGCTACGTGGCCGGGCGCATCCATCTACGGGCCCCCGACCGGCCCGAGGCTCGTGAGCTGCTGTACGTGGTGGCGGCCCACGAGCTGCTCCACGCCGTGTACGCCTCGCTGGGCCCGGCCGACCGCAACCGGATCGACGCCGAGGTGGCGGCCGCGGGCGAGGGCAACCCCCGGCTCGAGGAGCGGCTGAAGCCCTACGGGTCGGCCCCGACCCTGGCCAACGAGGCCCATGCCATCCTCGGGTCGGAGTTCGACGGGCTGTCGCCCGCCCTGGAGGCCCACTACGCCCAGTACTTCTCCAACCGGTCGGCAGTGGTGGCCGTCCGCCAGCGGACGCTCGGGGCCAAGGAGGACGAGATCGAGCGGCTCCGGGGCGTGATCGACGACCTGGACGCCCGCATCACCTACCTCCGCGAGACCCAGGAGACCCTCCGCACGGCCGGCGACATCTCGCGCTACAACGCCAACGTCCCCGTGATCAACGGGCTGATCGGCCGGTACAACGACGCGGTGGACGCCCTGAACGCCGAGATCGACGCCTACAACGGGCTCCTCGGCGGCTGAGAGGATGGATTTCCCCTATAGGCGTAGTGCTAATCTGGGCCCATGAGCGGGACGCCCGTGTTCGAGATCCAGGACCTGCACGTCGAGGTGGCGGGCACCGAGATCCTGAGGGGCGTCGACCTCACGATCATGCCGGGCCAGGTGGCCGCACTCATGGGACCGAACGGCTCGGGCAAGTCCACCCTGGCCAACACCCTGCTGGCCCACCCCGACTACACGGTCACCTCCGGGCGCATCCTGTTCAAGGGCGAGGACATCACCGAGTGGCCCACCGACGTGCGCGGGAAGTCCGGCCTGTTCCTCGCCTTCCAGTACCCCGAGGAGATCCCGGGCGTCTCGGTGATCCAGTTCCTGCGCCAGGCCCTGTCGGCCCGCAAGGGCGTCGACCTCTCGATCCTCGAGCTGCGGCTGGCCATCATGAGCTGGATGGACCGGCTGGGCATCGACCCCGCCTTCGGCGACCGCTACCTCAACGAGGGCTTCTCCGGCGGGGAGAAGAAGCGGAACGAGGTGCTGCAGATGGCCATCCTCGAGCCCGAGTTCGCCGTCCTCGACGAGACCGACTCGGGCCTCGACATCGACGCGCTCAAGATCGTGGCCAAGGGCGTCCAGGAGGTGCGGGGCGACCGACCCGAGCTGGGCGTGCTCGTGATCACCCACTACCAGCGGATCCTCCAGTACCTGGAGCCCGACGTGGTCCACATCCTCGTCGACGGCCGCATCGTGGCCAGCGGCGGCATGGAGCTGGCCCACCGCCTGGAGCAGGAGGGCTACGAGGCGTGGCGCAGCTCGACGTAGCCCGGGTCAAGAAGGACTTCCCGATCCTCGACCGGGAGATCGACGGGCACCGCCTCGTCTTCCTCGACTCCGCGGCCAGCTCGCAGAAGCCCCGCCCCGTGCTGGACGCCATGGACTGCTACTACGCGACCACCCACGCCAACGTGCACCGGGGCGTCTACCGCATCGCCGAGGAGGCCACGGCCGCCTACGAGGCCGTCCGAGCGCACGTCGCCCGCTTCATCGGCGCTCCCTCGCCACGGGGCGTGATCTTCACCAAGAACGCCACCGAGGCCATCAACCTCGTGGCCCACTCCTACGGGCGGGCCTGCCTCGCCCCCGGCCAGGCCGTCCTGCTCACCGAGATGGAGCACCACGCCAACCTCGTGCCGTGGCTCATGCTGGCGGAGGAGCGGGGCGTGGAGCTGCGCTTCCTGCCCGTGGACGACGAGGGCCGGCTCGTCCTCGACGACCTCGACCGGCTGCTCGACGGTGCGGGGCTGGTGTCCCTCACCGCCATGTCGAACGTGCTCGGCACCCTGAACCCGGTCCGCCGGGTGGCCGATGCGGCCCACGCCGCCGGTGCGGTCGTCCTGGTCGACGCCGCCCAGTCGGTCCCCCACGCCGTCACCGACGTGGCCGCCCTGGGCTGTGACTTCCTCGCCTTCTCGGCCCACAAGATGTGCGGCCCCACCGGGATCGGCGTGCTGTGGGGCCGGGAGGATCTGCTGGAGTCCATGCCGGCCTTCCTCGGCGGCGGTGAGATGATCCGCGACGTGCGCCTCGACCGCTGGATCCCCAACGACATCCCGTGGAAGTTCGAGGCCGGCACCCCGCCCATCGCCGAGGCCGTCGGCCTGGGAGCGGCGATCGACTACCTGTCCGAGCTGGGCATGGACGCCGTGCGCGAGCACGAGCAGCGCCTCACCGGGCACGCCCTGTCGGTCCTGGGCGAGCGCCACGGCGACGACCTGCGCATCTTCGGCCCGCCCGAGGCCTGCGACCGGGGCGGCGTGCTGTCCTTCACCTACGGCGACGTCCACCCCCACGACCTGTCCCAGGTGCTCGACAGCGCCGGGGTGTGCATCCGGGCCGGCCACCACTGCGCCAAGCCCCTCATGCGCCGCTACGGCGTCGGCGCCACCGCCCGGGCCTCGTTCTACGTCTACAACGACGAGGCCGACGTCGACGCCCTGTCCGACGGCCTCGCCGCCGCCGCCCGGATGTTCGGGATCTGAGCATGGCCGGACTCGAGGACCTGTACCGGGAGATCATTCTCGACCACTACCGCAGCCCCCGGAACCGGGGCGAGCTTCCCAGCCCGCCCGCTCGCCGGGTCGAGGGGTTCAACCCCCTGTGCGGCGACGAGGTGATCCTCTACGTCGACCTCGACGAAGCCGGCCGGGTGGCCGACATCAAGGTCGACGGCCAGGGCTGCTCGATCAGCCAGTCGTCGGCCTCCATGATGACTACCGCGGTGATGGGCCGCACCGAGGCCGAGGCCCGGGAGCTGATCCGGACGTTCAAGGCCATGATGTCGATCCACGAGCGGGGCCTCGACGGCGGTGGCGAGGGCGCGGACGGAGACGGGGAGGCTGCCGGGCTGGAGCTCGGCGACCTGGAGGCCCTGCGCGGGGTGGTCAAGTTCCCGGTGCGGATCAAGTGCGCCACCCTGTCGTGGAACACCCTCGCCCAGGCCCTGGACGAGCGCGCCGCGGGCTGAGGTAGCGGGCGGGCCGCGACTACGTTCGGCCTGATGCGCAGCATGCTGGTGGGCGTGGGCCTGGCGGCCGTCCTGGGCCTCGGGGCCTGCGGCGGCGGAGGAGACGACGAAGAGGCGGCGCCGACCACCACGGTGGCGCCGGCGACCACGGCGGCCGTGGGCAACGACCAGGCGGGCACGCCGTTCTGCCAGCTGGCCCGGACCTATGCGGAGAAGTCCGCCACCCTCCTCACCGTGGCCAACGACCCGGCCGGGCTGCGGGCGGCCACGACCGACGCCGAGTCGGCCATCCGCCAGGCCCAGTCCACCGCCCCGGCCGAGATCAAGTCCGACGTCACCCTGGTGGCCACCACGGCGAGGCAGGTCCTGTCCGCCCTCCAGCGGAACAACTTCGACCTGAGCCGCGCTCCCGAGGCGGTCACCAGGCTCCAGGAGCCGAGCTTCCGGACCGCCCTGTCGAACGTCAACCGGTACGGCCGGGCCCACTGCGGCATCAGCTAGGGCGGCGATGGACGGCGACCACCTCCGCTCCCTCCTGCGCTCCGACGACACGGTGCTCATGCCCGGCGTCTGGGACGCGCTTTCCGCCCGCCTGGCCAGTGACGCCGGCTTCCACGTGCTCTTCCTCTCGGGCTACGCCACGTCGGCCAGCCTCCTGGGCCTGCCCGACTTCGGCTACCTCACCCAGCCGGAGATGGCCGACGTGGCCCGCCGGGTGTGCCGCACGGTGGGCGGCTGCGCGGTCGTCGTCGACGGGGACACGGGCGGGGGGAACGCGCTCAACACCATCCGCACCGTCGAGCTCTTCGAGTCGGCCGGGGCAGCCGGCATCTTCCTCGAGGACCAGGTGTGGCCCAAGAAGTGCGGGCACATGGCCGGCAAGCGGGTCGTCCCCCGCGAGGAGTGGCTGGGGAAGCTGCAGGCCGCCCTCGACCACCGGTGGCGGCTGTTCATCGTGGCCCGCACCGACGCCCGGGCGGCCATTGGGCTCGACGAGGCCATCCTCCGGGCCCGCATGGCGGCCGAGCTCGGGGTCGACGCCGTGTTCGTGGAGGCGCCCGAGTCGGCCGATGAGATGCGGGCCGTGGCCGACGCCCTGCCCGGCGTGGTCCTGGTCGCCAACATGATCGAGGCGGGCAAGACGCCGCTGCTGACCCCGGCCGAGCTGCACGAGCTGGGGTACGACCTCATCGTCTCCCCGCTCTCCGGGCTGTTCGCCATGGCCAAGTCGGTCGCCACCGCCTACCAGGTGCTGGCCGACCAGGGGACGCTGCGCAACCACCTCAACCTGGTGACCGGGTTCGACGAGTTCAACCGGGTCGTCGACCTCGAGGGCCACTACCGGCTGGAGGATCGCTACCAGGACACGGAGTGAGCCGCGCCCACCGGCTGCTCCAGCTCACGTCCCTGCGGCCGCTGCGGCGGCGGGACTTCGCCATCGTCTGGGGCGCGGCCCTCGTCTCGAACATCGGGTCCTGGCTCCAGACCGTGGCCGTGGGCGTCCTGGTCACCGAGCTCACCGGTCAGGCCCGGTGGACGGGGCTGGTGGCTGCCGCCGCCTTCGTGCCCATCGGCGTCCTGTCGCCGGTCGGTGGCGCCATCGCCGACCGGGTGGACCGCCGCCGCCTCCTGGTGGGGACGACCCTCGGCGAGACGGTGTTCGCCGCCCTGCTGGCCGTGCTGGTGGGGACGGGATCGGCCACCCCCCTGGGCGTCACCGCCCTGGTCTTCGCCGGCGGGTGCATGACCGCCCTCGGCTTCCCGGCCTACCAGGCCATCCTCCCCGACCTCGTCGACCGGGAGGATCTGCTCGGGGCCAGCTCGCTGTCCCTGGCCCAGTTCAACCTGGGCCGGGTGGTGGGCCCTGCGCTGGCGGGGGTCGTCCTCGTGGCCGGGTCCTACACGTGGGCCTTCGTCCTCAACGCCGTCTCCTACGGCGCGGTCATGGCCGCCCTCCTCGCCGTCCGTCTCCTCCCGCCGCCGCCCAGCGACGAGCCCCCGGGGCTGCGAGCCCGGATCGCCGCCGGCATCCGGGGGGCGCGGGCCGAGCCCGGCTGCCGCACGGCCATCCTCACCATCGCCGTGGCCGGCCTCCTCCTGTCGCCCTTCATCGCCCTCATCCCCGCCGTGACCGTGAAGCTGTTCGGGGAGGGCGAGGGGGCCACGTCGCTGCTCATCGCCGCCCAGGGCGTGGGGGCGGTGGCCGGCGCCCTGAGCCTGGCCTCCCTGGCCCGCCGCTACGGGCGGCGGCGGGTGCTGGTCCTCAACCTCCTCGTGCTCCCGTTCCTCCTGGTGGGCTACGCCGCCGCGCCCACCCTCGCCCTGGCCGCGGGGGCGCTGGTCGCGGTGGGCGCGGCCTACGTCGGCATGCTGTCCGGCCTCGGCACCGTGGTCCAGCTTCGGGCACCGGCCGTCCTCCGGGCCCGGGTGCTGAGCCTGTACATGGTCGCCCTCGGCACCATCTACCCCCTGGGCGCCGTCCTCCAGGGGGCGGTGGCCGACAGGATCGGGCTGCGCACGGTCACCGCCGGCTGTGCCGCCCTGTTCCTGGCCGTCGTGGTCGTCGCCGGGCTGGCCCGGCCCGACCTGGTGGCCAGCCTCGATGACCCAGCCGAGAGCGAGGGCGACCGCACCACCATTGATCATCCGGAGAGCGTCCTGTAGCACGGGTTTCCGGGCGGCTGATCTCGCCGACCCACACGGGGTCAGTCGGTGTGGCGGCTCGTTCAGCCGGGGCGGAAGGGGCGCAGGCCGTCGTCCGGTGTGGACAGGGGCTCGGTCATCCCCGCGGCGGCGGCCATGGCGTTCCACGTGTCCCGGTTCCAGCCCGGGATGGCCTGCTGGATCTCGCCGTCGGCGCCGATCACGAAGACGGTGGGGACGGCCTCCAGGTCGTAGGACTCCGACACCTCGTAGGGCGGGGGCTCGCTGAGGGCCGGGACCCGCTGGCCCTCGGCCTCGTTGAACTTGGCGATGGTGTCCGGGGGGTCCTGGCCCACGGCGACGACCCGGACGCCGGCGTCCGAGAGCTTCGTCAGCATGGGGGCCACCATCTTGCAGACGGGGCAGCTGGACTTGAAGAAGCTGAGCACGGTGGTGCCCTCGGTCCACGGGTCGGTCACCGGCCGGCCGTCGTCGACGGCGGGGAGGGTGAACGACGGGGCCTTCTCACCAGCCTGGAGCATGACTGCGATCGTAGGTGACACCGGCGGTAACCTCGCCACTCATGGCCTCCAAGAAGAAGCGGAACCGGCCGCGCCCCCCGACCGGACCGCGACCCGCGGCCAAGGCCGGCCGTCCCGCCGCCAAGACCGGTGCTCCGCCGGCGCCCGAGCCGGCGGCCGGGCAGGCCAAGACGACTACTCGCCCGCCCAAGGAGCGGACCGGTCCCACCCGCGCCGAACGGCTGGCCGCGGCGGAGGCGGCCCGACGCCGCAAGGCGCTGCGCGACCGGATCCTCGTTCTCGGGGCCATCGCCGCCGTCATCACCGTCATCACCGTCACCGTCCTCAACACCCGGCGCTCGAACGCCCGGGTGATCGAACAGCTGGAGGCCAGCGGGGCCTGCGAGTACGACACCCGCACCGACTCCCTTTCGGCACCGCCCGGCAACCACGTCACCGGGAACATCGTCTACGAGGTCGACCCGCCCTCGGGGGGTAACCACAACCCTTCGCCGTCGCCTCCCGGGATCTTCACCGTCGAGAACAGGCCGGCCGACTCCAACATCGTCCACTCCCTCGAGCACGGCTACATAGCCATCTGGCACCGGCCCGACATCGACCCGGCCCAGCTCGACGAGCTCCGCGACCTGGCCGCGCGCCACGAGCGCGACGTCCTGCTCGTGCCCCGGGAATCGATGGACGTGCCCGTGGCCGCCACTGCCTGGCACCGCCGGCTGCTCTGCTCGCGCCTCGACGTCGGGCCCCTCGAGCGCTTCGTCACCGAGTTCGTGAACGAGGGGCCGGAAAAAGTGCCGCACTGACGCGCGCGACACTGAAAGGCATGCGAGGGCGCGGGCGGGTTTGGGTGCAGGGCGCGGCCCTGCTGGGGCTGGTGCTGGCCGGCTGTTCGGGCGACAGCGGCCCGAGCGAGATCGAGAAGGCGGCCGCCCAGATCGCGGCGGCGGCGACGAGCACGACCGCGCCTCCGGCCACCACCGCCACCACGGCGGCCGCCCCCAGCACGTCCGCCCCGCCGGCCACCACGGCGGCAAGCGCCACCACGCCGGGAGACGCTCCGGCCGGCCTCGGTCCTGGGGACCGCGGTGGCCAGGTCGCCGACCTGGAGAAGCGCCTCGACGCCCTGAAGTACGACGTAGCCAAGATCGACGACGTCTACGACCAGAACACCGCCTACGCGGTCATGGCCTTCCAGAAGGTCCACGGGATGGCCCGCACCGGTCGGACGACCGACGACGTCATCGCCGCTCTGGGCACGGCCAGGACGCCCGACCCCCTGGTCCCCAACGGCGGCGAGAACCGGGTCGAGATCGACATCCCCCGCCAGGTCCTGTTCCTCTACAAGGCCAACACCCTGCAGAAGATCCTCCCGATCTCGAGCGGGAACAACAAGCGCTTCTGCTCGGAGGGCTGGTGCCGGCGGGCGGTGACCCCGGGGGGCTCGTACGGGTTCTACCGGCAGGGGCGGGGATGGGAGACCGGCCCGCTGGGCTCGCTCTACAACCCGGTGTACTTCAACGGGGGCATCGCCGTGCACGGCTCGCGGTCGGTGCCGGCCCAGCCCGCCTCCCACGGCTGTGTGCGCATCCCCATGAGCGCGGCCGAGTGGTTCCCGAGCGCGGTGCACATGGGCATGCCCGTGCACGTGTACGGCGTCGAGGGCCAGCCGCCCAACCCCGAGGCCCGCACCAGCACCACGGCCACGACCGCGCCCCCGTCCACCTCGCCGCCGTCCACCGCCACGCCGACGACGGCACCCGGCATCACCCCGCCTACCGTCACCACCGTCCCGGACCTGTTGGGCGGGCTCCTCAACCCGACGTAGCCCGAACCCGGTCCCCGCGGCCGGGCGACTAGCCCTGGGCGGGGGCCTCCTCCTCGTACCCGGCGTAGCCCGTGGACTCCAGGTCCTCGGCCAGCTCCGGGCCGCCCGAGGTGACGATCCGGCCCTTGCGGAGGACCGACACCACGTCGGGCCGCAGCTCACGCAGCAGGCGGCTGTAGTGGGTGATGACGAGGACGCCCAGGCCGACCTCGTTGGTGATGGCCTCGACGCGGCGGGCGACGGCGCGCAGGGCGTCGACGTCGAGCCCGGAGTCGATCTCGTCGAGCACGGCGATCCGGGGGGCCAGCACGGCGAGCTGGAGCGTCTCGTTGCGCTTCTTCTCACCGCCGGACATGTCGACGTTGAGCGGGCGGCCCAGCAGCGTGCGGCTGAAGCCGATCTTCTCCGCCTCGGCCGCCACCACCTCGCCCAGGTCGGGAACGGCCCGGCCCCTGGGGGCCAGGGCGGCGGCCATGGCGTCCTGGAGGGACACGCCGGGGACCTCGGTGGGGTACTGCATGGCCAGGAACAGCCCGGCCTGGGCCCGCTGCCACGTGGGGAGGGCGAGCAGGTCGGTGCCGTCGAGGGTGATGCTCCCGCCGTAGACCTCGTAGCCCGGCCCGCCCATGATCACGTGGGCGAGGGTGGACTTCCCCGAGCCGTTCGGGCCCATGACGGCGTGGACCTGCCCGCTGGAGACCTCGAGGTCCACGCCCCGCAGGATCTCCTTGCCCTCCACCCCGGCGCGCAGCCCCGAGATGGTGAGCGTGCTCACGAGGTCACCCTGGTGGGAGGCCGCCGGGGCAGGGGCCCCCGCCCGCCGCGACGGCCAGCCTCCGTAGCCAACGGATGGGCGGCGTCCGGAGGACCCGGGTGCCCGGAGCGGGTGGGGGCAGCGCTCATGAGCTCCTCACGTCGACGTAGACGTCGTCACCCTCGACGCGGACGGTGTAGACGGGCACGGGCAGGGTGGCCGGGAGCGACTGGGGCTCGCCGGTGATCAGCGAGAACGTGCTCCCGTGCTTCCAGCACTCGATCTCCTTCTCGTCGGGCCAGATCTCGCCCTCGGACAGGGAGTAGTCGGCATGGCTGCAGCGGTCGCCGATGGCGTAGAAGTCGTCGCCCAGGCGCACCAGGCAGATGCGGAAGCGGCCGACGTCGAACCGCCGGGCCGTCCCCGGGGCCAGGTCGTCGACCTTGCAGAGCCGCTCGGTGATGACCGGCATCATGCGCCTCCTGCCGTCCCGCTCGTGGGGCCGCTCGGGCCCTGGGTCGCACGTTCCGCCAGGCGGCGGACGAGGGCGGCCCGGAGACCCGTGACCGCGGCCGACTGGGGCAGCCGGTCGAGGACCTCGCTGAAGAAGCCGAGCACGATGAGGCGCTCGGCCACCTCGGGCGGGATGCCGCGGCTCTCGAGGTAGTAGCGCTGCTCGTCGTCGATGGGCCCGACGGCCGAGGCGTGGCTGCAGACGACGTCGTTGGTCTCGATCTCCAGGTTGGGCACCGACTCCGCGCCCGCCCCCTCGGACAGGACCAGGTTGCGGTTGGTCTGGAAGGCGTTCGTGCCCCGGGCCTCCTTCCGGACCCGGATGAGCCCGGAGTAGACGGAACGGGCATGGTCGGAGACCGCCCCCTTGAACAGCAGGTCGCTGGTGGTGGACGGGGCGGCGTGGTCCTGGATGGTCCGGAAGTCGTGCATGCGGTTGCCGTCGGCGAAGTAGACGGCGGTCAGGTAGCTGGTGGCACCCTTGCCGTCGACGCGGGAGTCGGTGCGCACCCGGGCGTAGTCCCCGCCCAGGGCGACCACCGAGGAGTGCAGGGTGGCGTCACGGCCGACGCGGCTGGACTGGTAGCCGACCTGGAAGACCCGGGCGCCGAGGTCCTGGACGTTGAGGTACCGCAGGCGGGCGGCGTCGCCCACGTCGAGCTCGACCACGGGGTCGGAGAAGGCGGCTACGTCGGACGACGACTGGTGCTCGATCACCGTCGCGTCGCTGTTCTCGCCGGCCAGCACGATCGTGCGGGAGAACGAGGCGATGCCGTCGCCCTCGAGGTGGTGGACGACCAGGACGGGCTGCTCCACCACCATGCCGCGGGGGATCCGGACCACGGTGGCGCCCGGCAGGAAGGCGCTGTTCATCTCGGTGAAGGCATCGGCCACCGCCAGCCGGCCGAGCAGGTCGTCGCCCTCGGGCAGGTCGGCGGCGTCGGCGACCACGAGGCCCTTGGCCGCCAGGGCGGGGTCGACCTCGATGCGCGACGGGCGCCCGTTCTGCACCACCACGAGCGCGGCCCGCTCGCCGGTGCCCTCGGGCACCGTCTCGAGGCGGACGCCGGCCCTGGCCGGGTCGGCGAGCGCAGGGCGGTAGGCGTCGAGGTCGAGCTGGTCGATGCGGCTGTAGCGCCAGATCTCCTCGGTGGGGTCGGGCAGGGGCGAGGCGGCGAAGCGCTCGGCGGCGGCGACGCGCCGGGTTCGCAGCCAGTCCGGGCCGCCCAGGGAGGCGGCGGCAGCAGGGGTGAACGTAGGCAGGGATGACCCTTCTCGCGAGTGCGGGGCCGTCGACCGGCCCCCGAGGGGGGAGTCTAGAAGAAGAGGGCGCTCAGCCCTGACGGGGCGTCAGCGCCTCGGGCGACTCGGGCGCCCGATGCTGCTCGGGGCGCACGACCCGCCCGGCGGCCTGATCCACCAGGCGGCCCACCTCGGCCCCGTCGATCGTCTCCTTCTCGAGCAGGGCCCGGGCCACGAGGTCGAGCCCGCCCCGGAGCTCGCCCAGGACCTCCCGGGCCCGGTCCTCCTGCTCCCGGAGGATCTGCTCGACCTCTTCGTCGATCACCCTGGCCGTCTCGTCGCTGTAGTCCCGGCTGTGCATGAGGTCGTCGCCCAGGAAGACCATGCCCTGCGAGCCCCAGGCCATCGGGCCGACGCGGTCGCTCATGCCCCACTCCCGGACCATCTTGCGGGCCAGCTCGGTGCAGCCCACCAGGTCGTTGTTGGCGCCGGTGGAGATGTGGCCGAACACCAGCTCCTCGGCGATGCGCCCGCCCAGGCGGACGACCAGGGAGTCCTCGATGTAGGGCTTGGTGTAGATGTGGCGCTCCTCGATGGGGAGCTGCTGGGTCACGCCCAGGGCCATGCCCGAGGGCAGGATCGTCACCTTGTGCACGGGGTCGGCGTGCTCGAGGGCGTAGGCCAGCACGGCGTGGCCGCCCTCGTGGTAGGCGATGACCTCCTTCTCCTGGGGCGACAGGGCCATGGACTCACGCCGCTGGCCCATCAGCACCCGGTCGCGGGCGGCCTCGAAGTCCTCCATGTGGACTTCCTTGGAGCCCCGACGGACGGCGAAGAGGGCGGCCTCGTTGACCAGGTTGGCCAGGTCGGCCCCGCTCATGCCGGGCGTGCCCCGGGCGATGACCGAGAGGTCGACGTCGGGCCCCATCCGCTTGTCCTTGGCGTGGACCTGGAGGATCGGGAGCCGCTCCTCGAGGTCGGGGAGGGGGACGACGATCTGGCGGTCGAACCGGCCGGGACGCAGCAGGGCGGGGTCGAGGATGTCGGGGCGGTTGGTGGCCGCCATCATCACCACGCCCTCGGTGGACTCGAACCCGTCCATCTCCGAGAGCATCTGGTTGAGCGTCTGCTCCCGCTCGTCGTG
>DATAAD010000035.1:0-2838 GCA_036260295.1 Acidimicrobiales bacterium | reverse complement strand
CTCGAGGTCGCGGCGGGCGGCGGGGTCGGCGAAGACCAGGTCGGCCAGGGCCCGGCGTACAGGCTCACGACCTCGTCGGGATGGCGGTGGACCTGGTCCCATGTGACCCGCATCACCCGCCAGCCGGCCGCTACCAGGCGGTTGTCACGTAGGCGGTCGGACTCGAGGTCGAGCTTGGCCGAGTGGTACCGGCGGCCGTCGAGCTCGATGAGGACGCAAGCGCCCGGATAGGCGAAGTCCACCCGGCCGATCCAGGCCCGGCCGCCCACGTTGAGCTGGCGGACCGGCTCGGGAAGGCCCGCCCGGCGGACGATCCTCAGGAACCTGGCCTCCAGCTCGCTGGTCGCCGCGACGTAGCCGCTGCCGGACCGCTCGGCCAGAAGCCCGCGCATGAGGGCGATGCCGGTACGCCCGCGGGCCGCCAGCTGGTCGGTCACGTGGCGGAGGGCGTCCACGGTGACGATGCCATCGCTCAGGCAGCCGTCAACGGCCCGCTCGATACGCCCTGCGGGCAGGACGCCAGCCAGGTCGACCAGGGTACGGGCCACCCGGGTGGTCACGATCCCCTGTACGACTGTGAGGTGGTCGCCAGGCAGGAGCCGGGACCGATGGACGCGGCCGGCAGGGGTGCGGCGGTACCGCGGCCGGGACGTGGTCACCTCGACGACGCCCGGCGCAAATCCGCGGATGCCCAGCAGGGCGGCCGCCGACCGGTGCGAGGCGGCCGTTCCCCGCCCGACCGCCAAGGTCAGCGCGCTGAGGTCCTGGTGCCACGTCCGCACCGTCCCGGCGACTCGGTAACGCCCTGCCCCAGCTCCTCCCACCGACCGGTGCGCAGGCGCCGCTTGATCATCGCCGGCGAGACCCCATCGGCCCGGGCCTGCGCGCGCGTGATCACCCCGTGCTGGGTCTCGGCGAGGGCGGCCAAGGCGTCCATTGAGCCGCCATCCAACCAGCGGCTTGTGACATCGACGCCCCTCTCCCCGAACCGGGCGCGCTCGGGGTCACCCAGTGGCCCGAAGCGCGCCCAGAACGGATGGAGGGGGTAGGGCCGTCGGCGGGCTTACCATCGCTCCCATGAACCGGTTCGAGGTGGTCAGCCCGTTCCAGCCGGCCGGCGACCAGCCGGCGGCCGTCGACGCGCTGGCCAGGGGGATCGAGCGGGGAGACCGGTTCCAGACGCTCCTCGGCATCACCGGCAGCGGCAAGAGCGCCACGATCGCCTGGACGATCGAGCGGGTGCAGCGCCCCACCCTGGTCATCGCCCCCAACAAGTCGCTGGCCGCCCAGCTGGCCAACGAGTTCCGGGAGTTCTTCCCCAACAACCGGGTCGAGTACTTCGTCTCCTACTACGACTATTACCAGCCCGAGGCCTACATCCCCTCCAGCGACACGTACATCGAGAAGGACGCCACGATCAACGACGAGGTCGACCGGCTTCGACACTCGGCCACGTCCGCCCTCCTGGCCCGACGGGACGTCATCGTCGTGGCCTCGGTCTCCTGCATCTACGGCCTGGGGTCGCCGGAGGAGTACGCCAAGCAGGTGCTCCTCCTGCGGCCCGGCGAGGAGACCGACCAGCGGGCGATCATCTCCAAGCTCGTCGACATGCAGTACGAGCGCAACGACGTCAACTTCATCCGCGGCCGCTTCCGGGTGCGGGGCGACACCATCGAGGTCTTCCCCGCCTATGAGGAGATCGGCGTCCGCATCGAGCTGTTCGGCGACGAGGTCGAGCGCATCAGCCGGGTCGACCCCCTCACCGGAGAGTTCAAGGGCGAGATGGAGGAGCTGGCCATCTTCCCCGCAACCCACTACGTGGCCGGCGAGGAGCGCATGGAGCGGGCCATGGCCGGCATCGAGGCGGAGCTGGCCGAGCGGCTGCACTGGTTCGAGTCTCACGGCAAGCTCCTCGAGGCCCAGCGCCTGCGCATGCGCACGCAGTACGACCTGGAGATGATGCGAGAGGTCGGCTTCTGCTCGGGCATCGAGAACTACTCCCGCCACATCGACGGCCGGGCACCGGGCCACCCCCCCAGCACCCTGCTCTCCTTCTTCCCCGACGACTACCTGACGATCATCGACGAGTCCCACGTGACGGTGCCCCAGCTCCACGGGCAGTACGAGGGCGACCGGTCGCGCAAGGAGACGCTGATCGAGCACGGGTTCCGCCTCCCCTCGGCGGCCGACAACCGACCTCTCCGCTTCGACGAGTGGTACGAGCGGGTCGGCCAGTGCATCTTCCTGTCGGCCACGCCGGCGGAGTACGAGGTCTCGATCTCGACCCAGGTGGTCGAGCAGATCGTCCGCCCCACCGGCCTGGTCGACCCCGAGGTGATCGTCAAGCCCACCAAGGGCCAGATCGACGACCTCATGCAGCAGATCAGCGACCGGGTCGAGCGGGGCGACCGGGTGCTGGTGACCACGCTCACCAAGAAGATGGCCGAGGACCTCACCGACTACCTGCTGGAGCTGGGCGTCCGCGTCCGCTACCTGCACTCCGAGGTCGACACCATCCAGCGCATCGAGATCCTCCGCGACCTCCGCCTGGGCGAGTTCGACGTGCTGGTCGGCATCAACCTGCTGCGGGAGGGCCTCGACCTGCCCGAGGTCTCCCTCGTGGCCATCCTCGACGCCGACAAGGAGGGGTTCCTCCGGTCGGAGACGTCGCTCATCCAGACCATCGGGAGGGCCGCACGCAACGTCGACGGGCAGGTGGTCATGTACGCCGACTCGTTCACCGACTCCATGCAGCGGGCGATCTCCGAGACCAACCGCCGCCGGGGCCTCCAGCAGGCGTACAACGCCGAGCGGGGCATCGATCCCCAGACCATCCGC
>DATAAD010000034.1:0-10442 GCA_036260295.1 Acidimicrobiales bacterium | reverse complement strand
CCCTCCTGCAGGTAGTCCATCTCGTAGAGGTGCTCCCGCCAGCGCTGGTCGATGATCGAGAGCATCACCCGGCGCTCGATCTCCCGCATGACGTCGGGCCCGAGCTGCTCCTCGCGCTGCTCGTAGTACTGGACCGCCTCGTTGACCAGGCTCTCCCGGATCTGCTCGGGGCTCTTGGCCTCGGCCAGCTCGTCGACGGTGAAGGCGGTCGGGTAGTAGGCGCTGACGTCGTGCAGGAGGTTCTCGAGGTTCCAGTCCTCGGAGAAGTCGTTGGGGCAGAAGATGTCGACCTCGCGGCCGATGACCTTCTCCAGGTGCTCCATGGCCTCGTCGCGGAGGTCGGCTCCGTCGAGGATGGCCTGGCGGCGCCGGTACACGACCTTGCGCTGCTGGTTCATGACCTCGTCGTACTTGAGGACGTCCTTGCGGATCTCGGCGTTGCGGGATTCCACCGTCGCCTGGGCCTTCTCGATGGCCTTGGTGACCATCTTGGCCTCGATGGGGACGTCGTCGGGCAGGGCCTTGCCCATGACCCAGCTCATGGCGCCGGTGGCGAACAGGCGCATGAGGTCGTCTTCCAGGGACAGGTAGAACCGGCTCTCGCCCGGGTCGCCCTGGCGGCCGGCCCGGCCCCGCAGCTGGTTGTCGATGCGCCGGCTCTCGTGGCGCTCGGTGCCCAGCACGTACAGGCCCCCCAGGGCCCGCACCTTCTCGCCCTCGGCCTCGCACTCCTCCTTGTACTTGGCGAAGAGCTCCTCGAAGCGGGCCTTGCCCTCCTCCGAGTCGGTCAGGAGCCCCTCGGCCATGACGTCCAGGTTGGCCAGGCCCTCGGCGTAGCCGCCCAGGATGATGTCGACGCCGCGGCCGGCCATGTTCGTGGCCACGGTGACCGTGTGCAGCCGCCCGGCCTGGGCCACGATCATGGCCTCCCGCTCGTGGTGCTTGGCGTTGAGGACCGAGTGGGCCACGCCCCGCTTGTCGAGCATCCGCGACAGGCGCTCGGACTTCTCGACCGACACGGTGCCGACCAGGACGGGCTGCCCGTTCTCGTACCGCTCGACCAGGTCGTCGACCACGGCGCCGAACTTGGCCTCCTCGCTCTTGTAGACCAGGTCGGGCTGGTCGATCCGGATCATGGGCCGGTGGGTGGGGATGGGCACCACGGCCAGGTCGTAGGTGTGGGCGAACTCGGCCGCTTCCGTCTCCGCCGTGCCCGTCATGCCGGCCAGCTTCTTGTACATCCGGAAGTAGTTCTGCAGCGTGATGGTGGCCAGGGTCTGGTTCTCGGACTTGATCCGGACCCGCTCCTTGGCCTCCACCGCCTGGTGCAGCCCCTCGGACCAGCGCCGGCCCTCGAGGATGCGGCCGGTGAACTCGTCGACGATCTTCACCTCGCCGTGCTGGACGACGTAGTCGACGTCGCGCTTGTACAGCTCCTTGGCCCGCAGGGCGGCCAGCAGCTGGTGGACGTAGTTCGACGACAGCTCGTCGTACAGGTTCTGGACCCCGAGGGCCTTCTCGACCTTCTCGATGCCCGACTCGAGAGGGACGACCGTGCGCTTCTCCTCGTCGACCTCGTAGTCCATGTCGCGCTGGAGGGTGCGGACGATGCCGGCGAACTTGTAGTAGAGCGCGGCCGCGTCCTGGACCTGGCCGCTGATGATGAGCGGGGTGCGGGCCTCGTCGACCAGGATCGAGTCGACCTCGTCGACGATGGCGAACTGGTGGCCCCGCTGGACCATCTGCTCCTTCGACATGGCCATGTTGTCGCGCAGGTAGTCGAAGCCGAACTCGTTGTTCGTGCCGTAGGTGACGTCGCAGGCGTACATGGCCCGCTTGTGGGCCGGGTCCTGGTTCTCGGCGATGACCAGGCCGACGTCGAGGCCCAGCCACCGGTGGATGCGCCCCATCCACTCGGAGTCGCGCTTGGCCAGGTAGTCGTTGACGGTGATGACGTGGACGCCCCGCCCGGAGAGCCCGTTCAGGTAGACGGGCAGGGTGGAGACGAGGGTCTTGCCCTCCCCCGTCTTCATCTCGGCGATCCAGCCGAAGTGGAGGGCGGCCCCGCCCATGAGCTGGACGTCGTAGTGGCGCTGGCCGATGACCCGCCGGGCCGCCTCCCGGACCACGGCGTAGGCCTCGAGCAGCAGGTCGTTGAGGGCGTCGTCGACGTCGTCGGGCGCCACGTTGGCCAAGCGCTCGCGGAACTCGACCGTCTTGTGCTTCAGGTCCTCGTCGGAAAGAGCCTGGATCTCGGGCTCGAGGGCGTTGATGTCGGGCACCAGCGACTGCAGGGCTTTGAGCTTCTTGCCCTCGCCGGCCCGGAGGACCTTGGTCAGGAACGACATGGACCGAGTCTACCGGTGCCCGACCGCCGAGCTTCGGCCGGCCCGGGCGCCGCCCCGGTTCCTGGCCGCTCTCCGCCGACCTCGACCGGTCAGGGGCGGCGGAGGTCGACGAAGACGAAGCGCTGGTTGCGGGCGACCTCGCGCCCGAGCTCCAGGAGGGGCCGGAACTTGGTGGGATCGTTGTTGAGGTCGACCACGGCCACGATGAGGAGCGAGACGTCGTACTTGGCGATGACCTCCCGGCGCACGTCCTGGGACGAGGCCGGGTCGTAGAACCGGCCCAGGTCCTGCCCACGGTCGGCGGTGACGACGAAGGCCTGGGCCCGGGCCGCGTCGACCACCTTGCTGCCGAACGTGGGCACCTCCAGGCTCGTGTAGGGGTCGGAGATCACGACCGGGTGGCTCTTGTGGTTGCGGGCCAGGTACGAGAAGTCCGAGAGCTTCACGGGATCGACGTAGCCGTGCACCCAGTGGTACGGCACGTCCTCCATGATCCGCTCGGGGAGCACGTCGAACCCGTTGCGAAGGAAGAAGACGCCGGCCAGGACGAGCGCCGCCGTGGTGACCTGGATCCAGCGCAGGATCGGGCGCCCGGCCTCGCCCAGCGCCATCGCCATCTCCCCGACCCTGGCCCGCTCGTCGGCCAGGATGATGGCGGCCACGATCTGCACCTGCGCGATCAGCCTCCCGTACGACCAGTCCTCGGTGAAGTAGCCGTAGCCGTAGGCGGCCAGGAGGCCGACGAACATGAGGGCGAGGGGGTCCGAGCGCCAGCGTTCCAGCCGGCGGAACAGGAACGGCACGACGACCAGGGCCAGGCACAGCCGCTTGACGACGTCGACGTACATGTCCCGGTCGCCGACGTCCCCTGCCGTCCTGAAGCCCTCGGTGGCCTCGCCGAACAGGAGGCCGTACAGGGAGTAGTAGGGCCACAGCATGGCCAGGAGCAGGGAGAGCGCCAGCGTGGCGACGGTGAGCACGAGGGCGCGGTCGCGCCGCTCGACGTCGGCCGTCCAGGTCAGGGCGAGGACGCCGATGCCCAGGGCGATGGCGTTCACGGGATGGGCGAGCAGCACGACCGCGGACACCGCGAGCGTCGGCAGGAGCCAGCGAGGCGCGGCGCTCCGCAGGTACTTCAGGTGGGCCCAGAAGGAGATGAACACCAGCCCTTTGACGAAGATCGACGGGTACGAGACGACCAGGGCGAGGACGTCGAAGTGGTGGAACCCGCTGAAGATCCACGCCCCCGGTCCCCACAGGAAGAGCATGAACAGCAGGGCCCAGAAGTCGGTGTGGGGGCGCAGCCCGAGGCCCTGCACGAAGAGCCGGAGCCCGACGAAGAGCAGGATGAGATTGGCGATGGCCGCCACGGAGAAGGCGGTGACGACGCTCACCCCGGTAACCCGGGCGGACAGCCCGATCGCCAGGTGGTACGGCGAGAAGAACTGGTGGGGCCGGTCGACCCCGGACAGGAGGGGGTGGCGGGGGTCGAACGGGCGCTCGGCCAGCTCCCGAGCGGCGGCCGCGTGCTCCCAGATGTCCACTGCGCCCGCCCAGGTGTTCTTGGCCAGGTACGACACCATGAACAGGAGGACGACGGCGCACAGGACCAGGTACCGGTGCTCGAAGAAGAAGGCGAAGTCCTCCCCCCACGTCGTCGGCCGGCGAGCCTGGTCCGTGGCGCCAGGGGACGGAGGAGGACGGTCCTCGGGTTCGGGCACCGGCGCCGCCGGCGGCGGGGAAGCGACCGCGCCGGCCGGACGGTCGGTGTGAGGATGCAGGACCGGGTCGTTGTCGCTCGTCACCGTCTCACCGCGAAGTTGGCCCCCGCCGCGGGCCGCCGGGCCATTGAGCCATCATGGGGTGTTGCCCGGGCTGCGACCAGAGCGTAGTCCGGAGAGCGCCGCCCGCACCGGCGGAGGGCATGCAGAAGGAGCAGCTCGCGGGTGAAGCCCTCCGAGGCCCAGGAGAGACGGCCCCCCGCCGCCGGCGAGATTGCCGGACGCTACGACGGGGTGGTCGCCGCCGTCGGCCTGGCCGTCATCCTGCGCCTCCTGATCGAACGCCGATCCATCCCCGGCGTCACCCAGGACTCCCTCATCTACGTCCGCCTCGAGCCTCACGCGCCGTTCGCCCCCTTCTCGCCGACCCGTCCCAGCGGCTACCCGCTCGTCATGCGGTTCCTCGACTGGCTGCCCGGGAGCATGCTGGACGCGGTCACCGCTGCGCAGCACGCCGCGGGGGTCGCCATCGGGGTGCTGGTCTACCTGATCGCCGTCCGCGCCGGCGTCCGGCGCTGGATCGCCGTGGCCGCCGCGGCCGTCCCCCTCTTCGACGCCTACACGGTGGCCCTGGAGCAGGCCATCCTGGCCGAGACCTCCTTCACGCTCGCCGTGGTGGCCGCCGCCTACCTGGCCCTCGACCGGGGAGCCAGCGGCCGGAAGCTGGCGGGGAGCGGCCTTCTCCTCGGCCTGGCCTGCACCATTCGGACCGTGGGCCTGTTGGTCGTGCCCCTCTGGCTGGCCTGGCTCCTTCTCGGCAAGGTCGGTCCCCGGAGGGTGCTGGCCGGCCTCGCCGGCGCGGCCCTGCCGGTCGTCGCCTACTGCACCATGCACGCCGTGGAGGGAGCAGGCTTCGGTCTCGTCGAGGCCGACGGGTGGTACCTCTACGGAAAGGTGGCCCCGATCGCCGACTGCGCCGGCGCCGACGTCCCGAGGGCGGCGGCGCCCCTGTGCGTGCCGCCGGCGGGAAGGTCGTTCGAGTTCTACCTGTACGACGGCGCCTCGCCCGCCCATCAGCTCTTCTCCGGCGGCCGGTCGGTCGACCTGGAAGAGGCGGTCACGCCCGAGAACAACGGGCTCCTGCGTCGGTTCAGCCTGGCTGTGATCCGGGCCCACCCGGTGTCGTTCGTACGGGCGGTGGCCAAGGAGCTCGTCCGGTACCTCGGCCCTTCCGACCCCCAGAACGAGCTCAGCCTCTACGGGAAGCCCGGAACGCCCGTCGCCTTGTACGAGCGCTGGCTCCACATGCCGTGGTGGCTCGTCCCGGGCGCCATGGCGGCGGGGACGGCCCTCGTCGTCCTCGATCGCCGGGCACGGGAGGCCGCCCTGCTCGTCGGTATCCCCGCCGCCCTCGTGCTCGCCGCCGCGGCGACGAGCGGGTTCAACAGCCGCTACCTGCTGCCCGGCCTGCCGTTGCTGGCCGCGGTGTGCGCGCTGGCCGGGGAGGAGGCCCTCACGTGGTGGAGGTCACGGGCGCGGCCTTCTCGTTGAAGGTCGTCGAGGGTCGCCGTCACCCGGACAGGCCCATCTGGTGGCGGACGCCCTCGGCCAGGGACTCGATGCGCGAGGTGTCGCACGTGCCGTCGCCCAGGTGGCTGTGGGACCCCGCCGGCTTCACCTCCCCGTCGTTCGCCGTGGGCGTGCCGAACACCACGCTGCTGTAGGCCAGGTCGTTGCAGCTGGTGAGCGGCGGGCCGTAGTACTCAGTCCACATTATCGACCAGGAGTCCAGGTTCCTCCAGTGCTGCGGGACCCGGATCCCGCCGATCTCGCTCACCTCGCCCGTGGCCTCGTCGCGCACCTTCGCCCCCCACCACCCGCCCCCCGGGGTGAACACCTTCAGCCCGTACGCCCGTCCGGCCTGCCAGGCGTAGGGGATGCGGCAGCTCCAGCCCTCGCCCTCGCCGGTGAACCGGACGGTGGCCTGGCCCTCGGCCTCCTCGGCGTCCCATATGGAGAAGATGGCGATCTTGCCCGGCCTCCCGTCCGGCAGGACGCCCTTGGTCTGCAGCCCGATGTAGCCGCCCTCGCCGCCGATCAGGCGGAACTGGTGGGCCCAGAAGAAGGTGGCGTCCGGGCCTGGGTCGGTCTCGGGGACGAGCACGTGCTCGAAGCTCAGGTACCCGGCCTGCAGGGTCCGGGCGAAGGACGTCGACGGCGGCCACCGCCACTCGGTGTACGTCTGGCTGGGGGTGGGCCGCCCCTTGCGGAGGTTCTTGAACGGCATGGGGCGGTTCAGGTGGCCGGTTCTATCTGGGACCGCAGCTGCAGCTTGCTGAGGATGTTGGCCACGTGGTTGCGCACCGTGCTCTCGGGCACGGCCAGCTGCTGGGCGATCTCGGCGTTCCCGTAGCCCAGGGCGACCAGCTTCAGCACGGCGACCTCGCGCTCGGTGAGGCGGGGTGAGGTGGGGACGTGGTCGTCGACCGCCTTGGGCTGCCCTGAGAACTCGGCCAGCAGCTTCGACGCCAGGGCGGCGGAGATGAGGCTCTCGCCGGCGAAGACGCCGCGGACGGCGTCGGCCACCTCCTCGATCGACACCTCCTTGAGGAGGTAGCCGTTGGCCCCCGCCTTGACCGCCCCGTAGATGTCGTCCTCCTCGTCGCTCACGGTGAGGACGATGATCCGGGTGGTGGGGAACAGCTGGCGGATGAGCCGGGTGGCCTCGATGCCACCCATGCGGGGCATGCGGACGTCCATGAGCACGACGTCGGGGGCCAGCTCCTCGACCCGGGCCACCGCCTCCTGCCCGTCGGCCGCCTCGGCCACCACCTGGATGTCCTCCTCGGCCTCGAGGACCATCCTGAGGCCGCGGCGGAACAGCTCGTGGTCGTCGGAGATGACGACCCGGATGGGCTCCCCGCCGGTCGGGCCGACCTGGGTCACGCCATCAGGTGGCGTCGATGAGGCCGACGTCGCCGTCGTTCCGTCGGTAGACGACGGCGGCGACGCCGGTGTCGGCGTTGGTGAAGAGGTAGAAGTCGTGGCCCAGCACGTCCATCTGCAGGGCCGCCTCCTCCGGGGTCATCGGCTTGATGTCGAACCGCTTGGTCTTGACGATCCGGGGCGGGCCCTGCTCACCCGGTCCGGCCTCGTCGTCGTCGTCCGGTGGACCGGGCGAGCCTAGCTGGTGCCGTCTCGGGTGCGACCGGCTGATGAGGCGGCTCTTCAGCTTGTCGATCTGGTGCTCGAGCTTGTCGACGACCTTGTCGAGCGAGGCCAGGGCGTCGGCCGACGCCGCTTTGGCCCGGATGATCCGGCCGTGGCCACGGAGCGTGGCCTCGCAGACCTCCTTGTCGGAGATCCGGGGGTTCCTCTCCTCGAAGAAGTGGACCTCGGCGTGCTCCCACCCCTCGTGGTGGCGGGACAGCCGGCCGACCTTCTCCTGGGCCGCGGTGCGCAGCCGCTCGGTGACCTCGATGTTGCGTCCCCGAACCGTTACTTCCACAACACGCTCCTGCTCGCAGGTACTGCCGAGTGTACGTGGCCGCGACTCGGTGGCGTCCGGGCCGCGGCGACGACGTGCACCTCCGCCGCCCCCGCCTCCCTGAGGGCCCGGGCCGCGGCGGCCACGGTGGCGCCGGTGGTCACCACGTCGTCGACGAGCAGCACCCGCCGCCCCCGGACGGGCCCGGTGGCGGCGAAGACGGGACCCGCCCGGCGGGCCGCCGCGTCCCGACCGGTCTGGGCCGGGCCGGCCCGGCGCCGCAGCAGCGAGGGGCACGGGAGCCCCCGCCGTCGGGCCACGGCCCGGGCCAGCAGCCTGGCCTGGTCGAACCCCCGCTCCCGCAGGCGGGCCGGCGTGGTGGGCGCCCAGGTCACCACGTCGACCTCCCCGGTGACGAGCGCGGCCATTCCCCGGGCGAGGAACGGCACGGACGACCGGGCGTTGCGGTACTTCAGCCGGGCGACCAGCTCCCGCCCCGCCCCCTCGTAGGCCAGCAGGGCGGCACAGCTGTCCAGCCCCACCGGCGCGGGCAACGCCGGGGCCGGCCGCAGCTCCGCCGCGCACCGCTCGCAGGGGGCGCGGCCCTGGGCCCAGCACACCGGGCACGTCGTGGGGATGAGCACCCCGCCGAGCGTACGAAGGGGCTGCGACAGCGCCGAGTGTGGGCGATTCGGTGCCGTATGGCGCCGCGAATCGCCCACTCTCGAGCGACGGTCCCCGGCCGGAGACTAGGTGCCGACCGTCCAGCTGCGGAGGTACTCCTCCTGCTCGGGGGTGAGGACGTCGATCTGGACGCCCATGGTGTCCAGCTTGAGGCGGGCGATCTCGGCGTCGATCTCCCGGGGGACGTCGTAGACCTTGGGCTCGAGGCTGCCCTTCTGGGCCAGCACCCACTCGGCGCACAGGGCCTGGTTGGCGAAGCTCATGTCCATGACCGCGGCGGGGTGGCCCTCGGCCGCGCCCAGGTTGACCAGGCGGCCGTCGGCGATGACCAGGATGCGGCGGCCGTCGACGAGGAACTCCTCGGTCATGGGCCGGGCCATGCGGCGCTCGGACGCGAGCTTGCCCAGCGAATCGAGGTCGATCTCGATGTCGAAGTGGCCGGAGTTGGCCAGGATGGCCCCGTCCTTCATCACCCGGAAGTGCTCCTCGCGCAGCACGTCGCGGTCTCCGGTGACGGTGATGAAGATGTCGCCGATGCGGGCCGCCTCGCTCATGGGCATGACCCGGAACCCGTCCATGACCGCTTCCAGCGCCCGCAGGGGGTCGACCTCGGTGACGATGACGTTGGCGCCCAGGCCCCGGCCCCGGTCGGACACGCCCTTGCCGCAGTAGCCGTAGCCGGCGATCACGAGGGTCTTGCCGGCCAGGAGCACGTTGGTGGCCCGGATGACCCCGTCGAGGGTCGACTGACCGGTGCCGTAGCGGTTGTCGAACATGTGCTTGGTGTCGGCGTCGTTGACGGCGACGATGGGGAACTTGAGGGCCTGGTCCTTCTCCATGGCGCGGAGGCGGATCACGCCGGTGGTGGTCTCCTCGGTGCCGGCCAGCACGTCGCCCACCTGGTCGGGGCGCTCGCCGTGCAGGCGGGCCACCAGGTCGCAGCCGTCGTCCATGGTCAATTGGGGTCGGGCGTCGAGCACGGCGTCGATGTGGCGGAAGTAGGTCTCGGTGTCCTCGCCCTTGATGGCGTAGGTGGCGATGCCCTCGTCGAGCGAGAGGGAGGCGGCCACGTCGTCCTGGGTCGACAGGGGGTTGGAGGCGCAGGCCACGACGGTGGCCCCGCCGGCCTTCAGGGTGCGCAGGAGGTTGGCCGTCTCCGTGGTGATGTGCAGGCAGGCGCCGACGGTCACCCCGTCGAGCGGCCGCTCCTTGGCGAACCGCTCCCGGATGCTGGCCAGCACCGGCATGTGGGTGTCGGCCCAGGCGATGCGCTGGCGGCCGAGCTCGGCGAGGGCGGGGTCGGCGATGTCGTAGGAATTCGGGCCGGACTGGTCACTCACTCGATGGCTCCTTGGTCTTCGCCCGCCGCGGTGGCCAGGGCGTTCTTGATGTGTTCCTGCGCCGGGATGGGCCCGGGGTCGATGCCCTCCTGGAAGGCCATGTGCAACGAGGTCAGGTTCCCCACCAGGATGAGGTCGAGGAGCTGGGCCAGCTCGCCCTCCCCCTCGGCCTGCACCTCCTCCACCGACGAGACCACCTCTTCGAGGAGGTCGGCCGTCAGCTTGAAGCGGTGCATGACCTGCGGGTGCTCGAAATCATGGCGCAGATTGACCAGGGTGAACATCTGGCGGGTCAGGTCGCCGTGCTGGCCCCACCCCGAGACCTCGTTGTGGCACAGCTCGGACTGCATGTTCCAGAAGGCCGGGCACTTGGCGTTCTCGTTGACGTCGGTCTTCCAGCGCTGGGCCGCGACCGCGCCGAGGCCGCCGCCGCCGTGGACGAGCGGGATGGTGCGGCCGATGCGGCGGGCCATCTGCTGGGCCAGGTTGTCGGGGCCGGCCAGCTGGTCGCGGCGGGCCTTGAGCTGCTCGACGGCGGCGTCGATCCAGTAGCTGGCCCCCGGGAACAGCCCGATGTCCTCGAGGACGACGAGCGGCGGGATGGCCAGGGCGCCCAGGGCGGCCCGGGGCTGGGGGATGTCGTCGGGCACCCCCACGATGGGGACGCCCCACGACTCGGCCAGGTGACCCAGCTCGCCGCCGCGGGTGACGGCCACCACCCGGGCCCCCTGGAGGGCGGCGGCGGTGGCCGCCTCGACCGTCTCCTCGGTGTCGCCCGAGAAGGAGATGGCGAAGACGAGGGTGCCCTCGTCGACGAAGGCAGGCACGTGGTAGCTGCGGAACACGAGGACGGGCAGGGGCA
>DATAAD010000033.1:0-61647 GCA_036260295.1 Acidimicrobiales bacterium | reverse complement strand
GCCGATTCCACCACCGCGTGGGGGGTGGAGGTCCGCGAGGTCGAGGTCCGCGACATCGCCCTGCCCGCCGAGCTGCTGCGGGCCATGGCCCGCCAGGCCGAGGCCGAGCGGGAGCGGCGGGCCAAGGTCATCGCCGCCACCGGCGAGCTCGAGGCCAGCAACGAGCTGTCCGACGCCGCCGCCCGCCTGGCCGAGAGCCCCGGCGCCCTCCAACTGCGCACCCTGCAGACGCTGTCCGAGGTGGCCACCGAGCGGAACTCGACCCTCATCTTCCCCATCCCCATCGAGCTCCTGACCGCCCTCCGGCCACCGGGGTAGCCACTTTTCCTTTCAGGTGGCCGGTCCACCCGTCGATACCTCCTGCAACAAAACGGGAGGAGCGAGGCGAGGTGCTCGAGATCACCACTGGAAAGCTCAAGGTCCTGGGCGCAGCGGTCGGGGTCAACCTGGCCCTGGCCGTCGGTGTCAGCGTCGGCGCCGTGCCCCAGCTGGGGGACGGCACGATCCACACCGCGGCCGCGTCCGAGGTCGTCGAGGAGGTGGCCCCGACCGACGCCCGCCAGCCCGGCGACGTCACCGAGCAGGCGGTGCAGGTCGCAGCGCCCACCACCGTCGCGCCGGCGACGACCGCCCCGGCCCCGACGACCACGGTCGCCAGGCCCAGGACCACCACCAAGGCCCCGGCCACCACGAAGACGACGCAGGCGGCTGCTCCGTCGACCGCGGCGCCGGCTCCCACCGCCGCGGCCCCCGGCAAGGTGGCCCGCCGCACGCCGTCGGCCGCCGAGGTCAACTCCGCCATCGCCCAGCTCAAGCAGCGGGTCGGCGGCCTGCTCCTGCTGGTGTCGCCCACGCCGGCGCAGATCGACCAGGTCGGCGACCAGGTCTGCACCGCCTTCGACAACGGCCAGAGCTTCGCCCAGGTGAAGGCCACCGCCCTGTCGATGATCCCCCCGTCGGTGACCGTCACCGCGGCGACCACCGACTGGGCCGTCCGCCACGCCGTGACCCTGTACTGCCCGGGCCACGCCTCCAAGCTCGTCTGAGGAGCAGATCCGCCATGGCCATGTCGAGCACCGCCCGCGCCACTGCCGCCGAGCCGGCGTACCCCCGCCTGGTCCGCTCCGCTCCCGCCGCCCGTGCCGTTCGGGCGGTGAAGCTCTACGGCCAGGGTGAGACCGCGGTCCGGGCCCTCGACGGGGTCGACGTCGACTTCGCCCCGGGGCAGTTCACGGCCATCATGGGCCCCTCCGGCTCCGGCAAGTCCACCCTGCTCCACTGCCTGGCCGGCCTCGACACCCTCTCGGCTGGCTCCATCTTCATCGGCGACACCCCGCTGGGCGCGCTGAACGAGCGCCAGCTCACCCGGCTGCGCCGCGACCGCATCGGCTTCGTCTTCCAGGCCTTCAACCTGCTGCCGACCCTTACCGCGGCCGAGAACATCACCCTGCCCCTGGCCCTGGCCGGCCGCCGCCCCGATCCCGAGTGGTTCGACACCGTGATCGACGTGGTCGGCCTGCGCTCCCGGCTCGGCCACCGCCCGGCCGAGCTGTCCGGCGGCCAGCAGCAACGGGTGGCTGCGGCCCGGGCCCTCGTCTCCCGGCCCGAGATCATCTTCGCCGACGAGCCCACCGGCAACCTCGACTCCCGCGCCGGCGCCGAGCTGCTGGCGTTCATGCGCCGGGCGGTGGACGCCTTCGGCCAGACGATCGTCATGGTCACCCACGACCCGGTCGCCGCCGCCTACGCCGACCGCATCGTCTTCGTGGCCGACGGGCAGGTGGTCGACGAGATGTTCGAGCCCACGGCCGAGCAGGCCATCGACCACATGAAGCAACTGGGCGGCTGATCTCACATGGGCCGCCTGCTGCGGGGGGCGATGGCCCACAGCACCCGCCTCTTCGCCACCGCGCTCGCCGTCGCCCTGGCCTGCACCCTCGTCTCGGGCACGTTCATCCTCACCGACACCATCGACGCCGCCTTCTCCAGGGCGTCGGCCGACACGGGCGGGTCGTCCGACGTGGTCATCCGGTCCACCGCCCTGTTCGCGGCCCAGGCCAACAGCCTCCCCGAGCGCGAACCGGTGCCGGAGTCGCTGGTCGAGAAGATCCTCGCCATCCCCGGGGTCAAGGCGGCCTGGACGGCCGTCCAGGGCTACGCCGAGCTGGTCGACAAGCAGGGCCAGGCCATCGCGCCCAAGGGCCTGCCCACGGTGGGCAGCAGCGTCACGCCCGACGTCGTCCTCGCCGCGGGCAAGACGCCCGCCGGACCCGGCGAGGTCGCCATCGACCTGGAGACGGCCCGCCGCTACGGCCTCGAGCTGGGGGACAGGATCAAGGTCCTCTTCTCGGGCACGGAGCAGGAGTTCACCATCGGCGGGCTCCTGAAGGCCGCGGGAGACGTCGTCGCCTCGACCAAGGCCATGTTCGACGAGGTCACGGCCCAGCAGATGCTCGGGGAGAGGGGCAAGGTCGACGCCATCCCCGTGGAGGCCCAGCCCGGCCTGAGCGCCGAGGAGCTCCGGGCCCGCATCAACGCCGTCCTCCCCGACCAGTACGAGGCGGTGACGGCCGAGCAGGTGGCCCGGGAGTCGGCCGAGTCCTGGACCAAGTCGGTCGCCTGGCTGCCCACCGTCCTGCTGGTCTTCGCCGGCGTGGCCCTGCTCGTCGGGGTCTTCATCATCGGCAACACCTTCTCGATCCTCGTGACCCAACGGTCCAAGGAGCTGGCCCTGCTGCGGTCGCTGGGCGCCAGCCGGACACAGGTCACCGGGTCGGTCCTGTGCGAGGCCGTCGCCGTCGGGCTGGTGGGCTCGGTCACCGGGGTCCTCCTCGGCTTCGCCGCCGCCCGGGGCCTGCTGGCCCTCTTCGCCCGGATGGGCTTCGAGCTGCCGCGAGCGGCGCCGGTCTTCCTGCCCCGCACCGCGGTGGTCGGCATCCTGGCCGGCGTGGTCGTGACCGTCCTGGCCGCCGTCCCTCCCGCCCGCCGGGCCACCCGCGTGTCCCCCGTGGGGGCGCTCCGCCACGCGGCCGGCGCCCGGCGCACGACCGGCACCACCCGCCTGATCGTCGGGGTCGTCGCCTCCGTCGCCGGGCTGGCGACGCTCCTCACGGGCGTGCTGTCCGGAGGCCAGCGGCCGCTGGTGGCGGTGGGGATCGGAGCGGTGGCGATCCTTCTCGGCCTGGCCGCCCTCATCCCGCTGGTCGCCGCCCCCGTCTCCCTCGTCTTCGGAGCCCCCCTCGTGCGGGCCTTCGGCGAGCCGGCGTTCATCGGCCGCGAGAACGCCATGCGCACCCCCCGCCGCACGGCCTCGACCGCCGCCGCCCTCATGATCGGCATCGGCCTCGTCGGCGTGGTCGCCATTCTCGCCGCCTCGGTCAAGGCCTCGGCCGGCCGGACCGTCGACGACAGCCTGCGGGCCGACTTCGTCCTCACCCCCCAGGGCATGGCGGGCGCCGCCGGTGGCCTGCCCCCGGTCGTGGCCGAGCGCCTCCGGGACAGCCCGCTGATCGAGACGGTCTCCGAGCTCCGGGGCGGGCAGTGGGGCCTCGACGGGCGCACCCAGACGCTCCTCGCCGTCGACGCCAGGACGGTCACCGACATGCACGAGGTCGACGAGGAGTCGGAGGCCTCCGTGCGCCGCCTCGACGATGCCGGCGTACTGGTCCGCGACACCGTGGCCGAGCGCTACGGCTGGGAGGTGGGCGACACCGTCCCCATGACCTTCGCCCGCACCGGCACCCGCGAGATGCGCCTGCAGGGCACGTTCTCCTCCACCGCGGTGCGCACCGACTACGTGATCACCCTCGGCGCCTACCGGGCCAACTACGCCCAACAGCTCTCCTTGGAGGTCGACGTGGCCCTGGCCCCGGGTGTCCCCGCCGCCGAGGGCCGGGCCGAGATCGAGCGGCTGCTGGCCGACTACCCGGTGGCCCGGGTCATGGACCACGAGGAGGTGCTCGCTGCCCAGGACGAGCAGGTCGACCGCCTGCTGGTGCCGGTCAGCGCCCTCCTGGCCCTGTCCGTCGTCATCGCCCTCCTCGGCATCGCCAACACCCTGGCCCTCTCGATCCACGAGCGCATCCGGGAGCTGGGCCTGCTGCGGGCCCTGGGCATGGCCCGCCGCCAGCTGCGCCTCATGGTCCGCTCCGAGGCGGTGATCATCGCCGCCCTCGGCGCCGTCCTCGGCGTGGTCGTCGCCCTCTTCTTCGGCTGGGCCCTGGTCGCCTCCATGCGCGGCCTGGGCGTGACCGAGCTCGTCTTCCCCGGGGCTCAGCTCACCGCCCTGGCCGCCCTCGCCACCCTGGCCGGCATGCTCGCCTCCGTCGTCCCCGCCCGCCGGGCCGCCTCACTCCCTGTCCTCGAGGCCATCACGCGCGACACCTAGTTCCTCGGCGCGGCGGTCACGGTGAACACGCGTGGGTGTTCCGTGGCCGCTCACGGAAGCTGTCGACGCGGTCCCGACCGTCGACGACCACCGCCATCCGACATTCTGGGTCGTCCTCGTAGATGACGTCGCAGCCGTCGGGCGCGAGCGGCTTCGTGCCCTCGAACGGAGCGCGGGGAACAGGACCTGGACCCACCTCGGGACGCGAGGCGGGTCAGCATCGCGGAGAGCGCGTCGGAGAAGGGCATCTCGGCCAGGTGCCGGGCCCCTCAGGTCCCGCCTCTCCGGGGTACCGCGGAGCCGCTCACCCTCCGGTCACGCGCCGGAGGAGGCTGGGGCCCGACAGCGTCGATGAGCCCCGCCTTGCCCGCGGAGGCAGCTCCAATGCTCGATCAGCAGGACGCGGTCAGCGCTGGGTACGGGCTGGTGGTGGCCGCCCCGCCCCCCGGGTGGATCTCGAGGTGGAGGTGGGGCGACGTCGCCCTGGCGTCGCCGGTGTTGCCGACGTAGCCGATGACCGAGCCCCGGCTCACGGTGCCGCCCTCGCCGTAGCGGTCCAGGTGGGCGAAGTAATAGCGGTTGCCGTCCCGGCCGTGGAGCTGGAGGGCCTGGCCCCCTGACGGGTTGGGGTAGCGCTCGACCGTCCCGCCCACGGGGGCGACGACGGGCGTGCCCTTCGGCGCAAAGAGGTCGACGCCCTCGTGGCGGCCGCCGTCGGGGCGGACGTAGCCGTAATCGTTCACGAACGAGGCCCCCGGCACCGGGCAGTCCCACGCCGCGGGGATGGTGAGCACCTGGCCCTCGGCCAGGAAGTTGGGGTCGGTGATGCCGTTGACCGAGGCCAGCTGGTTCACGGGCACGCCCGTCCGCCAGGCGATGTCGGACAGGGCGTCGCCGGCCCGCACGGTGTACCGGGACGAGGATCCGACGCTCGGCGCCGCGGCCGACGCACGCGACGAGGTGCTCCCGCCCCCACGGGGCACGGTGAGGACCCGCCCGGCGGGCACCCAGTCGGGATCGTCGAGGCCGTTGGCCGCGGCCAGCCGGCTGACCGGGACGCCGGTCCCGTCGGAGATCCCCCAGAGGGTGTCCCCCTCGCGCACCACGTACTCGGTGACCCCGGCCAGGGCGGAGGGGACGGTCAGCACCGCGCCCTCGACCAGGAGGTTGAGGTCGTCGATCCCGTTGGCCACGGCCAGCTGCCGTACGGGGACGCCCAGGCGCTCGGCCACCTGCGACAGGGTGTCGCCCTCGCGCACGGTGTAGGTGTGGGCCGACGCCAGCCGGGCCCCGACGGTGAGCCCGGCGGCGCCGAGCACGACGAAGACGGCCAGGACGGCGAGGAAGACGTCCCTCGGCCGGGTGACAATGATTTTGCTGGACACTGCTGGGGGCCTCCTTCGGGGACCCCCCTCTTCGCACCGTAGACAGTAGCAACATCGTCCACTCGTGCAACACGAGGTGCGTTCAGCCGGTGACCTCGGCCAGGCGCCGGGACAGGTACCGGCGCTCGGCGTCGCTGGCCGGGAGGGCGAGGGCGGCGCGGTACGCCTCGGCCGCCTCCTCCCGACGGCCGAGGCGGCGCAGGAGGTCGGCCCTGGTGGCGGGCAGGAGGTGGTAGCCCTGGAGGACGCCCGAGCGGTCCAGCTCGCCGACAAGGGCCAGCCCCGCCTCCGGCCCCTCGGCCATGGCCACGGCCACCGCCCGGTTCAGCTCCACCACCGGCGAGGGCACCATCCGGGCCAGCTCCCCGTAGAGCACGGCGATCTCCCGCCAGTCCGTGGCCGCCGCGTCCTCGGCCCGGGCGTGACAGGCGGCGATGGCCGCCTGTACCTGGTACGGCCCGGGACGGCCGCGCCGCAGGGCGGCGTCGAGCAGGCCCAGCCCCTCGGCGATCACCTCCCGGTCCCACGTCGACCGGTCCTGGGCGTCGAGGGGGACGAGGTCGCCGCGCTCGTCGACCCGCGCCGTCCGGCGGGAGTCCTGGAGCAGGAGCAGGGCCAGCAGGCCCAGGGCCTCGGGCTCGTCGGGCATGAGCCGGGCCAGCGTGCGAGCCAGCCGGATGGCTTCGGCGCACAGGGACCGGCGGACGAGGTCGGCGCCCGCCGTGGCCGCGTAGCCCTCGTTGAACAGCAGGTAGAGCACGGCCAGCACCGCGCCCGTCCGCTCGGGGAGTTGGTGGGCGGGCGGGACGCGGTAGGGGATGCCGGCGTGGCGGATCTTCCGCTTGGCCCGCACCAGGCGCTGGGCCATGGTGGGCTCGGGGACCAGGAAGGCCCGGGCGATCTCGGCCGTGGTCAGCCCGACGAGGGTGCGGAGGGTGAGGGCGACCTGGGCCTCGACCGCCAATGCCGGGTGGCAGCAGGTGAAGATGAGGCGCAGGCGGTCGTCGGCCACCCCGCTCTCGTCCCCCTCCTCCTGCCCCTGGGGCTGCGACAACACGGCGATCTCCTGCAACTTGGCGGTCCCGGTCGCGGCCCGGCGAACCCGGTCCACGGCCCGGTTCCGGGCGGCCGTCGTCAGCCAGGCACCCGGGGTGCGGGGGATGCCGTCGCGCCGCCACCGGTCGACGGCGAGGGCGAACGCCTCCTGGGCGCTCTCCTCGGCCAGGTCCCAGTCCCCGGTCACCCGGATCAGGCTGGCGACGACCCTCCCCCACTCGTCCCGGAAGGCGGCGGCGACGGCCGCCTCGACCTCACGACCGCCACCCCGCTCCGAGGGCCGCTCGGGCCCTAGCTCTCCCAGATCGGCCTCACCTCGATCGAGCCCTGCCTGGCGGCCGGGATCTTCGACGCCACCTCGATGGCCCGGTCCAGATCCTCGCACTCGACCAGGTAGAAGCCGGCGATCTGCTCCTTGGTCTCGGCGAACGGGCCGTCGGAGACGACCACGTCACCCGCCACCACCCGGACGGTGGTGGCGTCGGTCGTGGGACGCAGGCGCTCGCCGCCCCGGAGCACGCCTCGGCGGTCCATCTCCTGGTTGAACGCGTCGTACTCGGCCATCATGGCCGCCGTCTCCTCGGCGCCGGCCGCCAGCATGGCGTTCTCGTCGGTGCAGATCAGCAGGGCGTACCGCATGGTTCCTCCTCGTGGGATCGGGTTCGCCACCACGACGAACGGGAAGACATCAGATCGACAGGTATGGGCAAGAACCCCGCTTCGGCGCGCGCATGGGCCCGCAGGGCGGCCGTCCCCGTAGGAGCCGGCCTGGCCCTGACCTACGCCTACGGGACGGCCCGGTACCGCAAGAACTCCCACACCGGCTACGACTTCCGCGATCCGCCGCCGCCGGGCAGCCCCGAGTTCACCCGCCTGATCGAGGGGGTCACCGGGTCGACGGTGCACAGCGGCAACCGGGTGCAGATCCTGCGCAACGGCTGCCGCACGTTCCCGTCCATGCTGGACGCCATCGCCGGCGCGGAGTCCACCATCGACCTGTCGTCGTACATCTACTGGCCGGGCGACATCACCGACCAGTTCACCGAGGCCCTGTGCGCCAAGGCCCGGGCCGGCATCGAGGTCAACGTGGTGGTCGACGGCTACGGCTCGGCCAAGCTCGGCCGCGACGCCGTCCACCAGTTCGAGGACGCCGGCGTCACCTTCGCCTTCTTCCGGCCGCCCGCCTGGTACGACCTCGACAAGCTCAACAACCGCATGCACCGCCGGCTCCTCGTCGTCGACGGCAGGATCGGCTTCGCCGGAGGCGTCGGCATCGCCGACGTGTGGACCGGCGACGCCCAGGATCCCGAGCACTGGCGGGAGACGCACACGGTCGTCGAGGGGCCCGCGGTCCGCGACATCCTGGGTGGCTTCCTGGAGAACTGGGCCGAGGCGGCCAACGTGCTGCTCGGCCCGGCCCACTTCCCCAAGCTGGCCGCATTCGACGACGGCGTCGACGTGCACGTGATCCGCAGCTCGCCCCGCTCCGGCGGCACGGCGACCGCCCAGCTGTTCTACGCGGCCATCGCCGGCGCCCGTGAGCGGCTCTGGATCACCACCGCCTACTTCGCCCCGGACGACGCCCTCCTCGACCTCCTGTGCCAGGCCCCGTCCCGGGGCGTCGACGTGCGCATCCTGACCAACGGCCCGAACATCGACAAGGAGGTCGTGCGCGAGACCGGCCAGCGGCACTACGGCCGGCTGCTTGAGTCGGGGGTCCGCATCTTCGAGTACCAGCAGACGATGCTGCACGCCAAGGTCATGATCGCCGACGGCTGGGCCAACGTCGGCTCCAGCAACCTCGAGCACCGCTCGTTGGGCCTCGACGACGAGCTCATCGTGGCCTTCACCGACCCCGCCCTGGTCGGCGAGGCGGCCCAGCACTTCGTCGAAGACCTCGAGGTCTCGACCGAGTTCGACCTCGACCGGTGGAAGCGGCGGCCGCTGCGGAAGCGGGCGCGCGAAGCGGCGGGCGACCTCCTCCGCCAGTCGTTCTGATCCTCCGGCGCTAGCGTCGGGCCCGTGCCCGACCCGGCGGTGCAGGAGATCCGGCGATGAAGCTCTTGGTCACGGTGGTCTATTCCGGCCTGCTCGCCTGGGGGTTCGGCGTCGGCGTGCGCCAGATCTTCCAGGCCCGACGGCGTCCGCAGGAGCTGCTCAACCCGCTGTTCGCCAACCGGGCCGCCATCCGGCTGTTCACCCTGCACATCGTCGTGGTGTCACTGGACCTGTTCGTGATCGGGCCGTGGGCGGTGGCCAACAAGAGCACGCTCTGGTACTGGGGAGGACGCGTCGCCCTGCTCTCGTCGTCGCTCCCGCTGGCCACCTACCTCAACCGCAACCCGCAGTCGTTCGGCAAGCTCATCGGGCGCTGGGTCGTCTTCCGGAACTTCTTCGAGTACGCCGCCCACGTGGTCGTGGCCGCCATGGCGGTCAGCTGGTTCCGCTACTACCTCCTGCTCTGGTGGATCGTCGCCTACCGCTACCTCGACGTCGGCCCCCGCCGGGCCCTTCAGCGGCTGTACGACACGCCCGAGAAGCTGGCGGCCCGGCCCTGGGCGCCCAGGCTCAACTGGGCGGTGATCACCGCCCTCTACGGGTTGAGCTTCCTCGCCGTCTACCACCGGCAGATCCTCTTCGCCGACGTGCCGGGCGACGACGTGCCCGTCCACGTGCCGGCGCGCTGGGAGATCGGTGTCGTGGTCGGCGCCAACGTGGCGCTGGTCCTCGCCACCTGGATCATGACCAAGAGGTACACCGAGTCGCTGCTCCACACGGCCGCTCAGACCCAGGAGGTTCCCCGGGTCGGGGAGGTCGGCTCGCACTGACCGCTCACGAGAGGACAGGGGACACATGAAGCGTCTGCTCAAGCGCACGACCCGGGCCATCACGGTCGGTGTGCCGATCGCCATGTGGTGGAAGAGGCGCCAGGCCCCCACACCCGTGAACAAGGGGTACCACGACACCCTCTTCTGGAACGTCTACGACCGGGTCTCCACCGCCGTCGACCACCGCTGGGGCTGGGACAAGCTGCCCGTCCCGCTCGGGATCCTCGTCCTCATCGGCAACCGCGACGTCCTGCGCCGCAAGAACCTGTTCGACACGACCGGCCAGCCGGCCATCAACACCCCGCCGATCGACCCCTACGACGGGAGCGTGCTGACCCGGCGAACCGAGGACGGGACGTACAACGACCTGGAGAGCCCGGCCATGGGGATGGCCGAGTCGCGCTTCGGGCGAAACGTCCCCCTCGAGCACACCTTCCCCGAGACCGGGGCCGACCTGCTCACGCCCAGCCCCCGGGAGGTGAGCCGGGCGGTGATGACGCGCACCCAGTTCGTCCCGGCCACCGCGGCCAACGCCTTGTGCGCCAGCTGGCTCCAGTTCATGATCCGGGACTGGTTCAGCCACGGCAAGAGCCCCCACGACGACCCCATCGAGATCCCCCTGGAGCCGGACGACACGTGGCAGCAGCGACCAATGACCATCCCCCGTACCCGTCCGGACCCCACGCGCCCGCCCGGGCCGAGCGACCTGCCCCCCACGTACGTGAACACCGAGACGCACTGGTGGGATCTGTCGAGCATCTACGGCAGCAACAAGAAGTTTCGGGACCTGATCCGGACCGGGGTCGACGGCAAGCTCCACGTGACGCCCGCGGGGCTCATCCCCTACCCCACCGACCCGGACATCGACCCCGTCCTCGTCCCGGGCTTCTGGCTCGGCCTGGCCATGCTGCACACGCTGTTCACCCTGGAGCACAACGCCATCTGCGACCACCTCAAGGCCCGATACCCGGCGTTCACCGATGACGAGCTGTTCGACCACGCCCGCCTGGTCAACGCCGCCTTGGTGGCCAAGATCCACACCGTCGAGTGGACGCCCGCCGTCATCAGCCACCCGACCACCGTGCTCGCCCTTCGCACCAACTGGTGGGGACTGGCCGGGGAACGGATCCACAACTGGCTCGGGCGGATCAGCAAGAGCGAGGTCATCAGCGGCATCCCCGGCTCGGAGGCGCAGCACTACGACGTCCCCTACGCCTTGACCGAGGAGTTCGTCGCCGTCTACCGCATGCACCCTCTCCTGCCCGACGAGTTCCCCCTGCGCTCCATCGAGGACGACTCCCTCCTGGAGGAGGCCACCCTGCGCAGCCTCTCCGGGCGGGGCGCCACCGAAGTGCTCGGGCGGCGCTCGATGACCGACCTCTTCTACTCCTTCGGCCGGCTCCACCCCGGCGTGGTGTGCCTGCACAACTTCCCCCGGTTCCTGCAGGAGTTCATCCGCCCCGACGGCAAGGTCCTGGACATGGCCGCCCTCGACATCCTCCGCTCCCGGGAGCTGGGCGTCCCCCGCTACAACCAGTTCCGGCGCCTCCTCCACCTGGAGCCGGCCACGGACTTCCACTCCCTGACCGACAACCCGCAGTGGGCCGAGGAGCTGAGCCGCATCTACGGCGGCGACATCGAGAAGCTGGACCTGACCCCCGGCATGTACGCCGAGCGCCTGCCGAGGGGGTTCGCCTTCAGCGACACCGCCTTCCGGATCTTCGTGCTCATGGCGTCGCGGCGGCTGAACAGCGACCGGTTCTTCACCGACGACTACCGCCCCGAGGTGTACACCAAGGCAGGTCTCGACTGGATCGACGACAACAACATGCTGACCGTCCTCCGCCGCCACTACCCCCACCTCGAGCGTCCCCTCCGGGGGCTGAAGAACGCCTTCCACCCATGGTCGGCGAGCACCGCGGCCGCGTGAGCGGCGCCTCCGTCCCGTAGGAGGCGGTCCTCACCGTCGTCTCGACTGCCCGGTATGCGGGCGAGGCGTCGGCGCTGCCCTTCTCTCCGTCGAGGTCCTTCACTCGCCCTTGGGCAGATGTGGCCCGAGGACCCGGTCGAGGCGCTCGCGCAGCCAGCGGGCCAGCGTCCCCCGGCCGTCGATGGCCCAGGTGACGAGGGCGCCGTTGTAGGTCGTGTAGAGGGTGTCGGCCAGAGCCGCCGGGTCGACGGGGCCGAGATCGCCGCTCGCCTGGGCCTCCCGGAGGAGATCGGCGATGCGACGGCGGAGCGCTCGGCTCTGCCTGGCCGCGTGTGCGCCGAGCTCGGCGTCGGTGAGGTCGAGGTGCAGGAAGGCCAGGTTGTTGGCCATCGCCCGCCGCGTCGCCACGGAAGCGGAGAAGGCGACGAGAGCCGCGATGACCGCGGAGAGGGCATCGGGCGACCTCCGGCGTGCGTCGTCGAAGAGACCCTCCAAGCCCTGCGCCGACGCTGCTGCGTAGGCGACCAACAGGTTCCGCTTCGACCCGAACCGCTGGGCCAGCGCCGGGGCCGACAACCCCACCTTGTCGGCCACCGCGGACAGCGTCAATCCCGACGGCCCCACTTCGGCCACCACCGCGGTGACGGCGTCGAAGATCGCTCCGTCGCTCACGGTTCGGGGACGACCGGCCACCGGGCCACACTACACCCTTGACTTAGTGAATAGTCATTAAGTAATCTTGCCGGCATGATCGACAACGCCAGGAACCGAGGTGGTGTCGCCGGCGGGACGACCCGCACGCCGACCGACAGCCGAGCCGCCCGCCGCATGGTGCTCGCCATCCTGTGCCTGGCGCAGTTCATGCTGATCGTCGACGTCGTCGTGGTGAACGTGGCCCTCCCCTCCATCCGTTCCGACCTCGACATCGCCGACAGCCGCCTCCAGCTCGTGGCCGTCGGCTACACCCTCACCTTCGGCAGCCTGCTCATCCTCTTCGGACGGATGGGCGACCTCTTCGGTCGACGCCGCCTCTTCCTCGCCGGGCTGGCCGTGTTCACCCTGGCGTCCCTCGCCACGGGGCTGGCGGCGTCGGAGTGGCTGTTGTTCGCGTCTCGCGCCGCCCAGGGCGTGGGTGCGGCGATGGTCTCGCCCACGGCGTTGGCACTGCTGATGGCGTCGTTCCGCGAGGGTGAGGAACGCAACCGGGCCCTCGGCTACTGGGGCGCCGTCGGCTCGGGCGGGGCGATCGCCGGCCAGCTGCTCGGTGGCTCGCTCACCGGCGCCTTCGGATGGCGGTCCATCTTCCTCGTCAACGTCCCGATCGGCGTACTGGCCCTCGTCGCCGCGGGCCGGCACCTCGAGGAGAGCCGCCCCGAGGAACGGCCACATCTCGACGGACGTGGCGCCTGCCTGCTCGTCGCCGGCCTCGTGGCCGCCATCGTGTCGCTCACCCGCCTGGGCGAAGGCCAGGGGCTGTCCGGTGCCCTCTGGACGGGGGCGGCGGCGGTCGTGCTGCTCGGCGCCTTCGCTCGCACCGAGCGCCGCCATCCGGCGCCCTTGGTCGACACCGGCCTGCTCCGGGTGGGGCACGTGCTCCCGGCCAACCTGCTGCTCGCCATCAACGCCGGCATGCTGAGCGGGACCCTGTTCTTCACCACGCTCTACCTGCAGGTCGTGCTCGGGTACTCGCCCCTCGCCGTGGGAGCGGCCTTCGCGCCGATCACACTGGTGATCCTCCTGCTGTCCCCGAGGGTCGGCGCGCTCGTCGCAACCGTCGGGGTGCGGCGCCTCCTGACGGTCGGGTTCACCCTCTCGGCACTCGGCATGGCCGTGCTGGCGCGGCTCCCTCAGGACGGCAGCTACGCGGCGGACGTCCTTCCCGCACTCGTCCTGGTGGCCTTGGGGAGCGCCTTCGCCTACGCCCCGACCTTCGTGGCCGGCACCGCGGACGTGCCGACGGACAAGCAAGGGCTGGCGTCGGGGTTGTTGAACACCTCGCAGGAGCTCGGGGCGGCCGTGGGCCTCACCATGCTGGCCACCGTCGCCGCAGCAGCCACGACGCCTGCCGTGCCGACGAGCGCGGTGGCGGGCTATCGCGCCGGGCTGCTTCTGGCCGCCGCCGTCACCGCTCTCGCCCTCGTGGCCGTTCGTCGGCTCCTCACCCCGCGCACCGGGGTGGCGACCGGCGATCCGAGCGAGCGCGCTCGCCACTGACCGCTCCCGTCCAACCGAAGCCATCCCAAAAGGAGAAGACCGATGCAACTCCCTGTGCCCGACACCGCCCCTCAGCTCGTGGCTCCCGACACGTGGCTGATCCCCAACCTGGCGCCGGCCGGAGAGGGGGTGTTCATCCCCGTCAACCCATGGTCATCCGGGGCGCCGAGCCGGTGATCGTGGATACGGGCGCCCCCGTGCACCGGCAGCTCTGGCTCGAAAAGGTCTTCTCGATCGTGGAGCCGCGAGACGTGCGGTGGATCTTCCTGTCCCACGACGACGGCGACCACACCGGCGGACTGCTCGACGCCCTCGAGATGTGCCCGCAGGCGACGCTGGTCACCAACTTCTTCATGGTGGAGCGCCTCGAGCTGGAGAAGCCGACGTTGCCCCGTGAGCGCATGCGGTGGATCGATCCCGGTGGCAGCTTCGACGCCGGCGACCGCACCCTGCACCTCTTCAAGCCGCCCATCTTCGACGGCCCGGCCACCCGCGGGCTCTACGACTCCAAGACGGCCGCCATGTGGATCGTCGACTCGTTCGCATGCCTCACGCCCGGCGCCTTGGACGTGGGCGACCTTCCTCGCGACCTCGTCGAGGAGAGCCTGCCGGCCATGAACAGCCTCGCCTCTCCCTGGCACCAGTGGCTCGACCCCGCCGTGTACCGCCGCCACGTCGACGACGTCGAGGCACTCGGCGCCGTCGCCGTCGCCTCGGCCCACGGCCCGATCATGACGGGTGACGCCATCCACGAGGCCTTCGACGTGGTCCGGAACCTGGCCGGCAGGCCGATCATCCCGCCACCCGGCCAGGAGCTGCTCGACACCCTCATCGCCCAGGTTCTCGCCGCCACGGCGGCCTGAGGCCCCTCGAGCCGTCCGGCGCACGCCCGGCCCCGCGAGGCCCGGCGGCGTGCTCCACCGGGCGATCCTCACCGGCTAAGCGGACCGGAAGCACTCGTCGGCCACCCAGGCCCGGAACGCGGCTTCACCGAGCAACGCGATCAGTGGCTCGACCTGGCTGGCGTGGGCACGAAGCGCGGCCAGCTTGCGGTCGAGAAGATCGTCGGGAAGGACCAGCTCGACGGCCACCTCGGCATTTCCCACCGGGACCGGGAGCCCCGGTGGGAACAGGTCCAGAGCACGATGGAGCGCGTCGAAGCGGTCGCACCACGACGCGGAGTGGCTGGCGTAAAGGAGCCGCGGAGCACCGCCGAGGTCGCTGCCGCGCACGGCGGAGGTCGTCCAGGCCGACACCGTGCGGTGGTCCGGGTGGCCGGTCATGCCGTCGGGCCCGAAGGTGAGCACCGTGTCGGGGCGGACCTCGGCGATCAGCTCGCGCAACCGGGCGACGGCGGCACCCGGCGGGACGCGGTCACACGCCCCGTCCGGGTACCCGAGGTGGCGGTGGTCGGTCACTCCCAGCACGGCCAGCGAGGCCGCCAGCTCGCCGTCCCGCACGGGCGCGAGTCGCTCCGGCGGCCAACGCTCGGGATCGGGCGTGCCCCGCTCCCCGCGGGTCGCGGTGACGCAGACCACCCGGGCGCCGGCGTCGACCGCTGCGGCCATGAGGCCGCCCGACAGGTAGGCCTCGTCGTCGGGATGGGCCCAGACCCCGAGGACCGTGCCCAGCCCGGCCGCCACCTCGGCGGCCGGCCGGGCCTCGCTGACACTGCTCACGGTCGCGCTTCCAGGACCACGTTGAACGGGGTGGCCACCGTCGCCCGCAGCCGGGAGAAGCCGGCCTCGGCCAGCACCTGGCCGAGGCGCTCCGGGCCGGCCTGGGCGCCGAGGCTGTGCCCGCCGGGCTGGGCCAGCGCGCTGGGCGTGCACAGGAACGTCGAGCCGGCGTAGTAGAGGCGCCCGACCGGGTTGAGGTTCTCCTCCACGCGGTCGCCGGCCGCCGGCTCCACCAGCATCAGGGTCCCGTCCTCGGCCAGCGTGCTGAGGGTGTGGGCCGCGGCACCGACCGGGTCCCCCATGTCGTGGAGGCAGTCGAAGAAGCAGACCAGGTCGTACCCGGTGCCCCCGAAGGAGGAAGCGCCGGCCACCTCGAAGCGCACCCGGTCGGCCACGCCCGCCTCGGCGGCCGCCTTCTCGGCGGCCTCGATCGACTCCCGGTGCAAGTCGAACCCGACGAACGTGGAGCGGGGAAAGGCCTGGGCCAGGAGCACGGTGGAGATGCCGTAGCCGCACCCGACGTCGGCCACCTTGGCCCCCCCGCGCAGCTTGGCCTCCACCCCGTCGAGCGACGGTATCCACTCCCGGACGAGCGACCCTCGGTACAGCGGGGCGTAGAAGCGCTGGACTCCTCGGTACAGGCGGTGGTCGTGGTCTCCCCAGGCGATGCCGTCACCGGAGCGGAAGGCGTCGGCCAGCCGGTCGGCATCTGCCCACATGGCGGCGATCACCCCGAACAGGCCGGCGACGAAGACCGGGGACTCCTCGTCGGCCCAGAGGTGGGCGGACTCGTCGCTCAGCTGGTAGGTGCCGTCGGCCGCGTGGTACTCGACGATGCCTCCCGCGGCCTGGTTGTTCAGCCACTCGCGCACGTAGCGCTCGTGCGTCCCGGTCCTGTCCGCCACCTGCTCGCTGGTCAGCGGGCCCGCCCCGGCCATCGCCCGGTACAGCCCGAGCTTGTCTCCGATGTAGATCAGCGGCGCCGACTCGGCCACCGACATCTCCGTCACCGCCTTGCCGATGAGCTCGTGCAGCTTGGTGTGGTTCACGCTCGTCCTCCTTGTTCCGGTCGTCGCCACCAGCATGAGGGGCGGCCCTTTCACGGCTGTGTCGTGGCCGCGTCACGAGGCCTTCGCTACCGTGCCAGGGCGATGGAGTTCTGCGTGCTGGGCCCCGTCGAAGTGCACGATGGCAACCGGACGGCGACGCCCACCCGGGCCAAGGAGCGGTCCCTTCTGGCCCTGTTGCTCGTCCATGCCGACCAGGTCGTCCCCAGCGAGCGGGTGGCCGAGGCGCTGTGGCCGGGGGAAGCCCGGCCGGAGCACGCGGTGCGGTCGGTGCAGACCTACGTGAGCCGGCTGCGCGCCGCGATGGGACCCGCGGGCGACCGGCTCGTGACCCGACCATCGGGGTACCTTCTCCGGGTCGAGCCCGGCGAGCTCGACGCCCAGCGCTTCCAACGGCTCCTCGAACAGTCCCGCCTCCGGGCCGGCGCGGCACCGGCCGAGGCACTCGCCCTGCTCGACGAGGCGCTCGGACTGTGGCGAGGACCGCCGTACGGGGAGCTCCGGGACGAGGAATTCGCGGTGGCCGATGCGGTTCGGCTGGAGGAGCTGCGCCTCGTCGCCGTCGAGGAGCGCATCGAGGCACGCCTCGCCCTGGGACACCACGAGGAGGTGGTGGGCGAGCTCGAGGCGCTCTGCGCCGAGCACCCCCTGCGGGAGCGGCTGTGGAGCCAGCTCATGGTCGCCCTGTACCGCGGCGGCCGCCAGCCCGACGCCCTCAGGGCCTTCGAGCGCTACCGGCGCTTGTTGGCGGAGGAGCTGGGCCTCGATCCCTCCCCCGAGCTCCGGGCCCTCGAGTCGAAGATCCTCGTCCACGACCGGACCTTGGGGCCTCCGCCCGCGGCGCCGGCCGGCACACCCGGGCCCGTCGTCCCGCCCGTCACCAGCTTCGTCGGCCGACAGGACGACCTTGCCGAGGTGATCGACCGCCTGGCCGAGGCCCGCCTCCTCACCCTCGTGGGGCCCGGCGGGGTGGGCAAGACGCGCCTCGCCCTCCAGGTGGCGGCCGCAGTCGCCGGCCGTTTCCCCGACGGCGTGGCCGTGTGCGAGCTGGCCGCGGTGGGCGAACCCGATGCCGTCGGACCGGCCGTGGCCACCGCCCTCGGGATCCAGCCCCGCTCGGACCGCAGCGTCGAAGCCAGCGTGGCCGACGTGCTGCGCACCAGGAGGATGCTGCTCGTCGTGGACAACTGCGAGCACGTCGTCGACGCCGCCGCCTCGCTGCTCTCCACGCTCGTGGCCGGCTGCCCGACGGTGACGGTGCTGGCCACCAGCCGGGAACGCCTGGCCATCGCGGGAGAGCAGGTGTGGCCCCTCGCCCCCCTGTCGCCGGAGGCGGCGGTCGAGCTCTTCTACGACCGGGCCCTCGCCGTGCGCCCCGACGTCGACGGGGGAGGCGACGCCCGAGCGCACATCGCCGAGATCTGCCGTCGCCTCGACGGCGTGCCGCTCGCCATCGAGTTGGCCGCGGCCCAAGCTGCGGTCATGAACCCCGCCGACCTGGTCGACCGGCTGGACGACCGCTTCCGGCTCCTGGACCGCGGTCCCCGCAGCGCCCCGACACGGCAGCGCTCGTTGCGGGCCATGGTGGACTGGTCGTACGAGCGCCTGGGCGACGGCCAGCGACTCCTGTTCGACCGCCTGTCGGTGTTCGCCGGCAGCTTCACCCTCGAGGCGGCCGAGCAGGTCTGCGGCGGCGGAGGGATCGGGCCCGCCGACGTCCCGCACCTCCTCGCCGAGCTGGTGGACACGTCGCTGGTCACGCTGACCGGTGGCAGCGAGCTCGCCCGCTACCGGCTCCTCGAGACGCTGCGCGCCTACGGACGCGAACGGCTGGACCGGGAGGGGGCGTCCCACCGGTGGCGGGAACGGCACGCCGACTTCTTCGTCGCCCTGGCCACGCGCGCCGACGAAGGTCTCCGGACCGCTCAGGAAGGGCGTTGGATGCGGCGCCTCGACGCCGAGCTCGACGACCTGCGCGCCGCCCACCACCGGGCCCTGGCCAACCACGACGTCGAGCGCGCCCTCGCGCTGTCGGCGGCGCTCCACGGGTACGCCCACCGGGCGCAGCGCCCCGAGCTGTTCACGTGGGCGGAGCGGGCGGCCCGGCTCCCCGGCGCCGCCGGTCACCCGTTGCTGCCGCTCGTCCTCGGCTCGGCCGCGGCCGGGGCGTGGGCCCGTGGCGACCTGGCCGGGGCCCGGCGGCTCGGGCACGAGGCCGCCGAGGCCGCCGCCGGCGCTCGCGAGGGCCATCTGGCCTTCCAGGGCCTGGCCGCGGCGTGCCTGTTCAGCGGCGACCTGGCCGAGGCGCGAGGCCACAGCCTCCGGGGGGCGGAGCTGGCCGAAGCGTGCGGCGACCCGTACCAGACCACCGTCAACCGGATATCGGCCGTCCTGGCCCTGGCCTACGGCGGGCGGACGGCGGAGGCCGTCGAGGAGGCCGAGGCCGTCCTGGCCGCGGCCCGGGAGCTCGACTGCCCCAGCGCCACGGCATGGGCGCTGTACACGCTCGGGGAGGTGCTGCTCGACCACGACCCCGGGCGGGCGCTCCCCCTGCTGGAGGAGAGCCGGGCCATGGCCGCTGGTGTCGGCAGCACCTTCCTGACCGGCGTGGCGGCCACGTCGGCCACCACCCTCCGGGCTCGCCACCACGACCCGCAGGATGCCCTCAGTCGCTTCCCCGAGGTCATCGACCTGTGGGAACGGGCCGGGAACTGGACGCAGCAGTGGACCATGCTCCGCTCTCTCGTCACCACCCTGGGCCGCCTCGGGCGCGACGAACCCGCGGCCGTCCTCTACGGCGCCTTGCGGGCCAGCGACACCGCGCCGCCGCCGTTCGGTGCCGACACCGATCGGCTGGCCGAGGTGCTGGCGACCATCGAGGCACGCGTCGGCCGCCGGCAGGTCGCGGCCTGGATCGACCAGGGGTGCCGCCTGCGCGACGACGAGGTCGTCCAGCTCGCCCGTGCCGCGGCTCAGTCCTCGCCGAGGTAGGCCTTCCGCACGTTCTCGTCGCCCAACAGGTCGGCCGCCGTCCCGGAGAGCACGATGCGGCCGGTCTCCAGCACGTGGCCGTGGTCGGCCAGGGCCAGGGCGGCCTGGGCGTTCTGCTCGACGAGGAGGAGCGTCGTCCCCCGCTCCTTGAGCTCGGCCAGGGTGGAGAAGATGGTGCGCATGACGAGGGGCGACAGGCCCATGGACGGCTCGTCGAGCATGAGGAGCCGGGGACGGCTCATCAGGGCCCGGCCGATGGCCAGCATCTGCTGCTCACCCCCCGACAGCGTGCCCGCGGCCTGGGCCCGGCGCTCGGCCAGGATCGGGAAGAGGTGGTAGACCATGGCCACGTCGGCCTCCACCTCCCCGTCGCTCCGCCGGTAGGCGCCCAGGTCGAGGTTCTCCCGCACGGTCATGCGCCCGAACAGGCGCCGGCCCTCGGGCGCGTGGGCCACCCCCCGGGCCACGATCTCATGGGCCGGGAGCCGGTCGATGCGCTCGCCGTCGAAGCGGATCTCGCCCGCCTTGGCTCGCTGCAGGCCGGAGAGCGTCCGCAGCGTGGTGGTCTTCCCCGCCCCGTTGCTCCCGATGAGGGCGACCACCCGGCCGGCGTCGACGTCGAAGCCAATCCCCCGGACAGCCTCGATCTGTCCGTAGGCGACACGCAGGTCGCGCACCTCGAGCAGGGCCGCCATCAGCCGGCGGGAGCACCCAGGTAGGCCTCGATCACCCGGGGGTCGCCCTGCACCTCCGAGGGCGTCCCTTCCACCAGCTTGCGGCCCTGGACGAGGACGGCGACCCGGTCGCAGAGGCCGAAGATGAACCGCATGTCGTGCTCGATGACGGCGACCGCCACCCCGCGGTCGCGGATGCCGCGCACCAGGTCGGCCGTGGCTCTGGTCTCCTGGGCGTTCATCCCCGCCCGGGGCTCGTCGAGGAGGAGCAGGCCCGGCTCGCTGGCCAGGGCCCGGGCGATCTCCAACCGCCGCTGGTCGCCGTAGGACAGGTTCCTGGCCACCGCGTCCTCGACCCGGCCGAGGCCGACGAAACCCAGCAGCTCCCGGGCCTTCGTCTCCGACTCGCGCTCCTCCCGGTGGAACTTCGGCCCGCGGAGGATGGCGGCGGCCACGCCGACGCGTGTCCGGCAGTGGCGCCCCACGAGCACGTTCTCCAGGGCCGTCATGTGGGGGAACAGGCGGATGTTCTGGAACGTCCGGGCCACGCCGGCGCGCGTGAACCGGTCCGGGCGCCCCGAGAGGACCTTGCCCCGGAAGCGGATCTCGCCGCCGGTGGGCACCTCGAGCCCGCTCATGCAGTTGAAGAGGGTGGTCTTGCCCGCCCCGTTGGGACCGATGACGCCCAGGATGTCCGCCTCGTCCACGTCGAGGTCGACGCCGTCCACGGCGAGGAGCCCCTCGAAGCGCTTCGTCACGCCCCGCACTTCGAGCAGGCTCATGGCGAGACGGGACTGCCGGGCGGGGCGCCGGTGGCCCCAGGGAGGCCGGGGACACCCTCGGGCGCCTCCTCGCGCAGCTCGCGGCGCCGGCGGCGGCTGGGCACCAGCCCCTCGGGCCGGAACCGCATGACGAGGATCAGGGCGGCGCCGAACAGCAGCAGGCGCTTGTCCTGGAAGGCCCGCAGCTTCTCCGGGAGCACGAACAGGGCGGTCGACCCGAGGAGGGCGCCGGGCACCGTCCCCATCCCCCCCAGGACGACGGCGGCGACCAGCAGGATCGACTCCAGGAAGGTGTAGGAGTCGGGGGACACCTGGGTGGTGACGTGGGCGTTGACCGTCCCCGCCGCGCCGGCGAGGAAGGCCCCGATGGCGAAGGCCAGCAGCTTGAGGCGGATGGTGTCGACGCCGCTGGCCGCGGCGGCCACCTCGTCCTCCCGGATGGCCACCCAGGCCCGCCCGATGCGGCTGTCGTTCAGCCGGGTGAAGGCCACGATGCAGGCGGCCAGGAGCAGCAGCTCCACGAAGTAGTAGTTGGCGAACCCGGGCAGGGTCACCCCGAACACCTCGTGGGACTCGCCGAAGTCGAAGCCGCCGACCGCGAGGTCGGGGACGCCGGAGATGCCGTTGGGCCCGCGGGTCAGGCCGTCCCAGTTGTTGGCCGTGATCCGGAAGATCTCGCCGAAGCCGAGGGTGACGATGGCCAGGTAGTCCCCGCGCAATCGCAGCGTCGGCGTCCCGATGATCACACCGAACACGGCGGCGATGCACCCGCCGAGCAGGACGACGAGGAGGAAGGGCACCTGCACGTGCACCGTCGTCAGGGAGGCGTTGGCCAGGAGTGCCCCCACGTAGGCGCCCACGCCGAAGAAGGCCACATAGCCGAGGTCGAGCAGGCCGGCCAGGCCGACGACGACGTTGAGGCCGATGGCGGCGGCGGCGAACACGCCGATGGAGGCGAAGACGCGGATCCAGTAGGCGTTGCCCTGCTGGGTGAACGGGAAGGCCACCGCCGCCGCCCCGGCGAGCACCACGGCGATCCGCTGGTGACGGGCGAACAGGGCCGACAGCCAGGAGAACAGGCCGAGGTGGTTGGCGGCCACGACCGTGAAGGTGACGAAGACGAGGAAGGACACGAAGCGGCTGGACTCCTCGATCCGCAGCCCCCATACGACGGCGCCCAGCACGGCGAGGACACCGGCGGCGACGGCGGCCAGCTCGACGGGTGCGGGGAGGGACGGCCAGCCCTCCTCGACGGACCGGCCCGCGGGCAGCCGGTAGGCGGCGGCGGTGAGCAACGCGGCGCCGGCCAGCGTCAGCCACGCGCCCCAGGCCACAGAGCCGACATCCCCGCCCTGGTCGACCAGGGCCACGACGTTGACGGTCACCACGCCGACGGCGCCCATGCCGGCGCCCAGGGCGGCGCGTCGCCGGCCCGGGACGTCGACGACCAACAGCACGGCGCCCGCGGCCAGCAGGAGCGGGAACAACCGGGCGCCGCCGGGGAACCCGCCCAGCGACATCTTGCCCGGGAAGCCGGCGAAGGTCGCCCACGGCGACAGGCTGCCGGCGACCAGCGCCCCCGCCGCAGCCGCGGCGACGCCGAGCTGTCGCCGTGCGGTCATGCCCGGGTCGCCACCCGCTCGCCGAGCAGGCCGCCGGGGCGCAGCACCAGCACGCCGATGAGCACGACGAAGGCCCACACGTCCTTCCACGACGACCCGTGGGGCACGTACTGGGTGGCGAGGGCCTCGGCGATGCCCAGCACGAACCCGCCGAGCACGGCCCCGGTGAGGTTCCCGATCCCACCCAGGACGGCGGCGGTGAAGGCCTTGAGCCCGGCGAGGAAACCGATGCGGAAGTCGATCTGGGCGAAGCGCATGCCCTGCATGACTCCGGCCACGGCGGCCAGCGCGGCCCCGAGGACGAAGGTGACCACGATCACCCGGTCGATGTCGATCCCCATGAGCTTGGCGCTCTCGGGATCCTGCGACGTGGCCCGCATGGCCTTGCCCGTCTTCGTCGTCTTCACGAAGACCTGGAGCGCCACCATCAGCGCCACGGCCACCACGACGACGAACACCGACACCCACGCCACGGTGACGCCGGCCACCTCGAAGGTCCCCTCCGAGATCAGCCGGGGGAAGGGCTGCTGGCGGCGGCCGTCCGGGTAGAAGAGGCGGACGGCCTCCTGCAGGAAGATCGACACGCCTATGGCGGTGATGAGCGGGGCCAGGCGGGGGGCGTTGCGCAGCGGGCGGTAGGCCAGGCGCTCCATGAGGACGGCCACCGCCACGGCGACGACGATGGCGACCAGGAGGACGGCCGGGAGGGCCACCCACACGTTCCCCGTCATCGACTCGGGCAGCCAGTACCGGTAGACGGTGAGCCCCCCGAAGGCGCCCACCATGAACACCTCGCCGTGGGCGAAGTTGATGAGCTGGATGATCCCGTAGACCATGGTGTAGCCGAGGGCGATCAGGCCGTAGGTGGCGCCCAGCACGGTGCCGTTGACCAGCTGCTGGACGAACTGCCTCATTTGTCCACGGCAGGGCGTGCTAGCCCCGGAACTCCCCGCTCTTCACCGGCTTGAACTCGCCGTTCTCGACCTTGTACATGGTCAGCGTCTTGGTGACGGTGTCGCCGAAGGCGTCGAAGGCGACCCGGCCGCTGGCCCCGTCGAAGCTGACCTTGCCCACCGCGTCCAGCACCTTGCGGCGGACCTCGTCGTTGACGGCGCGGGCCGATCCGAGGGCGGCGGGCAGGGTCGTGATGATGGCGTTGGCCGCGTCGTAGGCCAGGGCGCCGTAGGCCGTGTACGGGTCGCGGAAGCCGGCCCGCTGGTAGTCGGTGATGAACTGGCGGGCGGAGGGGAGCTGCTCGGGCGGGGCGCCGACCGACGTGCCGAAATCACCGTTGGCCGCGTTGCCCGCCGTCTTGGTGTACGTCGGGTCGACGATGCCGTCGCCGCCCATGACCGGCGCCCGGATGCCCTGGGCCCCGTGGGCCTGGCTGGAGATCAGCGACCCCTCCGGGTACTCACCCCCGTAGAAGATCAGGTCGGGGTTGAGAGGCCTGATCTTGGTCAGCACCGCGGCGAAGTCCTTGTCGCCCGGGTTGATGGTCTCGGTGGCCACGACCCGCCCCCCGTTCCTCTCGAACTGGGCCCTGAACGAGTCGGCCAAGCCCTGCCCGTAGGCCTTCTTGTCGTGGATGATCGCTGCCGTCCTGAAGTTCAGGTCCCTGGTTGCGTAGTCGGCCGCGAACCCGCCCTGGAGCGAGTCCAGGGTGGCGGTGCGGAAGTAGTTCTTGTGGGGGCGCGTCGGGTTGGTCCGGAAGCTCTCGCCCCTGGTGAGGGTGTCGTTGGTGTTGGCCGGCGAGACCTGGACGATGTTGGCCCGCTCGAGGACGGGTGCCACCTGCAGGGCGACGCTCGAGTTGTAGGTGCCCACCACGCCGATCACCGCCGCGTCCGACGCCAGCTTGGCCGCGGCCTGGGCGCCCACGTCGGGCTTGGCCGCGTCGTCCTCGGCGGCCAGCTCGATGCGCCAGCCCGGGACCTTGTTCTGCTCGTTGGCCTGGCGGATGGCCAGCTCGACGGAGTTGCGGATGCCCGTCCCGGTGGCGGTGAGGTCGCCTGACAGGGGCGCGATCACCCCGATCTTGGCCACCTTGGTGGCCTGCCCGCCTCCCTCCGCCCCGCTCTCCTCCTCGTCACCGCCGCCGCAGGCCACCGCGAGCAGCAGCGGCAGCAGGACGACGACCGGTCCACGCCAGCGACGCCCCGTTGCTCCAGGCATCCCCAACCTCCTCCCACGTCGGATTCCCGCACTCTGCCACGCCCGGCCCCGGATCGCCATCATCCGGCGGTCAGCGGTCGAAGCGGCTCACGGTCTCCACGTGGAAGGTGTGCGGGAAGGCGTCGACCAGGGCCACCGAGGCCAGGCGGTACCCCGATTCGGCGAGCAGGGCGGCGTCCCGGGCCATGGAGGCGGGGTCGCAGCTGACCAGGACGAGGCGGGGGGCACCGGAGGCCGCCAGGGCGGTGACGCCCGGGCGGCCGAGCCCGGTGCGGGACGGGTCGGCGACCACGACCGAGGCCGGGCGGGCCGGCCACCGGCCGACCTGCGACGCCACCACCTGGGCGTCGAGGTCGGCCAGGTTGGCCCGGGCGTCAGCGACGGCGGCGGCGTCGTTCTCCACGGCCACGACCCGAGCGCGCCGGTGCGCGCCAACCACCGACCCGAACAGCCCCACGCCGGCGTAGGCGTCGACGAGGAGGTCGCCCTCGTCCAAGGCATCGCCGACGGCCGCGGCGACGGCGACGGCGAGCGCCTCGGCCGCCACCGGTCCCGGCTGGAAGAAGGACGCGGCCGAGATCCGGAACCGCCGGCCGGCCACCGTCTCGTGCACGAACGCGTCCCTGGCGCGGCGCTTGTCGACCACGGTCACGCCCGCGGGCACGCGTGCCCGCTGCCACCCACGGTCGACCTGCACCAGCCGCTCGCCGGTCGCCACCGAAACCCGCAGCAGCGCGTCGCTGGCACCCGGGTACCGCCCGGCGACGACCAGCTCCTCGAGGAGGGGGTGGGCGGCCAGGCAGGCGTCGGTCTCGACCGCTCCCGTCCCTCGGCGCGGCCGGTGGCCGGCCCGTCCGTCGGCCGACACCGCCAGCCGGGCCGTGGTCCGCAGCGGCCGTCCCGCCGTCGACACTGGGTGCGGCACGGGCGGGTCCGCGACCCGGGCGATCCGGCGCAGGGCGTCGACGACGACCTCTCCCTTCAGCCGGACCTGGGCGGCCGGCGACACGTGCTGCCACGTGCACCCGCCACACCCCGCGGCCAGGGCCGGGCACGGCGGGGCGACACGGTCGGGCGAGGGCTCGACGACGTCGAGGGTCACGGCCCGGGCGAAGTCCCGCCGGACATCGGTGAGACGGGCCCGCACCCGCTCCCCCGGCAGGGCCCCGTCCACGAAGACCACCCTTCCGTCGGCGTGGCGGGCCAGGGCCGAGCCGCCGGCGGCCATGGCCGTCGGCTCCAGCTCGACCACCTCGCTCATGTCTTCTTGGCGCGACTGGGCGCCACGCGGGGCGGCTCGCCGGGCATCTTCGGGTAGACGGGCGGCCAGGGGGCGTCGAGCAGGCCGGCGGCCTTGTCGCGGGCGTCAATCTCCAGGAAAGGCTCCAGCGACTGCGGGTCGGCGGCCATGGGCGCCCACGGGTCGCCCGCCTCGGCCACCCGCCCGGGCACGGTGGCCATGGTCAGCTCGTCCGGCACGATCGCCTCCAGCTCCTCCCACCGGAACGGCGTCGACACCTGGGCCCCGGGGCGGGCCCGCACGCACCAGGCGCCGAAGATCGTCTTGTGGGGGGCGTTCTGGTTGAAGTCGACGAAGACCCTGGTCCCGCGCTCCTCCTTCCACCAGGCCGCGGTGACCAGGTCGGGCCGGCGCCGCTCCAGCTCGCGAGCCACGGCGACGGCGGCCGCCCGGACCTCGTACGACGTCCACCTCGGCTGCAGGCGGACGTAGACGTGGATGCCGCGGTTCCCGGTCGTCTTGGGCATGCCGACCACGCCGAGCTCGTCGAGCAGGGTGCGGACCTCGACCGCCGCCTCCTGCACCATCGGGAACGTCACCCCCGGCGTGGGATCGAGGTCGATCCGCAGCTCGTCGGCGTGCTCCAGGTCAGACGCGCGGGTCGGCCACACGTGGAAGCCCAGGCACGCCATGTTGACCGCCCACCAGACGTGGGCCAGGTCGGCCACCACCAGGGCGTCTGAGGTGGTGCCGTTCGGGGTGCTGACCACGGCCGTCTGCAGCCACTGGGGCCGCGACTCCGGCACCCGCTTCTGGAAGAACGACTGCTTGCCCGCTCCGTTGGGGAAGCGCTGCAGCAGGACGGGCCGGCCGCCGATGGCCGACAGCAACGGCTCGGCCACGGCCTCGTAGTACCGGGCCAGGTCGAGCTTGGTCTCGCCCCGCTCCGGGAAGAACACCTTGTCCGGGTGGCTGATGACGACTGCGTGCCCCGCCGCCTCCAGCACCACCCCCTCCTCGGCCATGCCCCGACGGTAGCCCCGGAACCCGGACGATCGGCTCTACCCTGACCGGCATGAAGACCGCTGTCGACGAGATCGCCGAGGGGCTCTACCGGATCTGCACGTACGTGGCCGACGCCTCCCCCGGCGGCTTCACGTTCAACCAGTTCCTCCTCGACGGCGAGGACCCCCTGTTGTTCCACTGCGGGCCCCGCAAGATGTTCCCCGAGATCCTCGAGGCGGCCGAGCGGGTGATGGCGGTCGACCGCGTCCGCTGGATCTCCTTCGGCCACGTGGAGTCGGACGAGTGCGGTTCGATGAACCAGTGGCTCCACGCCGCCCCCGACGCCACGCTGATCGTCGGGGAGATCGCGGCCGACGTGTCGGTGGCCGACCTGGCCAACCGGACACCCCAGGTGTGGCCGGACGGCGAGGTGATCGACATCGGCGGCAAGCGCCTCAGGTACATCGCCACGCCTCACGTCCCCCACGGGTGGGACGCCGGCCTCCTGTGGGAGGAGGTGACGGGGACGTTGCTGGCCGGCGACCTGTTCACCCACGTCGGCAGCGGCCCCCCCATGCGCGACGACGACGTCGTCGAGCGGGCCTTCGTCGCCGAGGACCTGTTCAAGGCCACGGCGCTGACGCCGGCCACGGCCCCGACCATCCGCAAGCTGGCCGAGCTGGCCCCCACGACCCTCGCCCTCATGCACGGGTCCTCGTTCGACGGCGACTGCGTGGAGGCGCTGACCGCGCTCGCCGACGGCTACGAGGCCCGGCTCCTCGACGTCATGGGCTGACCCCTACGCGGCACCGGGCCACCAGAGGGCGACCACCCGCTGCTCGACGGGCTCCCGGGCCCGCAGGAAGGCCTCGATCTCGGGGTCTCGCTCCGGTCCCACGTAGAGGCGGCGGCGGGCGAAGGCGACGGTCTCCGGTGTGACCTCCTGGGCCCGGGGGGGCAGGACGACGTCCTCCCGTTCCACGGCGAGACCCATGGAGACGAGGACCTCGTGGGCGGCGTCGGCGACCCGGAAGTCCGGGCGATCGATGCCGTGCAGGGTCTTCCAGAGCGGGTTCAGGGCGGCGAGCGGCGTGTGCTCGGACAGCTCGAGCACGACCCGGCGGCGCGCCCGCTCGGTCAGCGCGGTCACGAACTCCTCGATCTCGCCCACGCCGTAGACGGCGTGGTGGCACACGGCGACGTCGGCGGGCTCGACCTGGTCGGCCACGTCCGGCCATGTCCCGAGCACCGAACGGACGGCGACGCCCATGTCGCGGGCGCTCTCCTCGAACGACTCGAGCATGTCGGGCAGGCGGTCGACGCCGACGATGAGCGCGGCCTTGGGCACCAGCCCGAGGCTGGACGCCCCGCCGCCCACCCCGACGTCGAGGACCGACCCTCCTTCGGGGAGCGCCTCGAGGGCGCGCCGCCGCGACGGGCGCACGGGAGCCTTGGCGTCCTCCTCGGGCTTCCAGCGGAAGCGCTGCGGCTCGAGGGTCCAGTTCGGGTCCGGGGCGGCCTGGCGGACGGCCTCGGGCACGGCCAGCTCCTCGAGGGCCGCCCGCCACCGGGCGCCGGCGGTCACCGGGCCCGGCGCTCGTAGGCCCGGCGGGCGGCGGCGAGCACCGGGTCCCACACCGGCGAGTACGGCGGGGCGTAGGAGAGGTCGACGCCGAGCAGGTCCCCGACGGTCATCCCGTTCCACACGGCGAGGGCGAAGGAGTCGATGCGCTTGCCCGACCCCTCGCGGCCCACGATCTGGGCGCCCAGGAGCCGGCCCGTGCCCTGCTCCACGACCAGCTTCGACGTCATGGGGGCGGAGCCGGGGAAGTAGCCGGCCCGGGTGGTCGACTCCGACACCGTGGCCTCGGTCAGGAACCCGGCCTCGGCGGCCTCCGCCTCGTTCAAGCCGGTGCGGGCCACCTCCAGGGCGCCGACCTTGGTCGCGGCCGTACCGATGACCCCCGGGAAGGTGGCGTAGCCCCCGCCCAGGTTGACGCCGGCGACCCGCCCCTCCTTGTTGGCGTGGGTCCCCAGGGCAACGGTGACCGGGCGGCCGGACACGCGGTGGTGCTTCTCGGCGCAGTCACCCGCGGCCCAGACGGCCGGGTGCGACGTTCGCATGCGCCGGTCGACGGCGATCCCGCCGGAGGGGCCGAGGCCGACGCCGGCCGCCTCGGCGACCGAGGCCTCGGGCTTCACCCCGAGCCCGAGGACGACGACGTCGGCCGGGATGGCCACGCCCTCGGTGGCGACCGCGGCCACCCGCCCGTCGTCCGCCGTCTCGAAGCCGGTGACCGGCTGGCCGAGGTGCAGGACGGTCCCGAACTTCCGCAGCTCCTCGGCCACCAGCTCGCCCATGTCGGGGTCGAGCCCGGTCATGGGCTGGGGGGCGGCATCGACCAGGTGGGTCTCCAGGCCGAGCCCGCAGAACGCCTCGGCCATCTCCAGCCCCACGTAGCCGCCACCGACGATCACCGCCCGGCGGGGCTCGCGGTCGTCGACGAAGGCCCGCACCGCCAGCCCGTCGTCGAGGGTCTGGACCCCGAACACGCCGGCGGCGTCGGCCCCGGGGAGGGGCGGCCGCATGGGGACCGCCCCGGTGGCGACCATGAGGACGTCGAAGCCCTCCTCGCGCCGGTGACCGCCGTCGCGGTGGTGCACCGACGCCACCCCCCGCTCGAGATCCACCTCGACCACCTCGTGCCTGACGTGGACCTCGATGGAGTGCTTCTCGGCGAAGACCTCCGGCGTCCGCACGACGAGGTCGTCGACGTCGTCCACCACCCTGCCGACGTAGTACGGGATGCCGCAGGCCGAGTACGACGAGAAGTTGCCGCGGTCGAAGGCGACGATGTCCAGGTCGTCCGGCTCCCGGAGGCGCCGGGCCTGGGCCGCGGCGCTCATCCCCGCCGCATCGGCGCCGATCACGAGAAGTCGTTCGGTCAGAAGGCGCATCGTAGGCAACCCGCCACCCCGCGCCGACGTAGCCTCCCCTCCATGCCCCCCACCCCGATCACCCGTACGCCCGAGTGGGGCGCCCTGCTGAACCATCGCCGCCAGATCGGCTGGACGGATCTACGACAGCTCTTCGCCGAGGACCCCGCCCGGGGGGAGGCGCTGACGGCCGAGGCGGGCGACCTGTACCTCGACTTCTCCAAGAACATGGTGACGGCCGAGACCATCTCCCTGCTCGTGGCCGTCGCCGAGCGGGCCGGCCTGCGCCAGCGCATCGACGACATGTTCGCCGGGCGCCACATCAACGTCACCGAGGACCGAGCCGTGCTCCACGTGGCCCTGCGCCTGCCCCGGGACGCCTCGCTGGTGGTCGACGGCCAGGACGTGGTGGCAGACGTCCACGCCGTGCTCGACCGCATGGCCGCCTTCTCCGAGCAGGTCCGGTCGGGACAGTGGACCGGCGCCACGGGAAAGCGCATCCGCAACGTGGTCAACGTCGGCATCGGCGGCTCCGACCTCGGGCCGGCCATGGCGTACGAGGCCCTGCGGGACTACTCCGACCGGTCGATGACGTTCCGCTTCGTCTCCAACGTCGACGGCACGGCTGTCTGGGAGGCGACCCACGACCTCGACCCGGCCGAGACGCTCTTCGTCGTCTCGTCCAAGACCTTCGGCACGGTCGAGACGCTGACCAACGCCCGCTCGGCCCGGTCCTGGGTCACCGCCGCCCTGGGCGACGACGCGGTCAGCCGGCACTTCGTCGCCGTCTCCACCAACGCCGGCCGGGTGGCCGAGTTCGGGATCGACCGGGCCAACATGTTCGAATTCTGGGACTGGGTGGGCGGGCGGTACTCCTACGACTCGGCCATCGGGCTCTCGCTCATGGTCGCCATCGGCCCGGACGCCTTCCGCGAGATGCTCGCCGGCTTCCACACCATGGACGAGCACTTTCGCACCACCCCGTTCGAGCGGAACCTGCCCGTGCTGCTCGGCCTCCTGGGCGTCTGGCACGCCAACTTCTTCGGGGCCGAGACCCACGCCGTCCTGCCCTACAGCGAGTACCTGGCCCGCTTTCCGGCCTACCTGCAGCAGCTCGACATGGAGAGCAACGGCAAGTCGGTGGACCGCCAGGGTACGGAGGTCCAGTGGCAGACCGGCCCCGTGGTCTGGGGCCAGCCGGGGACCAACGGCCAGCACGCCTTCTTTCAGTTGCTGCACCAGGGGACGGTCCTCGTCCCCTGCGACTTCATCGGCTTCCTCACCCCCAACCACGACCTGGACGGCCACCACGACCTGCTCATGGCCAACCTCTTCGCCCAGACCGAGGCCCTGGCCTTCGGCAAGACGCCCGAGGAGGTGCAGGCCGAGGGGGTGCCGGACGAGCTGGTCCCCCACCGGACGTTCCCCGGCAACCGGCCGACCAACACCGTCCTCGCCGCCAGGCTCACCCCGGCCGTGCTCGGCCAGCTGGTGGCCCTCTACGAGCACAAGGTGCTCACCCAGGGGACGATCTGGGACGTCAACTCCTTCGACCAGTGGGGCGTGGAGCTGGGCAAGGTCCTGGCCGACCGCATCGTGGGCGAGCTGGCCTCGGACGACGGCGAGAAGCCGTCCCACGACAGCTCGACCAACGCGCTGATCAGCCGCTACCGGCAGGCCCGGAAGACCTCGTGAGCGCGCACGAGGTCGTCCTCGTCCGCCACGGTCAGACCGAGTGGAGCGTGTCCGGCCAGCACACGGGCCGCACCGACATCCCTCTCACGGACGAGGGCCGGGTGCAGGCCGAGGCCCTCGGCGCCCGACTCTCCCGCTGGCGCTTCGCGCGGGTGCTCTCCAGCCCGCTGGCCCGGGCCCTCGACACGTGTCGCCTGGCCGGCATGGGCGACAGGGTCGAGATCACCGACGACCTTCGCGAGTGGGACTACGGGGAGTACGAGGGCCGGCGCACGGCCGACATCCGGGAGGAACGCCCGGGGTGGGGGCTCTGGATCCACGGCGTCCCGGGCGGCGAGACGGTGGGTGAGGTGGGCCGGCGGGCCGACCGGGTCATCGAGGGCGCCCGCCAGGCCGACGGTGACGTGGCCCTGTTCGCCCACGGCCACGTGCTCCGCGTGCTCGCCGCCCGGTGGCTGGGCCTGCCGCCGGACCACGGCCGCCTGCTCGCCCTCTCCACCGCCTCGATCTCCGTGCTCGGCTGGGAGCGGGAGACGGCGGTCGTCGAACGGTGGAACGAGACCCCGGACGACTAGCCACGAGCGGGCGCTACCATGAGCCCGCGGTCCTCCTCGCCGTTTCGTGTGACGTGCAGGTTGCCCAGATGGCTCGCAGGAGGACCGCCTCTCCTCCCTACGTCGGCTTGCCCCGCCCGGTCTTCTCCTGCAGCTCGTCGATGCGCTTGGACGCCTCGGCCTTGGTCAGGTTCTCGTCGAACGGCTCGTTGGCCTCCTGGGACAGGGTGCGCAGGTAGGACGCCTGGGCGGCGGTCATGGCCTCGTCGCCCGTGACCCACTCGTCGGGGTCCTTCGCGGTGTTGTCGCCGATGGGGGTCTGGTCGGTCATGGCCCCTTCCTACCCATCGGGTGATTGTGCGACGACGACATGGGTAGGGCGCGGTCCATGATTCCGTACCTGCTCCTCGGCCTCCTCGGGCTGGCCGTCACCCTGGTGGGGACGTCGGCCGAGGTCTACTGGCTGATCCCCGTGGGGATGGCGGTCATCTTCGCCTCCTTCTTCTGGTTCGTCCGCGGCCGGCAGGGGACGCCGATCATGACCAAGGAGGATGGCGCCCAGCGCTGACGCCGGTCAGTCCGGCGCCGCCCCCGTCCAGACGACGAGCAGGAGGGTGGCGTCGTCCTGCAGCTTGCCCTTCTGGTGGTCCAGCACGCTGTGGCAGAGCCGGCGCATGACCTCGGCGGGTACGTCGCCCTGGGCGGCGACCTCGGCCCACAGCCGGCTGAGCCGGGATCGCCCGAAGAGGTCGCCGTCCGGCGAACGGGCCTCGACGACCCCGTCGGTCAGGAACAGCACGGAGTCGTCCCGTTCGAGCGCCACCTCGGCCACCTCGGCGGGCACCGACCCCAGCCCCAGCGGCAGCGAGGTCTCGCAGGCCAGGTCCTCGATGGGCCGGCCGTTGCGCAGCAGCAAGGGGCGGGGGTGACCGGCGTTGACCCAGCGCAGGACCCCGGAGGCGAGGTCGAGCCGGGCCAGCTGCCCGGTGACGAAGCGCTCGAGCCCGAACTGCTCGGCCACCACCGCGTCCATGGCCCTGAAGGTGTCGACGAGATCGAGGCCGTGCCGGCGGCTGTGCCGGTAGCTCCCGACGGCGAGGTTGGCCATCCGGCTGGCTTCCAGGCCGTGGCCCATGGCGTCGATGATCGCCAGGTGGGCCAGGTCGCCGTTGACGGCGTAGTCGAACGCGTCGCCGGCGATCTCGTAGGCCGGCTCGAGCATGCCGGCGACGGCGACGCGGTCGTCGGTGAACGTCAGCGGGGGCAGCATGGACCACCGCATCTCGGCCGCGAGATGGGTGTGCCGGAGGCGCCGGGCGAGGATCAGGTTGTCCCCGAAGACGCTCTTGGACACGACCAGCGAGGCGGCGATCGAGGCGATGTGGCGACCACGGTCGACCGTCACCGGATCGGCATCGGCGACGGTGACGGCGAGCACACCGACGCGGTCGGCACCGTCCATCATCGGGATCCACAGCCGGATCGCGTCTCCTCCCGGCGCCGGCTCCTGGCGGACCTCCTGCGTGCGGAAGACCACCCCCGCGAGGGTGGCGTCGATGTCCAGCGGCTGGCCTTCCGAGATCGGGACGAGGAGGCGTTGGGCCAGGTCGACGACGTACAGGCACGCGTCGGTCATGCCCAGGGAGGCGAGATGCCGGGCGACGACCGGTGCCACGCTGTCTGGCGCCAGGCGGTGCCCGCTCTCCAGCAAGGATCCGATAACGGTCTCGCCGGACGAAGGCCGGTCGGAGGACAGGTCCGACGGGATATCGCTGTATTGGGACATGGCGCTCCTGGCGAATGAGCAGCGCGTGTTCCCGTGTGTCGAAAATCTATGGCACGGCCGGCTCCGCGTCAGCATACCTCCGGGTTCCACTTTTTTCATCCGGACGCGCCACAACCCCTCCGCACGAGGAGGGGTTGTGGCGGACCGGTCGTGGATCAGTGAGTGGTGGCGGAGCGGGCGCCCGGGTAGTCGGTGCGGTCGCGGCGGTCCCGGCGGGCGAGGCCGGCCAGGCCGGCGAGACCCAGAAGCCCCGCCAGTCCCCAGCGGCCGCTGTCGCCGTCGTCGGTCTGCTCGGTGGTGGTGTTGCCGGTGTTGCCGCCCGTCTGGGCCGATGCCGCGGTGCCGCCGACGCCGAGCGTCAGCAGGACGGCGATGGACGCAGAGGTGATTGCCTTGCGCATGGAGCGATCTCCCTTGTACTCGATGGGTGCATACCGCATCCCCGCCGAGTACCAGCCCCAGCCAGAGATGCGGGGCTGAGGTTTCAACCGTGCGCCTTCATTACCCGCCCTCATTGAGGATGAAACGCCAGGCGCGACGGTTCCATCGGACCAATCGAGGGAACGATTGTTTCATGCTCACCCTGCTGCTTGTCGTCCTCCTCGTCGTCCTGCTGGTCGGTGCCATCCGGCCCCGGTATTACGGTGGTCGCAGACGGCGGCGGGTGGTCCGGGAGTACGACACCTTCTAGTACCGATTCCCCGAACTTGGCGCCGCGGCGCCCTGCTCCCGCCCGCCGAGGCACCGGTCGAGGGTGAGCGGTTCGAGAAGATCCTCGGCCTCCGCAACCTCGACGTCGAGCAGATCCTCAGCGGGCGTGCCGGCGCACCGCAGGCCTACGTCCAGGACCACGACGAGTGGGTCGTGGTGCTGGCCGGGGGCGCCGTGCTCGACGTCGACGGCGAGCGGGTGGCCCTCGGCCCCTCGGAGTGGCTCTTCCTCCCGTCCGGGGTCCCCCACGCCGTGCTCGAGACCGCGCCGGGCACGAGCTGGCTGGCCGTGCACCTCCGCCCGTGACCGAGCGGCGTCAGACCAGGTCCTCGACCGCCTCCGGCTCCAGCCCCTCCCCCACGTCGACGGGCGCCCGCCCCCGCTCGACCCGCCACGTGCTGAACGCCGCGGTCGACGCCGCCAGCCAGGCCAGCCCCAGGACGATGCCGCCGATGACGTCGGTGATGTAGTGGACCCCGAGGGCCAGGCGCGAGAAGCCGATGGCCCCGACCAGCACGGCCGCGCCCGCCACCACGACTGGCCGGTACCGGCGACCGATGGCGGGCAGGAACACGAGGAGCAACGACCCGTAGACGACGGTCGACGACATGGCGTGGCCCGACGGGAAGCTCTTGCCGCGGGCGGTGGCCACGGGGTCGACGAGGGGCGGGCGGGGGCGGCCGACCGCCTCCTTGACGAGGGTGTCGAGCAGGCCCCCGCCGAGGGTCGTGACCACCAGGAAGACGGCCAGGCGGGGATGACCCCGTCGCCAGACCCACACGACGGCCGGGATCACGATCAGGTAGAACCACAGCGGCGACCCGAAGAAGGTCAGGATCTTGAGCTCACGGACGAGGTCGTCGGAGTGGCGGACCCATTCGTGCAGGTTCCGGGCCGCCGACGTGTCGAGCCGGACGAGCGGCCCGCTGCGCTGGACCTGGTCGAGGAGGAGCCCGAAGGGGACGGCGACGAGCAGGAACGCCACCGCGAACAGGGTGACCCGCAGGCCGTAGCGGCCGTCGGGGTCCAGCCGGCGACGCAGGACCTCGGTCACGGCGCGGGGACGTAGACCAGCAGGGGGTCGTCGGACTTCGAGATGCTGAACTCCTCCGGCCCGTCGAACGTCTCGCCGTCGCGGGCCAGGCGCAACCGCCCGTCCAGCGACTTGACCTCCAGGCTGCGGACGTACCGCTGCTCGTACGCCCCGCACCGGCCCAGCCGACCGGTCACCACCGACAGCAGCAGCCGGACCCGCGACCAGGGCTGGGAGCCGTCGACGATGCGGACGTCGAGCTGGCCGTCGTCCAGGCGCTCGCGCCAGCTCGGGGCGAAGCCGGCCGGGTGGTAGCGGCAGTTGCCGACGAACACCATCCAGATCCGCCGGCGCACCCCGTCGATCTCGAGCTCGACCGGGTCGGCCACGCGCAGCACCCGGAAGAGGGCGACGACGACCGCCGGCCACTTGCCGATCCTGCTCTCCAGCTTCTGGCGGGCGTCGACCAGGTCGACGTAGCTCCCGATGCTGGCCGTGTTGACGAAGGTGTGGCCGTCGATCGTCGCCCGGTCCACGGCGACGGCCCGGCCGTCCCGCACCGCCCGGGCCGCGTCGGCGATCGTCTCCAGCCCCAGGGCGTAGGCGAAGTGGTTGAGCGTCCCCCCGGGGACCACGAACAGGGGCTTGCCGCTCTCGGCCGCGACGGCAGCCGCCGTGTTCACCGACCCGTCCCCCCCGGCGACACCGATGGCGCAGCCCCGTTGGGCGGCCTCGGCCAGGGCGGCCGGCAGGTCGGAGCCGTCCTCGAGCTCGACCACTTCGGCGTCGGGCAGCTCGGCCCGCACCTCCTCGGCCGCCCGCCCGCTGGAGCCGGCCGAGGGGTTGACCACGACCACCAGGCCCCCACCGCCCGGCGAAGCCTCCACGTCGGCGGGGGTCAGGGCGGTGCGGACGTGGGCCGGTTCGTGGGGGGCCACCGGCCACAGGCGCCTGGTCAGCAGCGCCGCCCCCGCACCGAGCGCGGCACCGGCGGCGGCGTCGGACGGGTAGTGGGCGCCGGCGTGGATCCGGGAGTAGCCGACCAGGGCGGCCAGCCCGACCAGCGGCCCGGCGAGGGCAGGCACCTCCTGGCTGGCACCGACGGCGAAGGCGAAGCCGGTCGCCGTGTGCCCGGACGGGAAGGACGACGTCTTCGGGCTGGGGACGCCCGGAAGGCGGCTGGTCAACCGCCCCATGGCCGGCCGGCGCCGGCGGAAGGCCAGCTTCACCGGCCCGTTGGCCACTGCCGAGGCCAACCCGGCGGCGAACAGGCCCCGCGTGGCCGCCCGCCGGCGGAACCGGCCACCGCTGACGGCCAGCCCGGCGGCCACCCCGAACCACAGTTTGGCGTTGTCGGCGGAGCGACCGAGGAGGAGGAGGGCGCCGCTGGTCGACCTCGGTCTCGGCGTCCGCCTCAATGCCCGGCGACTCGGCGGTAGCGGGCCTCGGCCAAGGAGTACACGCCGTAGGCGGCCAGGCCGGCGGCCACGAGCACCAGCAGCAACGGGCCGTACGAACGGTCGGCCAGGCGCTTGAGCGCCCCGTCGATGCCCACGGCCTGGCCGGGGTCGTGGTGGCGGGCGGCGGCGATGAGGAGCACGCCGACGACCAGGGTCACCAGCATGCGGGCCACGTTGCCCACCGTCCCGATGCCCCTGACCCACCGGCGCTCGGCCTTGCCCATCTCGAGCGCCTTGAGTCGCTTGCGGAACTTGCCGGACAGGCCTCGCCAGCCGATGTACAGCCCGGCCCCGATGATCCCCAGTCCCACGGCCTGGACGAGCCACGTGCCGCCGGGCCAGTCGAGCACCCGGGCCGTCCAGTCCACCTCGGGGTTCTCGTCCATGGCCGCGTTCTTGGACCAGATGAACAGCTTGAGGGCGCTGGCCGAGAAGAACGTGTACAGCACCCCCCGGGCGGCGTAGCCCACCCGCTTGAACCTGGCCTTGCGCCCGTCGGGCTCGTCGGGCGGGCCGACGGCGGCCTCGACGAACCGCCAGGCCGCGTACCCGGCGAAGCCGACGGCCAGGAGGAGGACGAGCACCCGGCCGAGGGGCTGGCGCACCACGGCCTGCAGGGCGCCCTGCTTGTCGGGCTGGACCGACTGGTGACCCTGGGCCACGCGCACGGCGAGAACGGCCACCACGCCGTACAGCAGTCCACGGGCGACGAGCCCGGCGCGGGCCAGGCGCTCGAGGCACGTGCTGCGCGACGCCCGCTGGAGCGCGTCCTGCGCTCCCTCCTTCACCTCGTCGGCATCAAGGTCGACCCCCACATGGATCGGTGTCTCCGAGCGGCACGGGCGGCAAACCGGTCACTGCTTCACCCCCCGGACGACGGTGTCGACCGCGTCCCCTACCCGGACCCGCTCGGCCCGCTCGATCCGGAGCCCCTCCAGGTCGGCGGCGACACCCTCGGGGGTGAACAGGATCTCGGGGTCGCGGGGGCCGCCTGCGCCGTCGGGGTTGGTGCTGTCGTACCCGGCGACCAGGACGAGCCCGCCCGGGGCGAGCGTCGCCGCCGCCAGTTGCAGGAGGCGCCGGCGCCGCGGCGGCGGCAGGTGGACGAACATCATGAGGACGAGGTCGTAGGTGGCGCCCGTGGGGTCGAAGTCGACCAGGTCGGCGCACACCCACTCGACGGCGCCGGCGACACCGGCCGCCTCGGCCCGCTGACGGCCGCGCTCGAGGGCCACGTCGGAGAAGTCGACGGCGGTCACCGTCCACCCGTGGTGTGCAAGCCACAGCGCCGTCCGGCCCTCACCCGCGCCCAGGTCGAGGGCCCGGCCAGGCGGCCGGTCGCCCACCTCGCCGCTGAGGAACGGCGAGGGATCGACGTTCCACAGGATGGGCTGGGCGGCGTAGCGCTCGTTCCACTGGTGACGGTCCATGCCGAAGTCTGGCCCGTACGCCGTCACCTAACCTCGGCCCCATGCCGGAGAACGAACCGCTGGACGTCTACCTCAACGACCACCTGGCCGCGTCGGCGGCCGCGATCGAGCTGGTCGAGAGGCTGGCCGAGAACAACCCGGGCACCCCCCTGGCCGCCCATCTCGAAGGGCTACGCGGCGAGATAGAGGCCGACCGGGCCACGCTCTCGGCGCTCATGGAGCGCTGCGGCGTGACGCCCAGCAAGCCCAAGCAGGTGGCGGGCAAGGTGCTGGAGACGCTCAGCCGGTTCCGGCTGAACGAGCGGGTGACCGGGAGCCCCGACGTCAGCCGGCTGATGGAGCTGGAGACGCTGTCCCTGGGCATCGAGGGCAAGGCGTCGCTGTGGCAGTCGCTGCAACAGGTGGAATCCCGGCGGCCGGAGATCGGATCCTTCGACCTGGGTGCCCTGCTCGGGCGGGCCGTCTCGCAGCGCCGCGCCCTCGAACCGTTCAAGCGGGAGGCGGCGGCCACCGCCCTGTCCCCCTTGGCACCGGCGACCTAGCCCCAGCTAGCGAAGGCCCTCCACGATGGTCGTGGTGTTGTGCCGCATCATCTTCAGGTAGGTGTCGGCGTCGCTGCCCGGGGGGCCCAGGGCGTCGCCGTACAGCGCGTCCTCCCCTGACACCACGCGGACCCCAGCCTCCCGGGCCACCGTCTCGGCCGTCCTGGGAGGGAGTGACGCCTCGGAGAACACCGCCCGCACACCCTCGGCCTTGATCTTGGCCACGAGGGCCGAGAGCTCGCGGCTGGAGAGCTCGGCCTGGCTGTCGAAGCTGGGGATGACCGAGCCGACGAACTCCAGCCCGTACCGCTCCACGTAGTAGCCGAAGGCGTCGTGGTTGGTGACGAGCTTCTTGCTCGGAAGCGACTCGATCCGCGTCCGGATCTCGGCGTCGAGGGCGTCGAGCTCGGCGAGGTAGGCCTGCTCGGCGTCGGCGTAGCGCGGGGCGTTCGCGGGATCGGTCTCCCGCAGGGCCCGAGCCAGGGTGGCGACCATGGCCTTGGCCCTGACGGGGTCGTGCCAGATGTGCGGGTCGTCCCCGCGCAGGACCACGTCGACGCTCGTGTCGACGACCCGGGCCTCGGACCCCGCGCTGTCGAGCGTGCGGTCGAGCCAGTCCTCCAACCCCACCCCGTTCTTGACGACCAGGTCGGCCCGCCGTACCGCCTCGAGGTCGGCGGGCGTGGGCTCGTAGTCGTGGGCGTCGACGTTGGCCTTGAGCAGGTCGAACACCTCGGCCCGTCCTCCCGACAGCACGCGGGCGAAGTCGGCCAGATGGGTCGTCGTGGTCACGACCCGCAGCCGGCGGCCCTCCACCGGCCCACCACCACGGTCGCCCGTCCCGCCACCGCACCCGGTGAGCGCCAGGCCCAGGGCGCAGAGCAAGCTGATAGCGAGAATCATTCTCGCTACATGGTAGCCGGCGATTGCCGGTGACGGAAAGCGGGAATCCCTGGTGTCGACATGCGAACCGTCGCCCGACTGCTGCTCGTGGCCCTGCTGGCCCACTCCGTGCTCCTCGCCGCGCCCGCCTCTGCCCAGACCCAGGACAACAGCGCGGTGGCGGTGAACACCAAGGACGGCAAGTCGGTCTTCAAGCTGGCGTTCAAGGTGAAGAAGGTCACGGGCGACGTCGACGCCACCAACACCGCCGTCGCCTATTCCAGCTGCACCGACTGCCGCACGGTGGCCGCGGCCATCCAGGTCGTCCTCGTAGCCGGCGACGCCGACTCGGCCACGCCGGAGAACGTCGCCGTCGGGATCAACTACCAGTGCACCGAATGCGAGACGCTGGCCGCCGCCTACCAGTTCGTCTTCGGCGACGGCCAGGAGCTGGAGTTCACCAAGGAGGGCAAGGAGAAGCTCCACGAGCTGAAGAAGCGCCTCCAGGACCTCAAGAAGCGCGACGACCTGACCATCGAGGAGCTGGCCGTGGAGATCGCAGCCATCGCCGCCGAGGTGGCGGTGGTGGTCGACACGGAGACGCAGGTGAAGCAGGCCAAGGATGCACCGGCGACGACCACCTCGACCACCGCAGGCGGCGGCCCCACCACGACCACGACGGGAGCAGGACCACCGTCGACCACCACGACGACGGCGCAGGTGGTGACCACGACCACCTCGCCGCCGACGCCGACCTCGACGACCACCCCCGTCGTCCCTTCGGCGACCACCACGACCGCCCCGTGATCCGCCGGGCGGCGGCGGTCGCCCTGACCGGCGTGCTGGTGGCCGGGTGCGGCGGGGCGAGCCCGGGGGCGAAGGCTCTGGACGAGACCGAGACCAAGCTCGAGGGCATCCGGAGCGGCAGGTTGTCGCTCCTCCTGCTGGCGTCACCGGTCACGGCCGCCGAGGGCCAGGGCGCCGGGTTCCAGGTGGAGGGCCCCTTCGCGGTGGGCGAGAAAAAGGGGTCGTTGCCGGTGGCCGACCTGCGCTACACCCGCATCACCGGCACCGAGCGCCGGACGACCCGGTTCGTGAGCACGGGGACGCGGGCGTTCGTCGAGGTCGACGGCCGCCTGACCGAGCTGCACGAGAGCCAGCTGGCCGACCTGCGGGTGAGCGAGGAGGGGTCGTCGGGAGGGCTCGGCGGCCTGTCCCTCGGGACCTGGCTCGACGACCCTCAGCTGGCCGCCGGGCCGCCGGTCGACGGCGTGCCCACGGACCAGGTGAGCGGCAAGGCCGACGCCGTGGCCATCCTGAACGACCTCATCGCGCTCACCCAGCAGTTCGGCGCCGGCGACGCAAGCGTGCAGCGGCTGGAGGGCGACGCCGCCGAGCGGGTGCGCAGGGCCGTGGCCGGGACCCGGGCCGAGGTCGTCACCGGCCGCGAGGACCGCCTCCTGCGGCGGGCCGACGTGTCCGTCGACCTGGCCCTGAGCGACCCCAGGGTTCGCGACGCGCTCGGCGACCTGGCCGGCGCCCGCCTGGCCCTGAGCCTCGAGGTCACCGAGCTCAACCGCCCGGTGGAGGTTGCCGTCCCCCAGCCCCAAGGGGGGCGGCGCTAGCCCGCTCGGCGGGCGCGGCCGTGGCCTCGCCCCGGTGCAGCGAGCCGGCCACCTCGCTCACCACGACCACCACCGCGAACCACAGCATGCCCAGGGCCCATCCCCCGAGGACGTCGGTGAGCCAGTGGACGGCCAGGGTCAGCCGGGCCAGGCCCACGAGCAGGGCGACGAGCACGGCGGCGGTGACGGCTCCCACCTTGGACCGCCAGGAGGGCAGGACGCCCCAGGCCACGAAGGCCACGGTGAGGAGGCAGGCCGCCGACCTGGTCGCCTGGCCCGAGGGGAACGCGAAGCCGGGAGCGACGCCCAGCATCTCCTCGACCGGAGGGGGCGGCCGGTGCACGGCGACCTTGACCACCTCGACCAGCACGATCGAGCCGAACACGGCCAGGGCGGGGAGGACCAGGTCCCGGCGCTGCCGGCTCCGCCACCACACCAGGGCGGCGAGGAGCATGGTGACCACCGACAGGGCGGCCGTCCCGCTGAACGACTCCACCATGCGCGACGCCGTGGTGAGGCTCGGCTCCCGGTGGTCGAGGAAGAAGTTGTAGACCGAGCCGTCCACGCCAGCCAGGTCGTCGCGGGAGATGACGTCGTCGACGACGACACCGAACGCCCAACCCACGACCACCACCGTGGCCAGCCCGGCGGTCAGGGAGAGGCCGAACGCGGCTCCCGGGCGCAGGCGCCGGCCGAGGAAGGCCAGCTGGCGCTCGAAGCGGACCAGGACCCGGGCCACGGCCGGGCGCTCGGTCTGGGCCCGGGCCCAACGGCGCACGGCGCTCTCCCGCCGGGCCACGGCCCGGGCGCCCATGACCACGGCCGCCACCAGGACGACGAGGGCGAGGAGCACGGCGCTGGCCCGGCCCGCCCACTCCGAGACGCGGTGGTAGGAGCCGCCGGCGGCGTAGCCGAGCAGCACGAACCCCGGCGCCCACACGATCCCTCCGATGGCGTTCCAGGGGAGGAACTTCCGGTACGGCATGCGTGACAGCCCGGCGAGCGTGGGCACCATGGCCCGGAGGACACCGACGAACCTCCCGAAGAAGACCGCCCGCCCCCCGTGGCGGGCCAGGTACTCCTCAGCCCGGGTCCAGCGTTCGTCGCCGACCCAGCGCCCCACCCGGCTCCGCCGCAGCGATGGTCCCAGGTGGCGCCCGATCTCGTAGCCGATGGAGTCGCCGACGATGGCGCCGACCGCCCCCACGACCATCATCAGGGGGAGCTCGGCTCGGTCCTGGGAGGCGAGGAACCCGCCGATCAGGAGGGCCGCCTCTCCCGGCACGACGAGGCCGATCATGGCCGACGCCTCGAGCAGGGTGAGCACGCCGACGACCACGTAGCCCCACGGCGAGGCCAGGTCGGCCAGGCGCTCGAGAAACCCCGCGATCATCCCCCGCTCCCCTCGTGCACCCGCCAATCCTCGGTCACCGGGGAGGAGATCGCACGTCGCCCCCTTCGGCACCGTCGACCGGCCGGGGTGGCGTGCCGGTACGGGTGGCGCGTGTGGGGTGGGCCAGAATGGCCTGCGCCCGTGCCGAACGACCCGCTGCTGACCCTCGCCACCGACGCGCTGCCGGAGCCCTCCCCGCCCCCGGCGCCGGCCGCCCGCTCACCCTGGAGGTCGGTCGCCCGCACGGTCGGCCTCTACGCCATCACCATCTGGGCCGTCGTCACCATCGTGTTCCTGCTGCCCCGGGCCATCCCCGGCGACCCGCTCCAACACCTGGACGACCCCGACAGCGGGGCGTTCGTCGAGGACTCCCGTAGCCGGGAGCTGGCCATGGCCTACTACGGCCTCGATCGGCCCCTGCTCGACCAGTACAGGTTGTACCTGTCCGGCCTGGTCGACGGGGACCTGGGCTGGTCGATCTCCCAGCGGGCCCCGGTCGGCGAGCTCATCGGCCGGCGCCTGCCGTGGACCCTCCTCCTGGTCGGGAGCTCGATGCTGCTGGCGTCGGCGGTCAGCTTCGTCGCCGGCGTGAGCGCCGCCTGGCGGCGGGGATCGGTGACCGACAAGGCGCTCATCGTGTCCCTGGCCGGGACCCGCGCCGTGCCCGAGTACGCCATCGCCAGCGCCCTGCTCATCCTCTTCGCCGTCACCTGGCCCGTGCTGCCCATGGCCGGCGGCCAGACCGCCTTCGCCCGCTACCCCAACGGCTGGGAGGCGGCCAAGGACGTCTTCAACCACCTGGTCCTGCCCATGAGCTCCCTCACCCTCGGCCTGGCCGCCAACCAGTTCCTGATCGTCCGCAACAGCGCCATCTCGACCCTGGGCGAGGACTACATGCTCCTGGCCCGGGCCAAGGGCCTGCCGCCCCGCCTTCTCAAGTACCGCCATTCCGGGCGCAACGTCCTGCTCCCGTTCCTCACCGCCTTCGGCGTGCAGGTGGGGTTCGCGGTGAGCGCCTCGCTGTTCGTCGAGAAGGTCTTCTCCTATCCCGGCATCGGCACGCTCATCGACAGCGCGGTGACGGCGCGCGACTACCCCCTCCTGCAGGGACTGTTCGTGATGCTGGCCCTCGTCGTCATCGCCGCCAACTTCCTCGTCGACCTGGCCTACAAGTGGGTCGACCCGAGGGTGGCGTGAGCGAGCACCGCAGCGCAGCGGAGGTGCGCAGCGCCAGACGACATCCACGTGCTGCGCCATCTCGGGTGGTGCCGCAGTGACGCTCCCCGCCGTCGCCCTGCCCGCCGGCCGGACCGGAGTCGTCACCCGGGCCCGGGCGCGGGTGGCAGGTGCGGCCGGGGCGCTCTTCGTCGGGTTCTTCACCGTCCTCGCCGTCTTCGGCGAGCAGCTGGCGCCGTACCGGGCGACCGAGCTCGCGGGCCCGTCGCTGGAACCCCCGTCCGACGCCCATCTCCTCGGGACCAACCTCCTGGGCCAGGACGTGGCCAGCCAGCTCATCCTGGGGGCGCGAGCGTCCCTTGTCATCGCCCTCCTGGCCGGGGTGGGGACGGTCCTGGTCGGGGGGATGGTCGGCGTCATCGCCGGGTGGTTCCGGGGGTGGGTGGACGCCGTGCTCATGCGGGTCACCGACGTGGTCCTCGTCGTCCCCAAGCTCCCGCTCCTGCTGCTCGTGGGGGCCCTCACCGGCGGCCGGGTGGGGGCCCTGTCGCTCCTCATCGCCGTCACGTTCTGGCCGGTGACCGCCCGGGTGCTGCGCTCGCAGGTCCTCTCCCTACGCACCCGGACCCACGTCCGGGCCGCCACCGGGTTCGGCGCCGGCACCTGGCACCAGCTGCGCAACCACATACTCCCCGACCTCGCCCTCCTCTCCCTTGCCGAGCTCATCCCCGCGGCCAGCCGGGCCGTCGCCCTCCAGGCCGGCCTGGCCTTCCTCGGGGTGGGCGACCCCAGCCAGCCCACGTGGGGTGGGATGATCCGCGACGCCATCGCCTACCGCAGCGTCTTCCTCATCGAGGCCTGGAAGTGGTGGCTGGTCCCACCCATCCTCGCCATCGTGACCCTGGTCGCAGGGATCAGCCTGCTCGGGACGGCCGGCGAGCGTCGCCTCAGCCCGCGCGTTAGCCGCCATACGCGGTGAGGAAGAATGGTCCAGATCGGTCATAGATGCAGGAGGTCACTACCTTGAGAACCAGCCGTAACCGCCTCACCGCGCTGGCCTGTGCGGCGATGCTGGCGCTCGTCGCATGCAGCTCCGACACCGGCGGCGACTCAGGAGGCGGCGGAACGGCGGCGGGCGGCGGCCAGGAGGAGCGCGTCACCATCCGGCTGGCCGCCAGCGACCAGGGGCCCGGCTACCCCACCCCCTACGGCGCCATCCGCGGCCCCGGCCGCCTGATGAGCAGCTTCATCTTCGACACCCTCGGGTTCCCCGACGTGACCGGCGACCCCAAGCCGTGGCTGGCACGGTCGTGGGAGTCCACGCCCGACGGCAAGACGTGGACCTTCCGGCTCCGCGACAACGTGCGGTGGCACGACGGCCGGCCGTTCACGGCCGACGACGTCGTCTTCACCTTCGACTACAACCTGAAGGGGCCCGGGTCGACGACCGGCGTCTACTCGGCGGTCAACTACATCGACACCGTGACGTCCCCCGACCCTTCGACCGTCGTGATCACCACGACCCAGGCCCGGCCGACGTTCCTCACGGACGTGGTCGGCAGCTTCAGCGGCATGTCGATCATGCCGAAGCACATCTGGGAGAGCGTGACCGACCCGGCCAAGTTCCAGGGCGACCAAGCCCTCGTCGGGACCGGGCCCTACAAGCTCCGCCAGTTCGACCTCACCAACAACACGTTCGACTTCCTGGCCAACGACGACTTCTACCTGGGCCCGCCCAAGGTGAGAGAGCTGCAGATCATCAAGGTGGGCGACCCCCTCCTCGCTCTGCAGCAGGGCGAGCTCGACTCGGCCACCACCGGCAACGGCCAGTCCGGCACCGGCGCCATCCCCCAGTCCCAGATCGACGCCCTGAGCCGGAACTTCAAGATGTTCACCGCTCCCGGTGAGTTCAACGTGGCCCTGTTCTTCAACCAGACCAGGGGCTTCCCCTACGACCAGAAGGAGTTCCGCCAGGCCGTGGCCTACGCCCTCGACCGCAGGGACATGGTCCAGCGGTTGCTCAACGGCCGGGGCGTCCCCGGTCCCGCCGGCGCCCTCGGCCCGGCCAACCCGTTCCTGAACCCGCGCCTCCCGGAGTACAACCACGATCTGAACCGGGCCCGGTCCATGCTGGACCAGGTCGGCCTCCGGGACGCGAACGGCGACGGGGTGCGTGACCGGCCGGACGGGTCCCCCTTCGCCATCCCGCTGCTGACGTCGAACCTCGACACGACCACGGCCACCCTGGTCAGCGAGCAGCTGCGGGCCGCCGGCCTGAGGGTCGACCTGGTGACCGTCGACCAGCCCACGTCCGACGCCCGCGACACGCGGGGCGAGTACGACATGGCCATCGTCCACTTCGGCGGCCTCTCCAGCGACCCCAACGGGCTGACCAACCGGTTCGCCTCGACGTCCCGGGCCCAGTCCTTCACCCGGGTCCAGGGCTTCCGCAACGCCGAGTTCGACCGGCTGGCCGCCGAGCAGGCCGGCACCATCGACGTGAACCGGCGCAAGGAGCTGGTCAACCAGATGCAGGCCATCCTGGCCGACGAGCTGCCCCAGCTCTCCCTCTACGTGCCCGAGCAGATCGCCTTCGCCGACACCAAGAAGTTCAACGGCTGGGCCTACACGCCGGGGTGCCCGCCCTGCGGCATCTCGCTGAACAAGCGGAACCTCGTGTCCGGCAACGCCGCCCCGGCGCCCAACGCGTAGGTGACGCCCAGCGGGGGCGTTCCCGTCCTCGACATCGCGGAGCTCCGGGTGACCTACCCCGGACCGCCGCCGGTGGGGGCCGTCGACGGCATCTCCCTGTCGGTGGGCCGGGGTGAGGTTCTCGGGATCCTCGGCGAGTCGGGGTCGGGCAAGTCCACCATGGCCAAGGCCCTGCTGGGCCTGACGACCGACGCCCAGGTGGAGGGTCGCGTCCGGCTCGGCGACCGGGACCTGGTGGGCCTGGACGAGAAGGGATGGCGGGAGGTGCGGTGGAAGCGCATCGCCCTGGCCTTCCAATCGACCGCATCACTGAACCCGGTGCTGCGCGTCGGCGCCCAGCTGGTCGAGCCCCTGCACGTCCACCTCGGCTTGCCGGGCGACGCGGCCGAACGGCGTTCGGTGGAGCTGCTCACCGAGGTGGGGCTGGGTGAGTGGGCCGCGGGTCGCTACCCCAGGGAGCTCTCGGGAGGCCAGCGCCGACTGGTGCTGCTGGCCATGGCCCTGGCCTGCCGGCCGGACGTCGCCATCCTCGACGAACCGACTGCCGGGCTCGACCCCTCCACCCGCAACCACGTGCTCGACCTGCTCGGGCGGGTGCGGGACGAGGCGGGCACGAGCTTTATCGTCATGAGCCACGACGCCGACGCCTTGGAGGCGGTGGCCGACCGCGTGGCCGTGCTCTACCGAGGATGGCTGGCCGAGGTGGGCCCCGGCCGGCGGGTGCTGGCCGACCCCCGCAACCCCTACTCCTGGGCCCTCCTGAACGCCCGCCCCACGCTGGCCTCGGTGAAGGACCTCCGGGGCATCCGGGGCTCACCGCCGGACCCCACCACCGTCGTCCGGGGATGCCCCTTCTACGGCCGTTGCCAGCAGGGCCGGGAGGGGATCTGCACGGAGGACCGCCCGCCCATGCTCGCACCGGCCGGCGAGGACGGGGAGCGGGTCGTAGCGTGCGCCCGCGGCGGGGTGGTCTCCCTGCTCTCGGCCCGGGGGATGCGCAAGACCTATCCCGGGCCCGGCCACCTCCTGCACCGCACCCGGGTGGCCGTGGTCGACGACGTGGACCTCGACGTCCGAGAGGGCGAGGTGGTCGGTCTCGTGGGGTCGACCGGCGCCGGCAAGTCGACGCTCGGGATGATGCTGGTGCGGCTCCTCGACGCCGACGGGGGAACGGTCGAGTTCGACGGTGCCGACGTGCTCCAGGCCGGGGGGGCCGAGCTCAAGGCCCTGCGGGCCCGGGTGCAGATGCTGTTCCAGGATCCCTTCGAGTCGCTCTCCCCCCGCCTGACCGTCGCCCAGGCCGTGCAGGAGCCGCTCGAGGTCCAGGGAATCGGCGATCCCAAGTCGCGCATCGACCGCGTGCGGGCCACCGTCGCCGACTGCCGCCTGCCGACCACCGACGCCTTCCTCGCCCGCCACACCCACGAGCTGTCGGGCGGGCAGCTGCAGCGGGTGGCGCTGGCCCGCGCCCTGGTCCTCGAACCCGAGCTCCTGGTCGCCGACGAGGCCGTGTCGATGCTCGACCCGAGCGAGCAGGCCAAGATGATCCAGCTGCTCAAGCACCTGCAGGTGGAGCGGGGGATGTCGATGATCTTCATCTCCCACGACCTGTCCGTCGTCCTACGGGTCGCCGACCGGGTCGTGGTCCTCGAACGGGGCCGGATCGTCGAAGAGGGGCCCGGCAGCCGGCTTCTGGTCGCGCCGCAGCACCCGCTGACGCGCGCCCTGCTCGACGCCTCCGGACGCGACCTGCTCTTCAGCGAGGAGCGCCACCGCATCCTCACCGAGGAGCTGGAACGGGCCGCGCCGTGACCTCGCCGCCGCGGCATGGGCCGACCGGCGCATCTTCACCATCCGGGTGGGACGGGACGGGCTGAGGACGACGCGCCGGCCGCCGAGCGCCTGCGACTCCTCCTCTGACGACGTCAGTCGCTCGAGCCGGGCCAGCGGGTTCCCCTGACCCAGGCCCGGAAGGGAAGGTCGCACTCCTGCAACCACCAGCATGCGACGCAGAGCAGGCGCTCGGGGCGGTCCTCGGAGATGGGCGCCACGATCTCGCCTGCCAATATGACGTCCACGCACCCCATGCAGGCGTCACCGCGGCCCTTGTACTCGAACGGCGCTGTCATGACCTTCCCATCCGCTCGTTGCTCCCAGCCTCGTGCCTCTCGGAATGTGTCGGCTGATCGAGCCCTTCGCTGAAGGCGCCGTTTTACCGGGGAGACGCCGCGGCGAGGGCGGCGGATCGAACCCTGGCCGAGAACGAGACGCGGGCCTATCGGTCGGTCAGCCGGACAGGACGTAGACGAGCACGATCCCGGCGACGATGAGCAGGGCGAGGATCCGGATGGGCCAGCCGAAGCTCGGGCGGGCGTCGTCGCCGTCGTCCTCGTACCACTCGTCCCACAGCTCAGGATCATCGGGGTCCCGGGGGGCCGGCCCCACCGGCGTCGGCATCCGACAGTTCTACACCTCGGGCGCCCGAACGGCGGCGGAAGGCGATGACGGCCAGGGCCGAGACGAGCACCACGGCACTCACCCAGATGTTCACCCGTAGCCCGAGTAGCTCGGTGGCGGGGTCGATGCGGAGGGCCTCGACCCACAGCCGCCCGGCCGCGTACCCGGCCACATAGCCGGCGAAGAGCTGGCCAGGTCGTACCTGCCGGCGACTGCCGATCCACACTAGCAGCGCGGCGAGGGCCAGGTTCCACAGCGCCTCGTACAGGAAGGTGGGGTGGTACGTGACCACGTCCTCCATGCCGGTCGGGCGGTGGTCGCGGTCGATGCGCAACGCCCAAGGCAGGTCGGTCGGGCGGCCGTAGAGCTCCTGGTTGAACCAGTTCCCGAGCCGTCCGATGGCCTGGGCGACGGGGAGGGCCGGGGCCACCGCATCGAGGAGGACCGGGACGTCCAGCCCCCGCCGCCGGGCGACGACGACGCCCACCACGACCCCTGCCGCGATGCCACCCGGAATGCCGAGCCCACCTTCCCAGATGGCGAAGACGTGCCACCACCTCCCTCGGAACCGGTCGAAGTCGGTGATCACGTGGTACAGCCGGGCACCGACCATGCCGGCCGGCACCGCCCATACGGCGATGGCGGAGATGTCGGCGGCATCGCCACCCTTCGCCGCCCACCGGCGGCCGGCGATCCACACGGCCACGAGCACGCCGGCGGCGATCATCAGCCCGTACGCCCGCAGCTCGAGCGGGCCGAGGTCGATCGAGTTGTCGGGCGGGCTCGGTATGGACGCGACGAGGTCCGTGGTCCTGCTCCTTCGGGTGGCGAGCCTTCGATCATCCCCCAGCGCAGCAGCCCCTGGGACGCGCGCCGGTGACGGTGACGCCGGACGAACCTCCGCCGCTGGGGCGGTGCGGAGCAGATCCTCGGCCGAGGGCTCAACTGGGCGGCCTGATCTGCCGAAGCATCACGGATGCGACGAGCATCGGTGGGCTCCGCCCCAGATCAGCATCTCCCTCGTCGCGCCCCGTGGCCTGGTCGTCACACTGTCGACTCCGCAAGGAATCACAACCGCCCCAAACCACCAGCTCCCGTCCGGTCGGGCACACCTGCGCCGGGCCGACGCGTGGGCTGAGCGGCGAGCCGGCGATCCTCCGCCACCCGTTGGAAACCGGCGAGTACGCCAACCCGCCCGAGTCGGTCCCGTTGCCCCAGAGGACCATCTCAGTGCCGGTCAACGCCGCGACATCCCACGTGCCGGCGGCCACGCCCGGGGGTCGGGCGAACGGCCGCCAGACGTCGGTCGCCGGGTTGTAGGCGCCTCCACCGACGAGCAGTACAGGATGAGCACCCGGCTGCCTGTCCAGAACTCGTCGGGCCGCAGTTGGGAGACTCTCGCGCCGACGACGGACTGCGCCGTCCTCCAGGCGCCGGTCGCCTTGCGGAGCGGCCCGTGGAGGGCGCGGCGCTGGCTGGCGTCGGCGCGCTGGCCGCGGTCGTCAGCTGCTCAGGGTCTCGAGACCCTCCCCGGCGTTGAGATGCGCTCTTCACACTCCCATCGCTCGCCGCCCTGCCGGTTGTGATGCGCAGGTACCACCGAGAGGCTCTCAACGCTGCAGCTCCTACTGGGAACACTAGGTGGGCGGTGATCCGCCCGGCGTGTCGTTATCGGATCCCCGCCAGCGGGGTTGACCGAGAAGCAACGGCACTTCCCGCTCGCCAGGAGCTCTGGAAGGCCTAGAGGTCGGTCGAACGGCGCCGATCCCGGGAGGAGCTGTCTTGCAGCTAGACCACACCAGGCGGTTGAGCGGCGGCGGTACCTCGAACGTTGAGGTTGAGGGCAACTGAGGCCGGTCGGGCTCGGCACGATGACGCGACCGACACAGCGTGCCAGACTTTTCCGTCGGCAAGCGGGGAGGACGGCGATGAGGCGGCTGATCTGTACGACGATGGCGGTAGTGGGGGTGTGGGCGGCAGTGCCGGGGTCCGCGGTGGCGCAGTCTGTGTCCCCGGGCTGCCAGGCACTCAACGACCCCGGTCTTGACGGGACGTATCCGCAAGGGGAGGTTGCGGACATCCAGTTCTTCGCAGCGGAGACGATCACCGTAACGGCAATGGCGGTAATGCTGGCGACGCCTGTTCGCTTCCAAGTGGAGCAAGGCGGGATAGTCCTCCGGGACGAGGCACAGTTTGTCAGCTCGACGGTCCCAACGACGTTCTCCTACACCGTCCCTGCCGATGTGACGTTGACGGTCCGTTGGCGCGTCGAACTCCCTAACGCGGTCACTTGGAGCGTGAGCTGCACCGCGGCCGCTTACCCCCTTGCCGTCTCTGACCCTAACCTGGCTGCTGACTTCGCCCCCCCGGCGCTCGTCGCTGCCTCCAGCCCTCCCCCAGGCTCCCATCCCCCAGTCCTGGCACTGCTCGCTGTTTCTGGCCTCGTCGTCCAGGCTTGGGTGTGTGTCGCGGTGCGCCGAGGGAGGCCCGCGACTGGCTGAGCGGGGAGATGCGAATCCGGGGGACCGGTTACGTAGTCAGCAGCCGGAAGACACTGACGATCTCCCGAGAGCTGCATCGGAGCGCCATGCGGTCAGGCTCTTTACGGACCTCGTGACCTTGGCTGACGGGCAGCGCTGCGTGGCAGTGGCCTCGTTGAGCGCAGGGAGCGCGACACCCTGCGCACGGCCGAGCCGGTGGGCCGCACCGAGGCCAAAGCTCCTGGACCTGGAGCGCCGGGTCCGTGACGGCGGCATCGTGTCAGCCGGACCCCTACCCATGTACACACCAGGCACCCGTGACGCGTATGGCGCCCGCCCGGCCGGAGAGGTACGACGGAGAAGCGCCGGTGTTCGACGAGCAGGACGGCGCCGGCTGCGAATCTGTTCGCATCGGAATCGCGCCCACATCGCAGGCGTCCCCGCTGGGCGCAACTACCCAGGCAGGATCCCGCGCTCGTGCGATTATCGGCCGGCACCGGCATCGCCCGCGGCCGACGCGGAGCGGCACGTACTGGTCGTTCTGCCGAAGGGGGCGCCCCGTCGCGGGTTGAGGGCAACTCCGGATGCCGACGACGGTTCCGTGCTGCACGCTGAGGCCATGCCGCTGCTCAACTGGCTCTTTCGCATCGCCTTGCTCGTCCTCGTCGTTTCTCTGGTGTACCTCGTCTGGGCGTGGGCGGAGTGCCTGTTGGGGACATCCGACGACGGGTTGCACTGCGTCCCCGCGGTCCTCGCGACCGTGGCTGCCGGGCCGCTTACGGTGGCTAGCGCCGTCGCAGCATGGGTCGTGAGACGAAGGATGTAGGCGCGTAGGAACTGACCCAGCACTCGGGGCCTTCCGACGACTAGACCGCGGTACGGGATCGCCAACGAACGCCGATGCTGGCCAGCCGGCGTATGCACCGCCCGGGAAGTTCCGTCTAGCGCCTGCGCAGTCCGTACGGTCGCGGCGACTTGGTCTGGCCCCGTCGCCTCCTGAACGCGGTCCACCCGATGAGTCCAGCCAGCGTTCCGAGGAGCCACCCAAGAGGACCGAAGTCCGTCGCCTCCCCTCCGACGCTGGCCCAGTCTCCCGCTGATTCGCGCCTTTGCAGGAGACCGGCAAACCGTCTCGGCTTGTCTCCATACGGGCAGGCCTCTCTGGACCCTCCTCCCCGGCATCGCCACTTGGCTGGACCGGCATCTCGATGAGGGTACTTTCGGCCGGACTGTCGCATGAGGGAACCGTCTGACGGACGATGGTGCGCCGCGGGGAATCGTCGCCTCCTATCGAGAGGGCGATCGGTGAGGAGCCTGGCGCTATTCCTGGTCGAGCTGGTCGTGAACGCGCCCGAGAAAGGTTCAGCACATCCCGGTTACCCCGTTCGCCGCCGAGTCCCCGCAACGCTCCTCTCGACAGATTCACTGGTAGGCCCGGGCCTGGATCTCGTAGAGCTCGGCGTACAGGCCGCCGACGGCCATGAGCTCGTCGTGGGTGCCGGCGCCCACGATCCTTCCCCCGTCGACGACGACGATGAGGTCGGCGAGCCGGACGGTCGAGAACCGGTGCGAGATCAGCAGCGTGATCGCTCCACGCCGGGCGGCGGCCTCTGCCGCGGCGGAAGCGTAGTGCTCGAACAGCGCGTGCTCGGCGGTGGCGTCCAGACCCGAAGTCGGCTCGTCGAGGATTAGCAGCAGGGGACCCTCGTCCATCAGGGCCCGGGCGATGGCCACCTTCTGCCACTGCCCCTCGGACAGCTCGGACCCACCGTTGAAGAGCTTCCCCAGTTGGGTCTCCAGCCCCTGGGGCAGCTCCTCCCCGAGACCGGCGGCCTGGCCGCGCGCCAGCGCGGCCTGCACCGCGGCGGTGTCGCCCATCCGTTCGAGGTGCCCGACGCCGACCGACTCCCTGAGCACCAACTGGAACCGGGCGAAGTCCTGGAACCCGGCCGACAGCCGGGAACGCCACTCGTGCACGTCGAACCGTCTGATGTCCACGCCGTCGACGACGATCCGTCCCTCCGTCGGCTCGTAGCAGCGGGAGAGCAGCTTCACGAGCGTCGACTTCCCGGCGCCGTTCTCGCCGACGACGGCCACGACCGAGCCGGCCGGCACGAGCAGGTCGATGCCGGACAGCACCTCGGCGTCCGTGCGGGGGTACCGGAAGCCCACGCTCTGCAGCTCGATGCCCCGCACAAGTCGGTGCGGGACCGGTACCGCGTCCTCGACCAGCGGGGCGGCGGTGGCCGCGTAGTCACGCAGCCACAGCAGCCGCTGCACCGCTCGGTATATCCCCGCCGACTCCGTCGCCAGCCCGACCGCCCGACTGACCTGGCCGCTCACATCACTGGCCAGCGCGATCACCAGCAGGACGTCGCCCGTTGTCGCCGAGCCGCTGGCGGCCAGGCCCACGGCGAACACGATGGCACTTATGTAGCCGGCGGCGAAGAGGAGCCATCCCACAGTGCGCACCAAGCCGGAGCGCAGTTTCGCTCCTGCCATGGCCGAAGTGACGTCCTCCCAGACCTCGTCATGGCGGCCGATGACCTCGTCGCCCAGCGCGAAGATCCGCAGCTCCTTGCCGGGCGCCGGCGCGGTGGCCAGCTCGAAGAGGTGGTCCTGCTGGCGCACTCGCTCGGCCGTCGCCTCCGTGGCCTCCTCGACGATGCGGTTGGCGCGGGCGCCCGTCCACACCGAGGGCAGGGCCAACAGGGGCAAGGCCAGGAGGAGCGGGTGGACGCTGGCGAGCAGGACGGCGGTCACGCAGATACGGACGGCGAGCGAAATGCCGTGGCCCCAGGTCGCGACGAAGCTGGTCAGGAGCCGGCTCTGGTTGCGCAGGAGCGTGAGGCGATCCGCGTATTCCGGGCGCTCATGATGCTCGATCCCGGGCACGCCGGCGGACAATCGCATGACGTCCTGCATCAGCACCAGAGAGCTCGACTCGTGGAGATCCTGAAAGAGCGCTCCCGACCACACGCTCACGGTTCCGGAGAACGCCAGCGACCCGGCCAGTGCCAGGGCGGCGAGGACTACGGTCCGGCTTTCTCCGGCACCGGCGGCGTCGACGATGAGCTTGAGCCACAGGCCGACGAGCACGTTCCCGCCCATGCCGACAGCGACGTCGAGGGCCACGGCGGTCGCCGCCTTGGCCGGCTGGTCCCGCCGGAGCGCGTCCCACAACAGGCGGGCCGACCGCCGCAGGTCACCCATTGAAGCGCGACGCCTGGAGGGAGAACATGCGGGCATACGTCCCGCCGGCGGCGAGGAGCTCGTCGTGCGTTCCTTCCTCGAGGACCTGGCCGTCTTCCAGGACGCAGATCCGGTCGGCCCGGCGGACCGTCGAGAAGCGGTGCGACACAAGGAGGGTCGTCACGGGGCAGTCGGGCCCTGACATCAGCGCCAGCAGGTGCTCGAAGAGCTCCGCCTCGGCGCGGACGTCGAGGTTCGCCGTCGGCTCGTCGAGGGCGAGGACGCCGGCCCCACCCGCCACTGCGAGCAGGGCGCGAGCGAGCGCGACCCGTTGCCACTCTCCGCCGGACAGGTCGGCGCCATCGGTGTAGGCCCGGGCCAGGACGGTCTGCCACCCCCGGGGCAGGCCCTCGATGAGGTCCCGGGCCCCTGCTCGTTCGGCCGCGTCGCGCAGCGCGTCGACGTCGGCCATGCGGGGGATGCATCCGAACCCGACATTGTCCGCGGCGGGGAGCTGGTAGCGGACGAAGTCGGCAAAGATGACAGCCAGCCGAGAGCGCCACGACGCCAGGTCAAGGTCGCGGACGTCGACGCCGTCGACGAGGATCTGCCCCGACGACGGCTCGTACAGCCGGGCCAGCAGCTTCACCAGCGTGGTCTTGCCGGCGCCGTTCGCCCCCACTATGGCCAGCGAGGTCCCTGCCGTTATGGTCAGGTCGAGGTGCTCGAACACGGGCCGACCGTCGGGATAGGCGAAGCTCACTCCTTCGAAGCGGATGGCGTGATGGGGCAGGCCGTCGGCGTTCAGACCGCCGGTCCGGGCGTCTGCGGCCGCGCTGGCCGAGCGCTGTTCCAGCTCCCCCAGCGCCGGCAGCGACGCCGTGCCGAAGTCGATCTGGTACTCCTCGAAGCCGATCCCGCCGAGGCCGAGCAGCTGGAGCGACGCTTGAAGGACGACGGCGAGGGTTCCCAGGTCGATGCGGCCGTCGAGCGCGGCCCGCGCGACCACCACGAAGACCACGGCGTGCAGCGGGGCGACGAGCAGGTAGTAGGCGGCGAGCCGGCGGTGCGTTCGATGCCGCAGTGCCGACATCGCCTCCGTGACCTCGCCCCACACCGCACCGTGCCGGATGAGGGTCCAGTCGGCAAGCCCGAACACCCGGGTCTCCTTGGCCGCAGGGGGCTCCATGACCAACCCGCTGAGGTACCGGGCGCGCCGGTAGGACGGAAGGTGGTCGTCGAAAGCCAGAGCCAGCTCCATGTTGTCGCGGTGGTGGGGCCGGCGGTAGAGCAGCGTCCCCACCAGCATGGCGACGGCGAGCCAGACCGAGAAGCGGGCGATGAGCAGCGTCGCACCAGCGGCCTGGGCGTAGCGGGCCATGAGCCCGACGAGCCCCACCGCGGCCCCACCCGGCGTCGCCGGTCGGAACGGCCCGGACCGGGCGGCGGCCAGCTCTACGAGGTCCTGCACCTCGGTCTGCTCAAGGACCGCGATCCCCGGGGGCCGGCTCGCCGCTCTCATCGCTCGGGCCCGAAGGCGCCCGTCGATGCGGCTCGCGGCGAGGTATACGACCACGCTCCGGATCGGCTCAAGGAGCTGGCGGGTGCCGAAGAGCAGCACCAGGAGGACGAGCGGGCCTTGGACGGCACCGACGCTTGGAGCCGTCGTTACCCCGTCGATGAGCCGTCCGGTGGTGGCGATCACCGCGATCGGCAGCACCGCGTCGATGATCGCGACCCCCACGACGCCCAGCAGCACTGGGGTTCCGGCGTGAGGCAAGAGGCGGGCAAGGTCGCGCCAGCGTGGCTTGCGGCCATCGCTCCTCCCCGCCGTCGCCGCCGCGGTCACGAGGCGCATCCTCGCGCCCGCCAGCGACCGTGGCAGCGGAAATCCCAGGGAGTAGAATGGGTCGATCCCGGACTCGATTACCCCGGCGCGCAGACCGGCTCGCGTACCGTCATTCGCTCGGACAACCTTGACCGGCTGACCTCCGAGGGCTCGGAACGCTGAAGGCGTGCGGCGTCTCCTAAGGCGACAGGAGCGTCAGGTTGGGCACGCCGGGCAGCTGACAGTGGTGGTGGTTGTTTCCGGACGTCGTTATCGCTCGCGTGCGGGGACGGACGAACGGATCCTCAACGGCGCCTGCTTCCCGGTCGTACCCAAGGCACTCCCCGTCAGCATCCCCGGGTGGTCGAGGTAGGCGGTTCACCGAGCGAACCGAGCTCAGGTACCCCTCTACCGCGTCCCCGCCCAGGCTTGGACGTGACGGGCGAGGGCCAGGAAGGCTTCCGCCGCGGTCGATGTCGGCTGCGCGACCAGCACTGGAGTGCCATCCGCGCCCGCCACCGCAGGATCGATTGGAATGCTCGCCACACGATCGACGCCGGCAGCCCAGATCGAGCGCTGATCGGCGACGGGGGAGAACACGTCGATCGCGGTATGGCACGTCGGGCACAGCAGCCCGCTCATGTTCTCCACCCCGCCGATCACGGGGATAGGGACCTGCTGGAACATGGCCACCACCTTCTTGGCGTCGAGGTGGGCCGCGTCCTGCGGAGTAACCACAACCAGGGCGCCGGCGACGTTGAGGTGACGGGTCAGCTGCTGTTGGACGTCAGCAGTGCCTGGCGGCAAGTCGACGATCAGGTAGTCGATATCGCCCCACTCGACATCGCTCGTGAAGCGCTGGAGGAGCAGGGCGACGAGCGGGGACGACCAGTTGAGAGCTTGGTCCTCGGCGACCAGGAACTGGGAGGACATGACCTTGATGCCGAAGCGCTCGAACGGCTCGATCGCTCGATCCTGTCCCGGCGCCCGCCACACGGCCACGCTCTTTGCCGGGCGCCGCCGGGTGATGCCGAGCATCAGCGGGATGTCAGGCCCGTAGAGGTCGGCGTCCAGGAGCCCGGTCGGGGCGCCGGCGCGGCTCAAGGCCAGAGCGAGGTTGAGGCTCACCGTCGACTTTCCCACGCCACCCTTCCCGCTGGCCACGGCCACGACCACCGGGCCGCCGTGCGTCACGGTTCGTTGGAGGCAGTCGACCCCCCATCCGCCTCAGAGGCGCCAACCTGGCGTTTGATGGCCTGCAGCTCTCCCTCGATGCGCCCGAAGCGCGTCTCCAGCAGGCTCTCGAGGCCCACGAACATCTCCCACATCCGTTGGTACGTGGAACCGAGCTCATCGAGGACGGGCGCGAGTGCCAGGGTCTCCTCGCTGTCGGAAGACTGGTCCATCTCGGCGAGGCAATCGGCCCGCAGCCCCGCCACGTCGACTCCGAGCTCGGCCAGGACCCGGACGGCCTTGCCCGGCAGAGGCGGCCCGGTGTCACGCCGTTCCACCTCGTCGAGAAGGGCCAGGAGCTGCACGCCCGTGCCCACGACGTGGTGGCCCAGCTTGATCGCCTCGCCTCGGATGCCGCCGCCGATCACCGACTTGCATGTCCACTCGAAGGGAATGCCCATCGGGTCGTCTGGGCGGTGGGCAGCGTGGCCGAAGAGGGATATCGCCGCTTCGCGGGCCCGCTCGTAGGACACACCGGCCCGGTCAAGCACGCCCCGGGCCGTGCCCTCCGGACCCGACAACAGGGCCAGCAGCAGATGATGGGTGCCCACCCGCTCGGCGCTCAGGCTCCACGCTTCGTCCAGGCAGCGGCGGAAGACCTCCCGTGCCTGCGCGCTCGCGTCCTCGGCCATTCGTCCGGTCGGGTGCGTCGCCTCCTCGGCTGAGCGGATCGAGCCCAGTTCTTCGCTCACAGTCGCGATGACCTCCTGGTCGAGGCGGTACAGGACTTGTCGACTGCTCCGGCGGGAGGTCACCAGCCCGGCGCCCCTGAGCACGGACAGGTGTCGCGACACCGTCGACCATGAGACCTCGAACTGCTGCGCAATCTCGCCCGCCGGCAGCTCGCGCGCCGACAACAAGTGCAGGATCTGCCGCCGTGTGGGATCGGCGAGTGCCTGGAACGCCGCCTGACGGTCCACGTGGGCATGATTGTACGGTTGGCTAATCATGTCAACGTGGTCGAAGATCACCGGCGTTCTTCCGGTCGGACATCCGGCCGGTCGGTTGGCCGTGATCAGCGGCCATCAGCGCAGAGCTCCAGGAAGCGCGAGTGTCTGGGCCGATCAGGTCTGGGACAACCTCAACGATCCCTCTGCCGAGTGGCGGGAAGCAGGACCAGCGGCTCCACGTCAAGCTCGTTGCAGCCCAGCCGTTCCGCTGCTTCCTCCGCTCACGAAGTAGTGAGCTGAAACGCCAGCACCAATGGGGGGCGGTTGGCTGCCGGCGGTTCGACACCCGTCGGTAGTCGGCCACGTGCGGCGATACCGACTGGTTCGCCCGGCCGGCCACCCGAGATCTACCGGCACCCACTGGTCGCCAGCGTCGCACACTTCGGTGTCGGTACGATCCCAGAGGTCAGAGCAAATGGGGTTCGATGGGCGAGCACGAAGGCAAGACGATCGCGGTGGTGGGCGCTACGGGCCTCCAGGGCAGCGCGGTCGCCCGACGTCTCCTTCAGGAGGGATGGCGTGTTCGGGCGCTGACGCGGAATCCCGACGGCGAACAGGCGCGTGCCCTTGCAACGCTCGGGGCCGACGTCATCAGGGCGGACTCGGCAGACGAAGCGTCGCTGGAGCGGAGCTTCACTGGCGTCCACGGCGTCTACAGCGTCCAGAACCACCACATCAGCGGCTACGACGGCGAGATCACCCAGGGCAAGAATGTCGCTGAAGCGGTCGCCCGCACCGGCCACCCCCACCTCGTCTACGCCTCAGCAGGTACGGGGATGGCCGGGACCGGGATCGGATCGTGGGAGACCAAGGTCGCGGTGACGGAGCACATGCGGCGCTTGGGCATGCCGCTCACGGTGCTCCGGCCTATGGCTTTCATGGAGCTGATGACGGAGCGGAAGTTCTATCCGGCAGCGTCGGTGTGGCATGTGATGCCGAAGCTCATGGGTCAGTCCCGGCCGGTCGGCTGGCTATCCGTGGAGGACGTGGCCGTCATCGCCGAGAAGGCCTTCGCCGACCCCGACGCCTTCGTGGGCCGCGACCTCGCCTTGGCGAGCGACGTTCAGTCCATCGAGGAGTGCCGGGCGATCTGGCGCGATGTCACCGGACGTCCTCCCCGCCGCTTCCCCATGCCGACCTGGTTGTTCGAGCGCTTCTCAGGAACCGACGAGACGACGATGTGGCGGTGGCTACGGGACAACCACGTGGACCTCGACCCGCAACCGACACGGGAAGTCCATCCCGAGGCGCTCACCGTCAACGAATGGCTGATCGCTAGGAAGCAGGCCTCGCGGCGCGGAGACAACGCTCGGGGCGCCAGCCCGGCATCGCAGTAGTCGCGAATTGCAGCCGCTCGCAGGGGCGTCAGCGCCCGACACTGAGCATCGCGTGCACATGGCCCGGACGAACAGGGGCGACGTCACCAGAGCCGCCACGGCACGAGCAGGAACACGCGACGCCGGCGTTACGGATCAACGCCGGCGCTCGCGAACCCGGTGCGGTCCGGCACCTACTGGTTGTCCCTGAACGCTGCGACGTATCGGCGCTGAGTGGCTCCTCGACCGCCATGTCAGCCGGGAAGTCTCCGACGAACCTCGGCCACATCTGCAGCGAGACGGTCGACGAGCGCCTGGGCATCCAGCGCGGCTGTGCTCTCTCGTTCGGCGACCGCATGGGCCAACAGTTCACGGACCGATTTGGGAGACGGTCACACCGCGTTCAGCTGCCATGGCATCAAGGGCGACCGCCATCGTGCGGTCGACGCGTACGGACAGGTGGCGCTCACGGCCTCCGGTTGCCTGCTCTTCGGGGACGTACGGGATGCTCTGGCCGGTCTCCTTCTCCAGCCACTGGATCGCTTTGGGCTTCGCCATCAGTCGTCTCCATAGTTGCGCTCGAGGGCCCGGGTGATGGTGACGGCAATGTCGACGGCATGCGCGCGATTCGGTTCGAGCTGAGTGGTGCCGCTGATCACGCACGGAGGGGCGACGAAGAACCGCTCGAGGTCCGCCTTCGTCAGGACGACCTTCGTCAGGCAACCACTCGAGGCGGTCTGCCATCGTGTGCCAACGCAACACATCGGACGTGACCGGGATCGGCCGTTCGATACTGCCCGGAATTGGGCGCCGACGGCCGACGCAAACGGAACACCCCGAACGGTCACGGCAGCACGGCTGAGCGGACGAAGGCCAGCCCTTGGCCGACGACGTCGCGGAGCTTCAGAAGCCCGTCCTCGGCGCCTCGGAACGTATGTGTCGCCCGGAGGGGTCACCGTGGAAACTGTTCGGCGCAAACAGACTGTTGTAGATCAGGTCAGGTCGATGAGGCTGTCGCCCGAGCTGCTTCTCGGTCAACGTCCTCAACGAGCCCCGCGGCCTCATGAACATCGACGAATTGGGCCTGACCCGGTTTGACGGACATCCACCATCAGGCGCGAAGCGCCGGAAAGGATGCCCATCATGGAGACCGTGGCAAAGAAGAAGCCCCGGCGCCGTCGTTCGTTCACACCGGAGTTCAAGGCGGAGATCGTCGAGGC
>DATAAD010000032.1:0-35375 GCA_036260295.1 Acidimicrobiales bacterium | reverse complement strand
CTCGAGCTGGCCCTCGAGCCCGCGGCGGCGGAGGCGGCTGCGGCCTAGAGCCACTGTTCTGGCTGCAGTTGGCCGCGTATGCGCGGCTGTCTGCAGCCAGAACGGCCTAGAGGAACCGGACGTCGTCCTCGGCGGCGGCGGCGTCGCCCTCGACCCGCCCGCACGTCGGGCAGTACCAGCGGGCCTCGAGCGGCGTCCCGCACGGGGAGTGGCGGAGCGGCTCGACCGTGTCCGGGGACTGGCCGGCGCCCCACTGAGCCAGCAGGCGCAGGGCCCCGGCCAGCTCCGTCCCCGCCGGGGTGAGCTGGTAGACGAAGCGGGGCGGGCGCTCGGAGTAGGGCGTGGCCATCACCACGCCGTGCTGCTCCAGGGTGCGCAACCGCTGGCTGAGGACGTTGGGGGCGATCCCGGCCACGTCGGCCTGCAGGTCGTTGAAGCGGCGGGGCCCGTCGAGCAGGGCGGAGACGATGAGCAGCGCCCACCGGTCGCCCACCCGGGCCACGGCCTCCTCGAGGGGCGACGGCTCGGCCATGGCGGTCATTGTCGTCCCTCCTTGCCGAACCGGCGAGCGACTAGTAACTTGCAAACCACAAGTTACTCGCCGAGGAGGGGCAGATGCCAGGCGTGCTGGAGGAGTTGGAGCGGGCCACCGTCGAGGTGGCGGAGCGGATCGGGCCGGCGGTGGTCGGCATCGGCCAGGGCTGGGGGCAGGGCTCCGGGGTCGTGGTGGCCGACGGCGTGGTGCTGACCAACGCCCACAACGTGAGCGACCCCGGCGTCACCGTGATCTTCGCCGACGGCCGGACGGTGACGGGCCAGGTCTCGGGCCACGACATCGACGCCGACCTGGCCACCGTCGCCGTCGACACCGCGGGTATCGCGCCGGTCGAATGGGGCGAGTCCCCGGCCCGGGTGGGCGCGGCCGTCTTCGCCTTGGCCAACCCGGGCGGCCGCGGGCTGCGGGTCACGCTGGGCACGGTGGCCTCGGTGGGACGGAGCTTCCGCGGGCCGCGGGGCCGACGGGTGACGGGGACGGTCGAGCACACCGCCGCCATGGCCAAGGGCTCCTCGGGCGGGCCCCTGGTCGACGCCGCCGGCCGCCTGGTCGGCATCAACACCAACCGGCTGGGCGAGGGCTTCTACGCCGCCCTGCCCGCCGACGAGGAGCTTCGCCGCCGGGTCGACGCCCTCAGCCGGGGCCAGTCCCCGGTGCGGCCACGGCTGGGCGTGGGCCTGGTCCCCGGCCGGGCCGCCCGCCACATCCGCCGGGCCGCCGGCCTGCCCGACCGCGACGGCGTGCTGATCCAGGAGGTCGAGGAGGGCAGCCCGGCCGCCAACGCCGGCCTCCGACGGGGCGACCTCGTCGTCGAGGCCGGGGGCTCCCCGGTGAAGACGATCGACGACCTCTACCAGGCGGTCGACGACCTCGCCCCCGGCGCGTCGCTGGCCCTGGGTGTGGTGCGCGGCGCCGAGGAGCTGTCGGTCAGCGTCACCTTCGGCGGCGGCGGGACGAGGGAGGAAGGGACGGCATGACCGTGTCGACGGAGGACGAGGTCGCGGTCGAGGAGGAGTCCGCCCTCGACGCCTACTCGAGGACGGTCATGGCCGTGGCCGAGCGGCTCATCCCGTCGGTTGCCAGCCTTCGGGTCATGGTGCGGGTGCCGGGGGGCCGGCGCCCGCAGGGCTCGGGGTCGGCCGTCGCCATCACCGGCGACGGCTTCCTCCTGACCTCGGCCCACGTGATCGAGCGGTCGTCCGGGGGCGTGGCCGTGTTCGCCGACGGGGCCGAGGCCGAGTTCGACGTGGTGGGCGCCGACCCCCTGTCCGACCTGGCCGTCATCCGCACGACGGCGGGAGGGGAGCTGACCACGGCCACCCTGGGCGACGCCGACCGCCTGCGAGTCGGCCAGCTGGTCGTCGCCATCGGCAACCCGCTCGGGTTCGCCGGGTCGGTGAGCGCCGGCGTGGTGAGCGCCCTCGGCCGCTCCTTCGCGGCCGCGGCCAGCAGGGCCGGGCGCATGGTCGAGAACGTGATCCAGACCGACGCCGCCCTGCACCCCGGCAACTCGGGAGGGGCGCTGGCCAACGGCGCCGGCCAGGTGGTGGGCATCAACACCGCCGTCGTGGGGCCCGGCGTCGGCCAGGGCCTCGGTCTCGCCGTGCCGGTCAACGCCACCACCCGCGGCATCGTCTCGGCCCTCATGGCCGACGGACGGGTCCGCCGGGCCTACCTGGGCATCGCCGGCGGTTCCCGCCCGCTGCCCCCGAAGGCGGCGGCGGCCACGGGACGGGAGCGGGGGATCGAGGTCCTCACCGTGGTCGGCGGGAGCCCGGCCGACCGGGCCGGCCTTCGCCCCGAGGACCTGCTCCTCGGCGTCGACGGCACCGCGGTCGCCAACGTCGGCGACCTCCAGCGGCTGATGACCGGCGACCGCATCGGCCGCCCGGTCGAGGTCGACGTCTTCCGCCGGGGCAAGCTCCAACAGGTGCGGGTGGTGCCCGTCGAGCTGCCGGACTAGACCAGCGAGAGGCAGGTGACGGGCGGCCCGGCCGCCACCGTCGACCAGGAGGCGCCGGCGTCGTCGGAGGCGTAGACCCGGCCGGCGAAGGTCCCCAGGGCGGCTCGGTGGCCGTCGGCGACCAGGCAGAAGGTGTCCACGTTCCCGGGGAGGGTGCTGGGGAGCCCGAGCGAAGTGCGCCGGAACGGTCCGCCCCCCTCGAGTGGCCGCCGGTAGATCCCGGCCCGGCGGCCGTCGGGGCCGGTCGACGCGGACAGCAGCACGGTGTCGCCGGCTACGGCGACGGCGCGGGCGTAGGTGGCCGGGAGGCCCTCGTCGACGACCGTCCACGTGTGGCCGGCGTCGGCGCTGACGGCCAGGCCGTAGGCGGTGGCGGCCAGCACGGTGCCGTCGTCGGCGACGACGACCTGGTGCACGTCGAGGTCGATGTCGAGGGTCGGCTCCCACGTGGCCCCGCCGTCGGTGGAGCGGAGGATGCCACCGACGTGGACGTTGACGTAGAGCGTCCCGTCGGGTGCTGCGGCCAGGCTCCGAACGTCGGCCGGGCCGCCCCACGGCGTGTACCACCGCTCGCGCTCGGGCGCGTCCTCGAACGAGGCCACCCGCTCGCCGTCCGGGAGCCGGACGAGGTGGGACTCGGCCGTGCCGACCAGCACGCCGCCGTCGACCGGCAGCAGGCAGGTGGCGGCCGGGCCGTCGACCTCCGCGCCCACCCAGTCGCCGTCGTGCCACAGGGCCTTGCCGTCGACGAGCGCCCAGTCGCCGGCCAGGGCGGTGATCGACCGGTCCTTCAGCTCGGAGTGGCCGTCCTCGACCCGGTGCAGCCCCGATCCGGTGCCGACGAGGATGGTCACGACGCCAGCTCCCAGATGAGGACCTCGGCCCCGTCGGCCGGATCGGCGGTGATGGACGGGGCGCCGGCCTCGGTGAAGCGCACGGCGTCGCCGGCCTCGAGGCGGCCGGCGCCGTCGAGGGTGAGCGCCCCCCGGGCGACGAAGAGGTGGGCGGAGCGGGCGTCGGGCACGGCCGCCGTCTCGCCCGGCCGCAGGCGGCCGCCCCACAGCACGGCGCCCTCCTGGCGGATGGAGATGGCGGCGTCGTGGCCGCGGCCGGAGGCGGAGCCGTTGTGCTCCAGCTCGCCCTCGAGCACCCAGGTGACGATCTCCATGTCCTGGTGGGGATGGGTGGAGAAGCCCGTCCCGGCCCGGACCACGTCGTCGTTGCTGACCAGCAGCAGGCCGTGGTGGGTGTTGGCCGGGTCGTAGTGGCGGGAGAAGCTGAACGAGTGGTGCGAGTCGAGCCACGGGAGCCGGGTGGCGAGCCGGTCCTCCGCCCGGCGGACGTCGATGGTCGGAGAAGGCGTCATACGTTCGGCCAACAGCTCTCGCACCCGACCATTCCCCGGCCGGTGGTGAGAGCCTAGGGGACGTGTCCGTGCTCGGCCGCCTCGTCCGGCTCGTGCTCCCGGGAGTGCGTCAGGTCCACGCCCAGGTGGCCCGGTACGCCGCCGAGTGGGAGGACGCCAACCGCCGCGCCCTCGAGGGCGCCGGCCCGCTGTGGGTCGTCCTGGGCGACTCCACCGCCCAGGGGATCGGCGCCCCGTCGTGGGACGAGGGCTACGTGGGCCAGCTCCGCCGCGCCCTCGACGACGGTTCCGACCACCCGTGGCGGGTGGTCAACCTCTCCCGGTCGGGCGCCCGGGCCGCGGACGTGCTCGACCGCCAGCTCCCCGCCCTCGAGGCGCTGGACCCGCCGCCGGACCTCGTCACCTGCGCCATCGGGGCCAACGACGTCGTGCACCGGACCCCGCTCCCCGTTCTCGAGGACCGGCTGCGGCGCATCGTCGCCCGCCTGCCCCGAGGAGCGGTGATCGCCACCGTCCCCCAAGGCCTGAACCCGGAGCGCACGGAGGCAGCCAACCGGGCCATCCGGGAGGCGGCGCCGGCCGCCGGCCTCCTCGTGGCCGACGTGTGGGCCCGGACGGGGCCGCCGTGGCACGGCAAGCTGGCCGTCGACCGGTTCCATCCGGGGGCCCTGGGCTACGCCGACTGGGCCGCCGCCTTCGCCGCCGTGCTCCGACCGGCGCTCTCGCCACGGCTCCTGGAGTCGAAGCGACCGCCGCATCGCCTCGACTCTCAGGACCCGTGATGAGCCAGTCAGGAGGCTTCTGCCACCTGTCTGCTACAGTGTAACCAACCGGTTGGTTACGATCCACAGAATTATGACGAGCACGGTCATCAATCCCCCCGCCTCCACTGCCGACCGCATCCTCACCGCCGCCATCGACGAGTTCGTGGAGCACGGCCTGGCCGGGGCACGGGTCGACCGCATCGCCGAGCGGGCCGGCGCCAACAAGCAGCTGCTCTACCGCCACTTCGGGAGCAAGGAGGGGCTGTTCGACGCGGCCGTGCGGGCCATGGCCCGGCGCTTCGACCAGGTGCGCACCGCGCTGCCGGAGACCCTGGAGGGCCGCCTCCCGTACTACTTCGAGCGGGCCACCGACGACCAGCAGTGGGTGCGGCTGCTCCAGTGGGAGGCCCTCCAGACGGGAGACGGGCCCACGGTGAACGAGGACGAGCGCCGGGCCCACATGCAGCGGGCCGTCGAGGCCCTCCGGGCCGACCAGGCCGCCGGGCTCCTCCCCGCCGACCTCGACGCCGCCCAGCTGTTCCTCTCGTTCCAGGCCCTGGCCGCCCATCCGTCGGCGTTCCCGCAGATGACGCGCTTCATCACCGGGATGAGCCCCACGGATGCCGACTTCCGCGCCCAGCGGTCCGAGTTCCTCCGGCGGTTGGGGCGCCACCTCTCTCCCGCCCCGGCCTAGCGCACCGAGAGCACCAGGGCGGGGGAGGCCGTCCGGGTCACGGCAGCTGCAGCGACTTGACCTCCAGGTAGGCGTCGAGGCCGTGGCGGCCGAGCTCCCGCCCGTACCCGGACTGCTTGAAGCCCCCGAAGGGGGCCAGCATGTTGAAGCCCCCGCCGTTGACGTCGACCTGGCCGGCCCGCAGCCGGCGGGCCACCCGCAGGGCCCGCTCCCGGTCGCCCGAGAACACACCGGCGTGGAGGCCGTAGATCGAGTCGTTGGCCAGCCGCACGGCGTCGTCCTCGCCGTCGTAGGGGACCACGGCCAGGACGGGACCGAACACCTCCTCGCGAGCGACGGCCATGGCGTTGTCGACGCCGGCGAAGACCGTCGGCGGCACGAAGAAGCCGCGGTCGAGCCCGGCCGGGCGCTCGTCGCCACCGGCCACCAGGCTCGCCCCCTCCTCGACCCCTCCCCGGATGGCGGCCCGGACCCGGTCGCGGTTGGCGGCGGTGGCGAGCGGCCCCAGGGTGGTCGAGGGGTGGAGCGGGTCGCCGACCACGTAGGAGCGGGCCACCTGGGCGGCCAGCTCGGCCGCCTCGTCGTGCCGGTCCCGTGGCACCAGCAGCCGGCTCCAGGCGATGCAGGTCTGGCCCGAGTTGAGCATGCACTGGCGGACGGCGGCGCCGACCGCGTCGGGCAGGTCGGCGTCGTCGAGGACCACGCTGGGCGACTTGCCGCTCAGCTCCAGCGTCACCCGCTTGACCGTCTCGGCGGCCAGGGCCGCGACCCTCCGTCCGGCGGGGGTGGATCCGGTGAACGAGACCATGTCGACGCCGGGGTGGGCGACCAGTGCCTCGCCCGCGGCCCGGCCCCGACCGGTGACCACGTTGAGGACGCCGGCGGGGAGCCCCGCCTCCTCGGCCGCCTCGGCCAGGACGAACGCCGACAGGGGCGCCACCTCGCTGGGCTTGAGCACGACGGTGCACCCGGCGGCGAGAGCGGGGGCCACCTTGGCCACGGCCTGGTGCAGCGGGTAGTTCCACGGCGTGATGGCCCCGACCACGCCGGCCGCTTCGCGCACGACGACGGAGCTGCCGATCCGCTCCTCGAGCTCGGCCTGGCGAAGGATCGGCCCGTAGGAGCTCATGACCATGGCGGGAAGGGCGCCCTGGATGACCGTCGCCATCGACAGCGGCATCCCGACCTCCTGGGCGACGAGCGTTCCCACCTCCGGGACCCGGGATCCGAGGGCCTGGCCCAGCCGCTCCACCGCCTTGGCCCGGTCGTCCACCGACGCCTGCGACCACTCGTCGAAGGCGGCACCGGCCGCGGCCACGGCCCGGTCGACGTCGGCCGCGCCGCCGTCGGGGACGGTGGCCATGACCTCCTCCGTCGCCGCGTTGACGACCTCGATCACCCCGTCGCCCTCGTCGGGCCGTACCCACCTGCCGCCGATGAACAGGGCGTCGCGCACGATCATGAGCGCCGACGATACGGTCACCCGGGGTAGACGTCGATCTCGGTCGCCTTCACCGACACCCACACCCGACCCCCCTCGGCCAGGCGCAGCTCCGTCGCCGCTGCCGGCGTGACCTCGGCGACGATGGGCGGGGTGCCGTCGACCTCGACCCTCGCCCGGTCGCCCTCGAAGTGCAGGCCGGCGGCCCGGCCGGCCCAGGCGTTTCGGGCGCTGCTCTCGGGCGGCCTGCGGTGCAGGGTCACGGCCCGGGGGTGGACCAGGGCGAAGGCCGGTCCCTCCACTGTCGTGGCCACGGTGAGCGCCGAGCCGCCGGGGAGGACGAGGCGCCCACCCTCGCCCCGGCCGCGGAACAGGTTGAGGCCGACGAGCCGGGCGACCCAGGCCGAGCGGGGCCGGGTGGTCACCTCGGCGATCGGGCCCTCCTGGGTGACCCGCCCGTCCTCCACCACCACCAGGCGGTCGGCGAGGGTCATGGCGTCGACCGGGTCGTGGGTGACGACCAGCCGGACGCCCGGCGTCACCGCCAGCCGCTCCCGCAGCACCCGCCGCAGGTGGCCCTTGGCCGCCGCGTCGACGGCGGACAGCGGCTCGTCGAGCAGGAGGAGCTCGGGCTCCGTGGCCAGGGCCCGGGCCAGTGCCACCCGCTGGGCCTGCCCGCCCGACAGCCGGCCCGGGCGGCTGTGGTGGTGGTCGACGGCCAACCCCACGCGACCGAGCCAGTCGCCGCCCCGTCGCCGGGCGTCGGCCCGCCCCGCGCCCCGCGCCCGCAGGCCGTAGGCCACGTTGTCGAGGGCGCTGAGGTGCGGGAACAGGAGCGTGTCCTGGAAGACCACGGCCACCCGGCGTCCCTCGGGCGCCACGTGGGCCCCGGTGCGGGCGTCGGCCAGGACCCGATCGCCCAGGACGATGCGCCCCCGCCCCAGCCGGACCAGCCCGGCGAGGGCCCGCAGCAGCGTCGACTTCCCCGCCCCGTTCGGCCCGACCACGGCCACGACCTCGTCGGGCGAGGCCTCCAGGGCGAGGTCGAGGTCGAGGGCGCCCAGGCGCACGCCGACCTCGGCGACCAGGGTCACTGTTCGTGCTGGTCGCCGCGGCTGCCGGCCCGGGCCTCGGATCCGCTCATGTCGTTCCCAGCCACCGTCCCCGGAGGGCGACGAGCACGGCCAGGCAGACGGCCAGGAGGACGAGCGACAGGGCGACGGCGCCTTCGGGGCGGGTCTGCAGCCCGGCGTAGATGGCCGTAGGCAGGGTACGGGTGCGGCCGGGGAGGTTCCCGGCGAAGGTGATGGTGGCCCCGAACTCGCCCAGGGCCCGGGCCCAGCACAGGGCGGCGCCGGCGGCGAGGGACGGGGCGATCAGGGGGACGGTGACCGTCCGGAAGCGCCGCCATGGGCGGGCGCCGAGGGTGGCGGCCGCCTCCTCGTGGCGCCGGTCGAGCTGGCGCAGCCCGGCCTCGGTGGCGACCACGAGGAAGGGCATGGCCACGAACGCCTGAGCCAGGACGACGCCCCGCAGGGTGAACGGGAGCGGGAAGCCGGGCAGCGACCCGAGCCAGCTGCCGAGCAGGCCCCGCCGCCCGAAGGCCGAGAGGAGGGCCACACCGCCCACGACCGGCGGCAGCACCATGGGCAGCATCACCAGGGCCCGGACCAGGGCGCGGCCGGGGAACGGCACCCGGGCGAGGATCCACGCCAGCGGGACGCCGAGGACCACGGAGACGGCGAGGGCTCCGAGCGACGAGACGAGCGACAGACCGAGCGCATCCCGGGCCTCACGGGAGGCCAGCTCGGTCCCCAGCGTCGACCACGGCGCTCGCTGCAGCAGCCCGGCGAGAGGCAGCACCATGAGGGCCATGCCGGCGCCGGCGAGCAGCGCGGTCCGCTTCACGGGGCGAGGAAGCCGTGGGCGGCGAGGGCGGCCCGGCCTCGGTCGCCGGTCAGCCGGAAGACGAATCGCCTGGCCAAGGGCCGGTTGGCGCCGGCCCGGACGACCGCCGCCGGGTACGTGGCGACGACGTTGAGGTCGTCGGGGATGGCCACGCCCTCGACGCCCGAGGCCCGGGTCACGTCGGTGGCGTAGACGATGCCGGCCTCGGCCTCGCCCGACGCCACCCGCGACACGACGGCCTTGACGTCGAGCTCGAGCGACACCGGCCGGACCCGGACCGACCCCTTCTGCAGGGCCTGTTGCGCGAAGCGTCCCACCGGGACGGTGCCGTCGGCGAGGGCCAGCCGCAGGCCCGGGCGGGCCAGGTCGGCCAGCACGCGGATGCGGCCGGGGTTGCCCGGCCGTACGGCGATGGCGAGCTTGTTGCGGGCGAAGACCACCGGCGTCTCCACCAGGTTCGCCCGTACCAGCCGGTCCATGGCCGCCTCGTCGGCGGTGGCCACCACGTCGGCCGGCACGCCGGCCTCGACCTGGGCCACGAGCTGCTGCGAGCCGGCGAAGCTGTACCTCACCTGCTCGCCGGGGTCGAGGTCGGCGAACGCCTCGGCCAGGGAGGCGGCGGCGAGGACGGTGAGGGTCGGCTCCGATGCAGTGGTGCACCCGGCGACGACGAGGGCGGCAACGAAGGAGGCGACGATCCGCCTCACGGCTGGACCGGGAGCTCGACGACCACGTTGGTCGCCTTCACCGCGGCCACGGCCAGCACCCCGGGCGCCAGCCCGAGCTCGTCGGCCGCCTCACGGCTCAGCAGGGCGACGATCCGGTGCGGCCCGGACTGGAGCTCGACCTGGGCCATCACCGTGTCCTTCACCACCCGCGTGACGATGCCGGTGAAGCGGTTCCGCGCCGAGGCGGACACGATCGCTCCCGGCTCCGGCTCCACGGCGAGGGTCTGGGCCAGCTCGGCCAGGGCCGCGCCGTCCACCACCCGGCGCCCGCCCGCGGTACGGGACGTCGCCACCCGGCCGGCGTCGGCCCACCGGCGGAAGGTGTCGACGCTCACCCCGAGCAGCTCGGCCGCCTGGCCCATCCGGAACGTCGCCACGCCACCGACGCTACCCTGCAAGTGCGGCTTCTACGGGTGGAACAGGCAGCAGATGCGGCCAATCCCCCGCGGCGAACACCACAACCCCCTCGACGGCGGTCGACTTCCTAGGATGACGCGGTGAGCTTCCTACGCCGCCCCGTCGTACTCATGGTGCTCGGCGGCCTGTTCCTCGGACTGGCCGGCGTCTTCTTCCTGACCCGGGACACGGAGAGGACCGAGACGGTGTCGGCCACGCCGTGCGAGTTCCCGCCGTGCCGGGCCGCGGCCGACCCGGAGCCGGCGCGGGGGTACGAGGGGGCGTTCGTGGCCGCCGACCCGGCCAACCCCGACCACGTCGTCATCAGCGACGCCAACGTCCTCGAGGGTCTCTGCGCGTTCCACACCACCTTCGACCGGGGCCGGGAGTGGACCGACGGCTTCTACGACCTCCCGGACGGGTTCACGGGCTGCCGGATCAACGGCCGCTCGGGCGGCCACGTGGCCAGCGGCCCGGTCGGCCTCGGCAGCGCCGGCCGGGTGTACAGCGTGTTCGGGTCGGCCCACGTCGACGACGACGAGCGGGAGAGCGTGCTCGTGGCCACGTCAAGCGACGGCGGGCGGACGTTCGGCGAGGCCAAGGTGGCCATCCGTCCCACCGGCCCCGACATCGGCCTGGGCCGCCCGCTCATGACCGTCGTCCCAGGGACGGGCGGGCGCGACACGCTGCTGCTCTCGGCCTGGTCCTGCCATCCCGCGTCCGGCGGCAGCGGCACCCAGTGCGACGGCGCCCTCTTCGTCAAGTCCGAGGACGGGGGGCAGACGTACACGAGCCCGGTGCTGGTCAACGACCCGCCCGCCGGCCAGAACCCGTCCCAGCCGGCGATGGACCGCGACGGCGTCATCTACCAGACGTTCCAGCGCCGCTTCTCCGACGGGCCGGTCGAGCTGTACCTGGCCAAGTCGACCGACGGCGGGCGGACGTTCACCCAGAGCCTCATCGACCGCCAGGTGCAGATAGGGATGCAGTACGACCCGGCCAAGATCGTCGCCGACCCGCTGAGCGGCGCCCTCTACACGGTGTGGGCCGACAGCCGGGTGGGCCGCTTCCAGATCTTCTTCCGCAAGTCGAACGACAAGGGCGTGAGCTGGGGCGAGCGGTCGGTGCTGCTGGCCCCCGATCCCAACTACACGGGCGCCAGCCGGTCGCCGTGGCTCTCCGTGGCACCGGGGGGCCGGATCGACGTCGTCTACTACCACACCGGCCCCAGCGCCGAGGTCCAGAAGTTCGACGACGTCTACTGGAGCTACTCCGTCGACGGCGGCGAGAACTTCCGCACCCGGCAGGTCAACGACGCCCCCATCGACCGCAGCAAGGGCTACACGGGCCCCATCGGCGACCTCCGCCAGCTGGGCAACCACTACCCGCCCACGTCGTCGTCGCTCGACGAGGCGGTCTACGTGGTGTGGAGCGACACCGCCAACGCCGACGACCTCACCAACACCCAGGACGTGTTCCTCCGCCGCATGGAACTGGTGGGGGCGCCGCCCCCCTGACGTTCTGGCTGCACTCCGCCGCGTATGCGCGGCTCACTGCAGCCAGAACGGGGTCAGCGCTGGTGCTTGGGGCAGGACCAGGTGGTCCTGCCGCCGACGGTGCGCCGTACCAGGGGGGTGCCGTCCCTCGGGCAGATGCCGCCCGGCTGGCGGTGGACCACCAGCTCGCCCGTGTGCGAGCCGCCCTTGGCGATGAGGTCGCGGAGGGTCGAGACCAGCTGCTCGTGGAGGCGGGCCACCTCCTTGGCGGAGAGGGTCCCGGCCGGGCGGCCGGGGTCGAGGCCGGCCCGCCACAGGATCTCGTCGGCGGCCAGGTTGCCCACTCCGGCGAGCCGGGCCTGGTCGAGCAGGCGGGCCTTGAGCGGCGCCTGGCTGCGACCGAGAACCTTGACCAGCTCCTCGGAGGTGATGCCGAGGGCGTCGGGGCCCAGTCGGTCCTCGGGCGGGGCCAGCTCGACGCCGCCCAGGCGGCGAGGGTCACGGATGCGCAGGTCGCCACCGTCGGCGAAGCGGACCCCGAACCGGTCCCAGCGCTCGAGCTCCTGGTTGCTGCTGTAGAGCAGCTCGTCGACCCCCGCGGTCCCGTCCACCAGCAGGCGCCCGGTCATGCCGAAGCGCAGCCCGAGCACGGGGCCGCCCTTGTCGGTGTCGAGGAGGAGGAGCTTGCCCAGCCGGCGGGCGTCGACGAAGCGCCGGCCGACCAGCGCGTCGGCGAGGGTGGCCGCGTCGAGGCCGCCGCGGAGGTACCAGGCGTCCGGGGCGACCACCTCGGCCACCCTGCGCCCGAGGGCACGTGTGGCCAACCTGCGGTAGGCGTCGACCTCGGCGAGCTCGGGCACCGGCCGATTGTGGCCCATGCCGGCTTCCCGGATAGCGCTCGGAGCGCCCCTACAGTGGTCGGTGATGGCGCGGGAGCCCGTTCAGTGGAAGCACCTGTACTCGGAGGTCGTGACCTCCGGGCTCTGCACCGGCTGTGCAGGATGCGTGGTGGCCTGCCCGCACGACGTCCTGGGCTACGACGACAGCGAGGGCGTCTACAAGCCGTTCCACCTCGAGGAGGAGCTCGGCGCCGACAACTGCGTCCACGGCGAGAAGGGCTGCACGTCCTGCACCCGGGCCTGCCCGCGCTTCCGCGGCTGGGAGACCGAGATCGACACCCACCTGTTCGGCCGCCCCCGCGCCTCGGAGGAGGTCGACGGGATCTCCAAGGACATCATCCTGGCCCGGGCCGCCGACCCCAAGATCAACGAGATCGGCCAGGACGGGGGACTGGTGTCCGCCATCCTCATCTGGGCCCTCGAGCACGGCTACATCGACGCCGCCCTCGTGTCCTACCTCGAGGGCGACGGCACGTCGTGGAAGGCCATTCCCGGCGTGGCCCGCACCCCGGAGGAGGTCCTCGCCGCGGCCGGCAGCCGCTACACCTACTCGGCCAACACCATGGCCTATTCCGAGGCGGTGGCCGGCGGCGCCGAGAAGCTGGCCCTGGTCGGGATGAGCTGCCAGTCCTCGGTCCCGCCGGTCATGACCGTGCGCAAGGCGGGGAAGCCGGCCCGGCGCTTCGTCCTCAACATCGGGCTGCTCTGCTCCAAGACCTTCGACGACGCCATCTTCGAGGAGCTGTTCGAGGCCAGGTACGGCCTGCGCAAGCAGGACATGGTCAAGATGAACATCAAGGGCGTGTTCCAGATCTGGATGCGGGACGGCACCTACCACGAGGTCCCGCTCAAGGAGTGCCACGCCTGGACCCGGGAGGGCTGCAAGCTCTGCCCGGACTTCGCCGCCGAGCACGCCGACATCTCCACGGGCGGGATCGGTGCGTTCAACGACTGGACGCTCACCATCGTCCGCACCGACCTGGGGCGGGAGATCATCGTCAAGATGCTCCAGGACGGCACCATCGAGGGCCGCCCCGGTGACGACGACCCGGGCGCCATCGCCCTGCTGCGGAAGCTCTCGGCCAAGTCCCGCAAGCGCTGGCCCGAGACCGCCGTCGCCGCGCCCCGCCTGCTGCCGGCGAAATGAGCCCGCGCCAGTTCGCCGTCACCTGGGACTACCGCTGACCGTTCGCCCGGAACTTTGCCGAGCACGTGCTGCTCGGTCAGGAGGAGGCACGGGACGACTGGCACGTCCGCTGGCTGGCGTTCTCCCTGAACCAGACCAGGATCTCCGAGGGGGACACGGCGGTCTGGGACGACCCGGAGATGGCCGGCACCCGGCTGGCCGTCGAGGTCGGCGTCGCCGTCCGTGACGGCTGGCCCGAGGCCTTCCCCGACGTTCACCGGGCGCTCTTCGCCGCCCGCCACGATCGCGGCCTCGACATCCGCCAGCACGACGTCGTGGCCGGCGTCCTCACCGGCCAGGGCCTCGACGCCGACCAGGTCTTCGACGAGGTGCTCAGCTGCCGGCCACGCGACGTCTTCCGCATCGAGCACGAGACGTCGGTCGGCCGGCACAAGGTCTTCGGCGTCCCGACGATCATCGCCGGCGACCAGGCCGTGTTCGTCCGCATCGTGGGCCGTCCCGGCGACGACGTCGCCCTGGCCCGGCGCACCGTCGAGCGGTGCCTCGACCTGGTCACGGGCTGGCCCGAGCTCAACGAGTTCAAGCACAGCACCATCCCGCACTGAGCGCGACCTTTACACCGCGCCCGGTGGTGGCTAGTTTCCCGCCGGTCGAACTGTGAGGAGGCTGGCAATGCAGCGTTCGAAGCGCAGGCGGACGGGGGTCCTGATGCTGGCGGCCGTCGTGGCCATGGGGACGGCGGCCTGTGGCGACGACGGCGACGAGGAGTCCGCCCCGACGACGACGGAGGCCACGGTGGCGCCGGTGCAGGGGGCGCCGCTGGTGACGATCGACATGGTCGACCACGCCTTCCAGGTGAGCGGCCCGCTCACCGCGGGCGGCACGCTGCGGATCTCCAACCGCGGCAGTGAGTTCCACATGATCGCCATGGGCCGGTTCAAGCCGGGCCAGACCCTCGGCGACCTCCAGCGGGTGCTGGCCGAGGCCGCGGCGGGGCCGGCCGGCGGGGGGGCGACCACGACCAGCACCACCGCCCGGGCGACCACGACGACGACGGCCAGGGGCGCGACGACCACGACCACGGCCCGCACCGGCGCCACCACGTCGACCACGGGGCTGGCCGGCGAGCAGGAGCAGGACCCCACGGCGGAGATCATCGACGAGGTCGGCCTGCCCGGGGGCTTCATGGGCCCGAACGAGTCGGTCGAGGTGACCGTCCCCAGCCTGCAGCCCGGCACCTACGCCCTCCTCTGCTTCGTGCCCACCGAAGGCGAGGGCACGCCTCACTTCGCCAAGGGCATGGTGGCCCAGCTCGAGGTCGTCGCCGGCGCCGCGCCCCCGCCCCCGACCGCCGACGCCACCTACCGCGTGGCCCCCGGGCGCGCCGTCGAAGGCCCGACCACGTTGACCGCCGGCCGCCACACCATCATGTTCGAGGCGGCCCCCGGCAGCGAGCAGCTCGAGCCCTCGATCGCCCGGCTCAACGCCGGGACGACGTTCGCCCGCCTGAACACCGCACTGGAGAACCTGTTCGAGGGCGACACCCCGCCGGCCAGGGGCGCCGCGGGGCGGATCCCCGGACAGGTCGTCTTCGGCGGCTTCGACCTGCGCGACGTCACCACCTTCTACCTCACCGCCGAGCTCCGGGCCGGCAACTACGTGATCGTGGCCAGCGACACGGACCAGGCGACGTCGGGTACCCCCCGGGAGATCATCAACGTCCGGGTGACCTGACCGGGGGCCGCTAGGGTCCCTCGGTCAATGGACAGGACACTCGTCATCTGCAAGCCCGACGCGGTCGAGCGGGGGCTGGCCGGCCAGATCGTCGCCCGCCTCGAGGCCAAAGGGCTGCGGCTGGTGGCGGCCGAGCTGCGCACCATCGACGCCGAGACCGCCGGCAGGCACTACGGCGAGCACCAGGGCAAGCCCTTCTACGACGACCTGGTCCGCTTCATCACCCGCGGCCCGGCGCTGCTCATGGTCGTCGAAGGCCCGGTGGAGACCTACGCCGTCGTCCGCACCCTCATGGGCGCGACCAACCCCAGGCAGGCGGCGCCCGGGACCATCCGCGGCGACCTGGCCGTCGAGATGACCGAGAACCTCGTCCACGGGTCCGATTCGCCCGAGTCCGCGGCCCGGGAGATCGGTCTTTTCTTCCCAGGCTTGTGACCCCCTCCCTCAGCGCCTAGCCTCAGGCCGACCCCTGGCGCGGAGCCTCCACATGTCCGACAACTTCTTTTCTGCATTCCTGGGTCGCGACATGGCCGTCGACCTCGGCACCGCCAACACCCTCGTCTACGTGCGAGGGCGCGGGATCGTCCTCAACGAGCCGTCGGTCGTGGCCGTCAACGTCAAGGACGGGCGCCCCCTGGCCGTCGGCCTCGAAGCCAAGCGGATGATCGGCCGCACGCCCGGCCACATCCAGGCCGTGCGCCCGCTGCGCGACGGTGTCATCAACAACTTCGAGATCACCGAGAAGATGCTGCGGTACTTCATCACCCGGGTGCACCAGCGGCGCTGGGCCAAGCCCCGGATGGTGATCTGCGTGCCCTCGGGGGTCACCGGGGTGGAGAAGCGGGCGGTCCAGGAGGCGGCCGAGTACGCCGGCGCCCGGAAGACCCCGTTCATCATCGAGGAGCCCATGGCTGCGGCCATCGGCGCCGGCCTGCCCGTCCACGAGCCCACCGGCAACATGGTGGTCGACATCGGGGGCGGCACCACCGAGGTGGCGGTCATCTCCCTGGGCGGCATCGTCACCAGCCAGTCGGTCCGCATCGGCGGCGACGAGCTCGACGACGCCATCATCCAGTTCATCAAGAAGGAGTACAGCCTCGCCCTCGGCGAGCGCACGGCCGAGGAGATCAAGATCGCCCTCGGCTCGGCCTACCCCCTCGAAGAGGAGCTGCGGGCGGAGATCCGGGGGCGCGACCTCGTCACCGGGCTGCCCAAGACCATCGTCACCACCACCGAGGAGGTCCGCAGGGCCCTCGACGAGCCGGTGTCGGCCATCGTCGACTCGGTGAAGGTGACGCTCGACAAGACGCCGCCCGAGCTGGCCGCCGACATCATGGAGGCGGGGATCGTGCTCACCGGTGGTGGCGCCCTCCTGCACGGGCTCGACGTCCGCCTCCAGACGGAGACCGGTATGCCCATCGTCATCGCCAACAACCCCCTCTACTCGGTGGCCCTCGGCGCAGGCCAGTGCCTCGAGGAGTTCAACGTGCTACGGCAGGTGCTTTCGGGCAACAACGACAGGTAGCGGTGGCGGTCTACCGGCGCTCCCGGCGACACCGCTTCTTCCTGGTCCTGCTGGCTCTCACGTCCGTCACCGTCCTCACCCTCGACTACCGGGGCGCGGGCGACGGAGCCCTGGAGTCGGTGCGCCAGACGGCGCGCGACGCGTTCGCGCCGCTGCAGGGCGCGGCGGACCGGGTCGTCTCGCCGGTCGCCGGCTTCGTCGGGGCCGTCGGCGACATCGGGAGCCTGCGGTCGGAGAACGCCCGGCTCAAGCGCGAGCTCGAGGCGGCGCGCGCCGACGCCATCCGCGGCGCCGACGCCGACCGGGAACGCCAGGGCCTCCTCCAGCTGCAAGGGCTCGACTATGCCGGCGGCCTCGACTCGGTCCCCGCCCGGGTCATCTCGACGGCCCCGACGAACTTCCAGCTGACGATCACCATCGACAGGGGCAGCGACGCCAGGCTCGACGTGGGCATGCCAGTGGTCACCAACGCCGGGCTGGTCGGGCGCATCACCGAGGTGTCGAAGCTGCGGGCCACGGTCCTCCTCATCACCGATCCCCAGTCGAACGTGGGCGTGCGGCTGGTGAACTCGGGAGAGCAGGGCGTGGCGCGGGGCGGCGGGGCCCGCAACCCCCTCAGCCTCGACCTCATCGCCCCCGAGATCCCGGTGGAGGTCGGCGAGCCGGTCGTCACCAGCGGCCTCGAGCGGGGGCTGTTCCCGCCCCAGATCCCCGTCGGCCTGGTGCGTAGCGCCGACGCCCCCCAGGGCGTCCTCCAGAAGGAGATCCGCCTCGAGCCGACGGTCGACCTCCTCCGCCTCGAGTTCGTCCGCATCCTCCTTTGGAAACCGTCTTCTTGAGCGGCGGGCACCCGGTTCCTACGGAACACGCCCGCCGCCTCCCCGTGGGGGCCCCTGCCCCACGGGCGATCCGGGCGCGGTGGTCCCCTCGATGAGAGAAGACCCCAGACTAAGGCTGCCGCTCATGCTGATCGGCGCCCTGCTGGTGCAGACCACCGTCCTCTCCCGGATACGCATCTTCGGCGTCATGCCCGACTTCATGCTGCTCGTCGCCGTGGCCGCCGGGATCACCGCCGGCCCCACCCGGGGCGCGGCCCTCGGTTTCACCTCGGGCATGCTCATCGACCTCTTCCTGCCCACCCCCCTGGGGCTCTCGGCCCTGGTCTTCACCCTGGTCGGCTACGGGGTCGCGGTGGCCAACGCCGGCGTGCTGCGCTCGGCCTGGTACATCCCGGTGCTGACCTCGGCGGCGGCGAGCGTGGGCGGCGTGGTGCTCTACGCCCTGGCCGGGTCGGTCCTGGGTGAACAGATGATCAACGGCCACTTGGCTACCATCGCCCTGGTGGTGGGGGTGTGGAACGCCGTCCTGGCGCCGGTCGCGGTCAAGGTGCTCGACTGGTCGCTGGGCTCGCTCAAGGACCCCCGGTCCGTTGTCGCCGGCGGCCCTCTCACCCCGTGACCCAGGACTCCTCCCGCCTCCGCCTCGCCATCCTCGGCATGGTCGTGCTGTCGCTGTTCTGCGCCCTGCTGACCCGGCTCTGGTACCTCCAGGTGCTGGCCTCGCCGACCCTCAAGGTCGAGGCCCAGCACAACAGCGTGGCCGTCGTCTACACCCAAGCCCCGCGCGGCCGCATCCTCGACCGCAACGGCAAGGTGCTGGCCGACAACCGGGTCGTCCTCGCCCTGGTCGCCGACCGGGAGGAGATCGAGAAGCACCCGGCCGTGCTGCCCCGCCTGGCCGGCCACCTCGGCGTCCCGGTCGAGCTCCTCCACGAGCGGCTGGCCGACGACCGCTTCAGCCTCTACAAGCCCGTCCCACTCGCCGTCGACGTGCCCAAGGAGAAGGTCATCTACGTCCGGGAGCACCAGAGCGACTTCCCGGGCATCGACGGGCTCCAGCTGACCGAGCGCTTCTATCCGAACGGCCCCCTCGCCGCCCACCTCCTCGGCACCGTGGGGGAGATCAACGACAAGGAGCTGGGCCCCCGCAAGGCCGAGGGCTACAAGCCGGGCGACGCCATCGGCAAGTCGGGCATCGAGCTCACCTACGAGACCGAGCTGCGGGGCGAGCCCGAGATCGCCAAGCTGGAGATCGACTCCGTCGGCCGGGTCCAGCGCTCCCTCGGGGGCCAGCCCTCGGTCCAGGGAGACGACATCCGGCTCAGCATCGACATCGACATCCAGCGCCTGGCCGAGGAGTCCCTCGCCCAGGGCATCGACCTGGCCCGGCGGTCCACCGACTTCCTCACCGGGAAGCCGTTCGTGGCCACCGGGGGTTCGGTCGTCGTCCTCGACCCCCGGGACGGCTCGGTCGTCGCCATGGCCTCGAACCCGACGTACGACCCCAACGAGTTCGTGAACGGCATCTCCGTGCGCCGCTTCACCGAGCTCAACGACCCCGCCGGCCACTACCCGCTCAACAACCGGGCCATCCAGGGCCTCTACGCCCCGGGCTCGACGTTCAAGCTGGCCACCTCGCTGGCCGGGCTGAGGCATGGCATGATCACTCCGCGGGACACCTACGACGACCAGGGGTCCTACAGCGTCGCCGGCCAGCGGTTCACGAACGCCCGGGGGGCGCGCAACGGGATCGTGGACGTCTCCCGGGCGCTCACGGTGTCGAGCGACGTCTTCTACTACTGGCTGGGCGAGCGCTTCTGGGACAGTCGGGGCCGGCTGGGCACGGCCGCCATCCAGGAGGTCGCCCGCTCGATCGGCATGGGCGAGTACACCGAGATCGACCTGCCCTTCGAGTCCAACGGAAGGGTCTCCGACCCCGCCGGCCGGGAGAAGATGCACAAGGACAACCCAGAGGCCTTCCCGTACCCGGAGTGGTACACGGGCGACAACCTGAACATCGCCGTGGGCCAGGGCGACACCGCCATCACCCCGCTGCAGCTGGCCAACTCCTACGCCACCTTCGTCAACGGCGGCAGCGTGTACGCGCCCAGGGTCGCCGACGCCGTCCTGAACCGGGAGGGCGTGGAGATCCGGACGGTCGAGCCCAAGGTGCTCAAGCGCGAGGACATCCCGGCCTCCGTGCGGTCCCCGCTCATGGCCGGGTTCCGGAACGTGGTCGCCGACCCCGAGGGCACCGCCTACGGCGCCTTCGCCGGCTTCCCGCTGGCCCAGTTCCCCGTCGCCGGCAAGACCGGCACCGCCGAGGCGCCGCCCAAGCAGGACACGTCGCTGTTCACCGCCTACGCCCCCGCCGACAGCCCTCGCTACGTCATCAGCGTGGTCCTCGAGCAGGCCGGCATGGGCGCGTCCGCCGCGGCGCCGGTGGCCCGGCGGGTGCTCGAAGGGATCGCGGCCAAGGAGGGCGTGGCGACGGCCGCTCCGACCGCCGTCAACCGCGTCCTCGGGCGGGACTGAGCGGGTGCAGGCCACCCGCGCCCGCGGCCGCCCCGGCACCTCTGCCCTGCGCCACCTCGACCTGACCCTGCTCCTGTCGACGATCGGGATCGCCGCCGTCGGTCTCGTCATGGTCTACTCGGCCACCCGCCAGAAGCAGGAGAGCGCCGGTCTCGACCCCGCCTTCTTCCTCAAGCGCCAGGCCGTCTTCCTCGCCCTGGGGCTGGTGGCCATGGCGATCGTGACCCTCGTCGACTACCACCACATCCGCGACTACGCGCCCGTGATCTACGTGGTCGCCATGGTGACCCTGCTGCTGGTCATCTCGCCCGTGGGAACGTCGCGCCGGGGCACCCAGGCCTGGTTCCAGATCGGCGCCTTCCAGTTCCAGCCCTCCGAGGTCGCCAAGCTGGTGCTCATCATCGCCCTGGCCGCGGTGTGCGCCGCCTACCGGGGGCACCTGGAGACTCCGGGACTGCTCACCGCCCTCGGCCTGGCCTTCGTGCCCATGGCGCTGATCTACGCCCAGCCCGACCTGGGGACGAACATGGTGTTCGTCGGCATCGTGATCGCCGTGCTGCTCGTCGCCGGCGCCCGGCCCCGCCACATCGCCGTCCTCGCCCTGCTCGGCATCACCGCGCTCGTGCTCGTCGTCGAGCTGGACATGCTCCAGGACTACCAGCGCGACCGGCTGACCGCCTTCCTCGACCCCCAGACCGACACCCAACGGTCCTCGTACAACCTGCGCCAGTCCCAGATCGCCATCGCCGCCGGCGGGGTCTCGGGCCGAGGCCTGTTCCAGGGCACCCAGACCAACCTGTCGTTCGTCCCCGAGCAGCACACCGACTTCATCTTCACCGCCGTGGGGGAGGAGCTCGGGTTCCTCGGGGCCCTCTCCCTCCTGGGGCTCTTCGGGGTGATGATGTGGCGGATCTGGCGGGCGGCCGTTCTCGCCCGGGACCAGCTCGGCCGGCTCCTGTGCGTGGGAGTGCTGGCCATGCTGGTGTTCCAGATCTTCGAGAACGTGGGGATGACGATGGGCATCACGCCCATCACCGGCATCCCGTTGCCCTTCATGTCCTACGGCGGCTCGGCCATGATCACCAGCTGCATGGCCGTCGGCCTGGTCCTCAACGTCCACATGAGAAGGTTCAGCTGAGTTTCGGCTGCGGGCACCCGGACCCGTCGTGGTGCCCTCGCCGAGAGTCGACCGGCTGGGTCTAGTATTCGGGCGACTGATGCCTCTCCTCAGCCCCCGGATCCGACCGTTCCTCGCCCTCATGCAGGGCCTGCTGCGCACGGTCCGGGCCGGACTCCTGGCCCGGCACGTCGAAGCTCCTCCGCTTTCCCCGCCCGCCCCCCGCGGCGGCCACCGCCTTTTCTCCGCCCCACCTCCCCGTGGGGCGACGCCGATCGAGCGCCTCGGCGCGCGCTGGGGGACGCCCCCCGCCGCCCGCGACGGGCGCCACGCACGCCCCGGCGCGTGCGTCTGCAGAAGGGACCTCCCCGATGTCCGACCCCGCTTCGAGCCCCTCGGTCGACCCGGCCGACCCGGCTCCCGCCGTCCCTGCCGAACCACCTCCGCCAGGCCCCCGCACCGCTCCTGACCACGACGGACAGGCCCGATCGGCCACGGACGAGGAGTCCCGGCCGGCGGGCAACCGTCGACGGCGCGGCTCTCGGGGCGGCCGGGGCAAGGGCCGTCCCGGCGACGGCCAGCCCCCCGAAGCGGGTGGCGAGGACCAGGACGGAGCCCGCCGTCCGCGTCCGCCTGCCGCGTCCCGCCCTGAAGATCCCGACCTCCCCGACCTGCCGCGGGAGGGCAAGGCGTCACCCGAGGCCGCGGCCCGGGCCCTCGTCCGCCGGCCCAAGATCGGCGACTCCCGGCCCGCCCCCGCTCCCGTAGCCAAGGCTCCCACCCCGGCGCCGGCCGAGAAGCCGGAGCCGGAGGGCGACGAGGACGGCCCGTCCAAGCGCCGCCGGCGGCGCGGCGGCCGTGGCCGGGGCTCCGGTGGGGCCAAGGTCCTCGGGGGCACTCCCGAGCCGGAGGCACCCGTCCAGCTCGACGAGGAGACCCTCGAGCGGCGGCGGGGCCGGGAGCGCAAGGGCAAGCCGGTCGGGCGCTACCAGATGTGCGTCCACGTGCGCCCGGAAGCCACCCAGATCGCCGTGCTCGAGGGCCGGTCGCTCATCGAGCACTACGTGTCCCGGCCGTCGGACGACGCCACCCAGATCCACGGGAACATCTACATCGGCCGGGTCCAGAACGTGCTCCCCGGGATGGAGGCGGCCTTCGTCGACATAGGCACGCCCAAGAACGCCGTGCTCTACCGCGGCGACGTGCAGTACGACGCCGAGGACGTCGACGAGAAGGGGCCCGGGGGCAAGGACAACGTCCGTATCGAGCACCTCCTTCGCCCGGGCCAGACCGTCCTCTGCCAGGTGACCAAGAACCCGATCGGCACCAAGGGTGCTCGGCTGACCCAGGAGGTCTCCCTCGCCGGGCGGTTCGTGGTCCTCATCCCGAACTCCGGCACCTACGGCATCTCCAAGCGGCTGTCGGACGAGGAGCGCAAGCGCCTCCGCCGCATCCTCGACGAGGTGCGCCCCCCGGGTCAGGGCCTCATCGTGCGCACGGCGGCCGAGGGGGCCACGCCCGAGGAGCTGCGCCGCGACGTCGAGCGGCTGTTGCGCCAGTGGGCCCAGATCGAGTCCCTCGCCGCCCGCTCCACCGCGCCCGCCCTCCTCTACCGGGAGCCGCCCCTCGCCGTGCGGGTCATCCGCGAGGAGTTCAACAAGGACTACCGGGGCGTCCTCATCGACGACGTCGAGCTGTACAACGCGGTCCACGAGTACGTGGCCGCCCTCATCCCCGAGCTGGCCGACCGCATCGAGCTCTACGACGACCCCGCCCTGCCCCTGTTCGAGCGCCAGCACGTCCACGAGCAGCTCCACAAGGCCCTGGACCGCAAGGTGTGGCTCCCGAGCGGGGGGTCGCTCATCATCGAGCGGACGGAGGCGCTCACCGTCATCGACGTCAACACGGGCAAGAACGTGGGCAGCTCCAACCTCGAGGAGACCGTCTACCGCAACAACCTCGAGGCGGCCGAGGAGATCGCCCGCCAGCTGCGGCTGCGGGACATCGGCGGGATCATCGTCATCGACTTCATCGACATGGAGATCCGCAAGAACCGCGAGGACGTGCTCAAGGTGTTCAAGGACTGCCTGGCGCGCGACAAGACCCGGACCCAGGTCTTCGACATCTCCGAGCTGGGCCTGGTCGAGATGACCCGCAAGCGGGTGTCCGAGGGCCTGGTCGAGTCGTTCTCGGCCACCTGCCCGGCCTGCAACGGGCGGGGCATCATCCTGGACGAGAGCCTGCTCTGACCCCGAACTGGTGGCGCGATTGGTCGCCCCGGCAGCCAATCCGGCCACCAGTTCGGGTGGAGTAGCATGGAGAACCTATGTACGCCGTGATCAAGACCGGGGGCAAGCAGTACCGGGTGAGCGAGGGCCAGCGGCTCGAGGTCGAGCGGGTGGCCGCCGACGGCGGTGAGCTGAGCTTCGAGCCCCTGATGCTGGTCGACGGCAGGGCGGTGACCGCGGGCACCGGCGCCCTCACCGGGGCGAAGGTGACGGCCCGAGTCGTGGGCGAGTCCCAGGGCCCGAAGGTCGTCGGCTTCAAGTACAAGAACAAGAGCAACCAGCGCCGGCACTGGGGCCACCGCCAGCGCTACACCACGATCGAGATCACCGGCATCACCGGGCCGGGCTCGCAGGAGGGCTGAACCCATGTCCAAGACCAAGGGTGGGGGCTCCACCCGCAACGGGCGCGACTCCGCCGCCCAGCGCCTGGGCGTGAAGGTCTACGACGGCCAGGTGGTCAGCCCGGGCACGATCATCGTCCGCCAGCGCGGGACCCACTTCCACCCGGGCGAGCAGGTCGGGCGGGGTGGCGACGACACGCTGTTCGCGCTGGCCGACGGGAAGGTGAAGTTCGGCCACCGCAAGGGCCGCCGCCTGGTCGACGTCCTCCCGGCCGAGTAGCTCAGCCCAGGACCTCGTCGACCCGGACGGAGACGTCGGGGAAGGCCCCGGGGGCGATCGCCCCGCCGCGGCCGTGCCGCTCCACCGTCCCCCGGCGACGGTGACCAGGAGGCGGGAGGGCTCGACGGCCACCGGCCCATTCCGCCAGACCCCCTATCCTCGTCGGATGTCCGTGTTCGTCGACGAGGCCCAGCTCAACGTCCGCGGGGGTGACGGCGGCGCGGGCGCGGTGTCGTTCCGGCGAGAGGCCCACGTGCCCAAAGGTGGGCCGGACGGCGGTGACGGCGGCAAGGGCGGCGACCTCTGGCTGTATGCCGACCGCGAGGCGGCGTCGCTGCTCGCCTTCCGGGACCGCCCACACCGGCGCGCCGCCGACGGCGCCCACGGGGCAGGCCGGGCCCGCCATGGCGCCTCCGGCGCCGACCTGCGCGTCGCCGTCCCCGAGGGGACGATCGTCAAGGACATGGAGGGCAACGTCCTGGCCGACCTGGTCTCGGCCGGTGACACCTGGCTGGCCGCCCGGGGGGGCAGGGGAGGGCGGGGGAACGCCCGCTTCCTCTCCAACCGGCGGCGGGCGCCGAGCTTCGCCGAGCAGGGCGAGGTCGGCGAGGAGCGCTGGCTGCGGCTGGAGCTGAAGCTCATGGCCGACGTCGCCCTCGTGGGCTTCCCCAACGCCGGCAAGAGCACGCTGATCTCGCGGGTCTCGGCGGCCAAGCCCAAGGTCGCCGACTACCCCTTCACCACCCTGGAGCCCCACCTGGGGGTCGTCGTGGTCGACGGGTCGGAGTTGGTCGTGGCCGACATCCCCGGCCTCATCGAGGGGGCCAGCGAGGGGAAGGGCCTGGGCCACCAGTTCCTGCGCCACATCGAACGGGCGCGGGTCCTGCTCGTCCTGGTCGACCTGGCCCCCACGTCCCACGACACGCCCCCCGCCGAGCAGGAGGAGGTGCTGCTCCGTGAGCTGGGGCGGTACCGACCCGAGCTGCTCGACCGGCCCCGGCTCGTGGTGGGCACCAAGGCCGACGCGGCCACCCGTACCGACTGGGAGGGCCTGCGGATCTCCGCCGTGACCGGTGCCGGCGTGCCCGAGCTCCTGCGCCGCACCGCGGCCCTGGTGGCCGACGCCCGGGCGGCCCAGCCCGCGCCCGAGACCTACGTGGTGCACCGCCCGGAGCCCGAAGGTGTCCAGGTCGAGCGGGCCGACGACGGTGCGTACGTGGTCCTGGGACGTCCGGCCGAGCGGGCCGTCGCCGTGAACGACCTGACCAACCCCCAGGCCCTCGACTACGTGCGCCACCGCCTCCGCCGCCTCGGCGTGGACCGGGCCCTGGCTCGAGCCGGGGCCCGCCCCGGCGACATCGTGCGCATCGGTGGGCTCACCATGGAGTACGCCGACGAGGAGCTGGAGCCCGGCGGGCGGCGCCCAGGCCGCCGATGAACGTCCCTCGATGAATGTAGTGGTGAAGATCGGCACCTCGTCGATCACCGACGAGCACGGCGAGATCTCGACGATGGCGATAGAGAAGCTGGCCGCCGACGTCGCCACCGTCCGGGGCCAGGGCCACCGCGTGGTGGTGGTGACCTCGGGCGCCATCGCCGCCGGCCTGCCCGCCCTCGGCCTGTCCGGCGCCCGTCCGGCCGACGTGGCCACCCTGCAGGCCGTCTCCGCGGTCGGACAGATTCGGCTGATGGCGGTCTACGAAGCCGCCCTCAGCCGCCACGGACTGGTCGCCGCCCAGGCGCTCCTCGCACCGACGGACTTCATGCAGCGCTCGCACTGGGAGCACGCCTCGGCCGCCCTCGGGCGCCTCTTCGACCTCGGCGTGGTCCCCGTGGTGAACGAGAACGACGCCGTCGCCGACGACGAGATCCGCTACGGCGACAACGACCGGCTGGCCGCCCTGGTGGCCCACCTCATCCGGGCCGACCTGCTCGTGCTGCTCACCGACACCGCCGGCCTGTACAGCGCCGATCCCAGCCTCCAGGCCGACGCATCGCTCATCGAGGAGATCGTCGAGTTCGACCATGTGCGCGACGTCGTCGCCGGCGGCCCGGGCACCGCCAGGGGCAGCGGGGGGATGGCCTCCAAGTTCCTGGCCGCCAAGATGGCCTCCTGGTCGGGCATCCGCACGGTCATCGCCGCGGCCGACCGGCCCGGCGTCCTCGCCGCCGCCGTCGCGGGCGAGCCCGGCGTCGGCACCGTCGTGCCACCGCGCGATCGGAGGTTGGGAGCCCGCAAGCTGTGGATCGCCTTCGCCTTGAAGCACCACGGGGTGGTCGAGGTCGACGAGGGGGCCCGTCACGCGCTCCTCGAGAAAGGCACGTCGCTGCTGCCCGTCGGTGTGGCCCGGGTGACGGGGAACTTCGCCGCCGGTCAGGCGGTGGAGATCGCCGACAAGGCCGGCGTCGTGTTCGCCAAGGGGCTGGCCAGGGTGAGCGCGGCCGACCTGCGGAACCTGGCCAGGCGTCGGACCGGAGAGCTGCCCGAAGGGGTGCCCCACGAGGTCGTGCACCGGGACGACCTCGTCATCCATCCGTGAGGACCGCCCGCCGGGGACTTCTCGCTCTGGCCCTGCTGGGGCTGGCCGGCTGTGGGCGGGCCGAAGGGGTCAGCGACACCAGGAGGGCCCTCGAGGGGGCGGGTTTCACCGCCGTCGACGTGGGTGTCCGCAGCGGCGGGGGGATCGACGTGGTCCGGGTCGACGCCGCCGGCGGAGATCCGGCCCGGGCCGCGGAGGTCGTCTGGGACACCCTGCCCGTGCGGTTCGACCAGCTCGTCGTCGCCCTGGGAGCCGGCACCTCGTCGTACGGCTACGCGGCCCTGGTCGAGCGCTTCGGCCCCCGCGACCCGGACCTCGACCGGAAGCAGCTGAGCGACCAGGTCGTCCGGGACGGGCTGGACCTCATGCTCTGGCTCACGCTGGGCGCGCTGCTGTCGGTGGGCGGGGTCGTGGCCCTCGCCCTACTCGTGGTGCGGACGGCCCGGCGTGGCCGTCGCCCGGGCGGTCAGGCCGACGGGCCGGCGTCGGACGCCGGAGACGACGACGCCTCGCCCACGGCCGGGGCGTCGGCGACCGACGCCGAGGGGCCCGAGGCGATCCCGAGCTGAGCCCGGATGGCGTCGAGGCGGGCGGTCGCCTCGGTGTTCATGGCCGCCTGCTCGACCTCGAGCATGCGGACCTCGACCGACTCGCCGGCGATCTCCGAGGTTCCGAGCGCCTTGGCGTAGCGCTGCTCGATCTTGTTGCGGACCTCGTCGAAGGTGGGGACGTCCTGGCCCACGGTCTCGCTCAGTGAGGCCATGGCCCGGTTCATCTGCTCCTGCATCTTGGCCTGGTCGAGCTGGCCGAGGAGCTTCTGGCGCTCGGCCAGCTTCCTCTGCATCACCATCGAGTTCTGCTGGACGGCGGCCTTGGCCTGGTTGGCCGCCTGCGTCGACTGGAGGAGCAGCTGCTTCAGATCCTCCACTTCCTTCTCGGTGGCGATCAGCCGGTTGGCGTAGGCCTCGGCGGCGGACGTGTAGTCGAGCGCCTTGGACGAGTCGCCCCGCTTGGTGGCGTCGTCCGCCATCTGGACGGCCTGGCGAGCCGAGGCGTTCAGCTTTCCGAGCTCCTCCATGGCCCGGTTCAGGCGCATCTCGGTCTGCTTCTGGTTGGCGACGACGTTGGCCGCCTGCTCGATCAGCCGCCGGTGCTGGTCCTGGGCCTCGGTGATCGCCTGTTCGAGCTGGACCTTGGGATCGGCCATCTCGTTGAACCGGCCGGTGAGGGCCGCCGTCAGGTAGCGCCAGGCGCGCTGGAAGAGTTTGAGCATGCCCCGAGCCTAGTGACGGGGCCGGCGGCCCGTATCATCTGGTCCAGGACGCCGATCACAGTGCACATCCCGTTCAACGCCTCGGAGCGCTCGAGCCTCGGCGTCGAAGTAGAGCTCGAGATCGTCGACCGGCGCAGCCGGGATCTGGCCAGCGCGGCGACCGACATCCTCTCCGAACTCGGCGCCGCTCATCCCGGGGGCGACCACCCCAAGGCCAAGCACGAGCTGTTCGAGTGCACGGTGGAGATCATCACCGGGATCTGCGCCACCGTGGCCGAGGCCAAGGACGACCTGGGCGCCACCCTCAAGGAGGTGGCTGCCGCGGCCGAGCGCCGGGGGCTCGCCCTCCTGTGCTCGGGCACCCACCCCTTCTCCGACTGGCACGACCAGCAGATCAGCCCCGACCCGCGCTACGCCAGGCTGGTCCACGAGATGCAGTGGCTGGCCCAGCGCCTCCAGATCTTCGGCGTCCACTTCCACGTCGGCGTCCGGTCGGCGGAGAAGTCCATCGCCATCGCCAACGCCCTGACCGCCTACATTCCCCACTTCCTCGCCCTCTCGGCTTCCAGCCCCTTCTGGCACGGCCGGGACACCGGGCTGGCCTCGAGCCGCAGCAAGGTCTTCGAGAACCTGCCCACCGCGGGCCTGCCGTACCGGCTGGGCGGGTGGGACGAGTTCGAGGAGTTCATGGAGACCCTGGTGAACGCCCAGGCCATCACCAGCATCCGCGAGGTGTGGTGGGACATCCGCCCGCACCCGGACTTCGGCACCGTCGAGCTGCGCATCTGCGACGGCATCCCCACCATGCAGGAGGTCGCCGGCCTGGCCGCCCTGGCCCAGAGCCTGGTGGAGTGGCTCGACACCCTCGTCGACCGGGGGTACACCCTGCCCGTCCCCAAGGAGTGGACCATGCGGGTGAACAAGTGGCGGGCCGCACGGTACGGCGTCGACGCCGAGATCATCGGTGACGACCAGGGCACCCGGGTGCCTGTCGCCCAGGCCATCAGGGAGCTGGTCGAGGAGCTCTCACCGGTGGCGGCACGGCTGGGCTGCCTGGACGAGCTGCGCTCGAACGTCGACGTCCTCGAGCACGGGCCGAGCTACGTCCGCCAGCGCCGGGTCGTGGACGCCGGTGGGAGCACGGCCGACGTGGTCGACCTCCTCGTGGGCGAGCTGGAGAGCGACCGGCCCACACCGGGGTAGACGCGACTGGGCCGAGGCAGGGCGCCCGAATCGCCCGGAAATGCCGGGGACGACTGCCGGCTGCGGCGCTACCGTCGCCGGGTGCGCGGCTCGTCTCCTCGGGCACTGTGGCGCGTGCGGCCGTACCTGCGGCCCTACACGCCGCAGCTGGCGGCCATGGTCGTCGCCTCCCTGGCCGCGGTCGGGGCCGCCCTGGGCATCCCCCTCGTGATCAGGCGCATCGTCGACGGGCCCATCGCCCGGGGCGACAGCGAGGCGCTGCTCCCGCTCGCCCTGCTCGTCCTCCTCCTGGGCCTGGCCGAGACGGGGCTGGCCTTCACCCGGCGGTGGATCCAGGGCGGGGCGGCCAACGGCTTCGAGCGATCTCTGCGGAACGACCTCTACGCCCACCTGCAGGCCCTGCCCACCGCCTTCCACGACCGGTGGCACTCGGGGCAGCTCCTGAGCCGGGCCATGGCCGACCTGGCCGTCATCCGGCGGTTCGTCGGCTTCGGCCTGGTGTTCCTCGTGGTGAACACGGTCACCTTCACCCTCGTCATCGCCCTGCTGTTCCGCCTCTACGCCCCTCTCGCCCTGGTGACGGCAGGCTCGGTCGTCCCCCTCGCCTTCCTGTCGCAGGGGTTCAAGCGGAGGTACCGGGCGGTGTCCCGCCGGGTCCAGGACGAGCAGGGCGACCTCACGACCCTCGCCGAGGAAGCGGCGACCGGCATCCGGGTCATCAAGGCGTTCGGCCGGAGCCCGCTGGTGAGCGGCCGGTACGCCGAGGCCGCCCGGCGCCTGCACGACTCGGCGGTGGAGAGCGCCCAGCTCCGGGCCCGGTTCTGGTCGCTGATCGACCTGGTGCCCAACCTCACCCTGCTCGGCGTACTGGTGGTGGGGGCGCTGGCCGTGGGGCGGGGGGCGCTGACCCTCGGCGGCCTGGTCGCCTTCATGTCGCTCGTCCTCATCCTCGTCTGGCCCATGGAGTCGCTCGGGGGGATCATCGCCAACGCCCGGGAGGCCGAGACCGCGGCCGGGCGCATCTTCGAGGTGTTCGACACCGTCCCCGCCATCGCCGACCGGCCGGGCGCCGTCGACCTGGCCTCCTCTTCGGGCCAGCTGCGCCTGGAGGCGGTCGGCTTCCGCTACCCCGACGCCGAGGAGTGGGCGCTGCGGGGGGTCGACCTCGACGTCCGCCCCGGGGAGACCCTGGCCCTGGTGGGCACGACCGGCTCGGGGAAGACCTCGCTGCTGACCCTCGTCCCCCGCCTGTACGACGTGACCGAGGGGGCGGTGACGCTCGACGGCCGCGACGTCCGCGGCCTCACCCTGTCGTCCCTGCGCCGGGCCGTCGGAGTGGCCTTCGACGACCCCCTGCTCTTCTCGGCCAGCGTGCGGGAGAACCTCCTCCTCGGCTGGCCGGACGCCACCGACCGGGAGCTGGAGACGGCGATCGCCACGGCCCAGGCCGACTTCGTCCACGACCTGCCCTGGGGGCTCGACACCCGGGTCGGGGAGCAGGGGCTCACGCTCTCCGGCGGCCAACGCCAGCGGCTGGCCCTGGCCCGGGCCATCGTCGGGCGCCCGGCCGTGCTCGTGCTCGATGACCCCCTCTCGTCGCTCGACGTCCACACCGAGGCCCTGGTCGAGGAGGCCCTGGCCCGGGTGCTCGCCGACAGCACCGCCCTGGTCGCCGTCCACCGGCCTTCGACCCTGGCCCTGGCCGACCGGGTGGCCTTCCTCGAGGGCGGACGACTGCTCGCCGTGGGGACCCACACCGAGCTGGCGGCCGAGCTTCCCGCCTACCGCGCCGTCCTCGGCATCGACCGGGACCGCCCGGGCCGGGTGGGCCAGGTGGCGTGAGCCGGCGGGCGGAGCGACCAGGCGATGGCGTGAGCACCGCGAACCCGGCCACCGAGGCCTGGCGTGGGGTGGCCGCCGAGGTCCTGGAGGACGCCAAGGGGGGGCTGGCCGCCTTCCTCCGGGCTCGCAGCCGGCGCCTCTTGGGGTCGCTGCTCACCCCGCACCGGCGGACGCTGTGCTGGCTGGCCGTCGTGGTCGTGCTGCAGACCGCGGCCCAGACGGCCGGGCCCTACCTGGTGAAGGTGGGGATCGACCGGGGAATCCCCCCGCTGGTCGACGACGGGAGCCGGGGCGTCCTCCTCCTGGTCGTGGCCGGGTACCTCGTGGCCGCGCTGGCCCAGGCCGCCCTCACCGCCGTCTTCGTCGGGGCGCTGGGCCGGGTGGGCCAGGACGTCCTCTACGACCTGCGGACCCGGCTGTTCGAGCACTTCCAGCGCCTGAGCCTCTCGTTCCACGAGAAGTACACGTCCGGCCGCGTCGTCGCCCGGCTCACCTCCGACGTCGAGGCCATCGGGGAGCTCCTCGACACCGGCGTCAACCAGCTGGTCTTCGCCGTGCTGTCGCTGGTCAGCACGATCGTGGTGATGTTCGTGCTCGACGTCCCCCTCGCCCTGGTGGCCCTGGGGGCCTTCCCGCTCCTGTCCGTACTGACCGCCTGGTTCCGCCGCCAGTCCTCCCGCGCCTACCGGGAGGCCCGCACCGCCGTCGCCCTGGTGATCGTGCAGTTCGTCGAGTCGCTCGGGGGCATCCGGGCCGTCCAGGCTTTCCGGCGCGAGGCCCGGAACCAGGCGATCTTCGAGCAGGTCAACGCCCGTTACGCCACGGCCAACATCCGCTCGACCCACCTGGCCGCCCTGTTCGGGCCGGGTACGAGGGCCATCGGTTCGGTGACCATCGCCGTCACCCTGTTCGTCGGCGCCCACCGGGTCATCGACGGGGCCACCACCGTGGGCGTGCTCGCCGCCCTCCTCCTGTACCTGCGCCGGCTCTTCGAGCCCATGCAGGACCTGGCCCAGTTCTTCAACTCCTTCCAGTCGGCCGCCGCCGCGCTGGAGAAGCTGTCGGGCGTCCTGGAGGAGGAGCCGGCGGTGGCCGAGCCGGCTCCCCCGGCGGCCACGGCCGTGGCGCCCGGGCCCCTGGACGTCCGGTTCGAGGGCGTGGACTTCGCCTACCGGCCCGACCGCCCCGTCCTGGCCGGCCTCGACCTGTTCATCCCGGCCGGGGAGACCGTGGCGCTGGTCGGCGAGACGGGGGCCGGGAAGAGCACGATCGCCCGCCTCCTGGCCCGCTTCTACGACCCCACCCGAGGCCGGGTCCTCCTGGGCGAGGTCGACCTGCGGCACCTCTCCACGCCCGACCTCCGGGCCGCCGTGGTCATGGTCACCCAGGAGGCCTTCCTGTTCACCGGCAGCGTGGCCGACAACGTCGCCTTCGGCCGGCCCGAGGCCAGCCGGGCCGAGGTGGAGGGGGCGGCCCGGGCCGTGGGCGCCCATGACCTCTTCGCCGGCCTGCCCGAGGGCTACGACACCGTGGTCGGCACGCGGGGCGGGCGACTCTCCTCGGGCCAGCGCCAGTTGGTCGCCTTCGCCCGGGCCTTCCTCGCCGCCCCGCAGGTCCTCATCCTCGACGAGGCCTCGTCGTCGCTCGACGCCCCCCACGAGCGCCTGGTCCAGGACGCCCTCCACACGCTGCTCGCCGGGCGGACCGCAGTCATCATCGCCCACCGCCTGTCCACCCTCGACGTGGCCGACCGGGTGCTGGTGGTGGACGGCGGGCGCATCGTCGAGGACGGCCGTCCGGACGAGCTGCGGGCCGCGGGCGGGGCCTTCGCCCGCCTGAACGAGGAATGGGCCGCCAGCGTGGGCGGCGCCCGCGAGGCCTAGGAGATCTGTACGGGTGTGCCGACGGCCACCATGTTGGCCAGGCGGGTCACGTCGGCGTTGTTCATGCGGAGGCAGCCGTTGCTCACCGCCGAGCCGACCAGGCCGGGCGCGTTGGTGCCGTGGAAGGCGATCTGGCCCACGCCGCTGCCGAAGCTCATGAGGACCTCGGAGAAGGCCGCCACCGACAGCTGGTAGGGCCCGTAGACGCCGGTGGGGTCCGGGGTGCGCACGGCTCCGTCGATGTAGTAGCTGCCTCGCGGCGTCGGCGTGGACGACGTCCCGATGGCCACGGGCGCCTCCATCACCGGTGTCTGGCCCTCGTAGACGGTGAGCGACCGGGCGCCCAGGCTGACCACGATCCGGTGGCTCACGGTCCGGAGCGAGACGTCGGCGGCGCGCACCCACGCGGTGGTCTGGTTCGGGCGGGTGTTGAGCTGGACCTCCAGCCAGTCGCCCTGGCGCTGCTGGACCAGGAAGACGAGGGGGAGGCCCTCCCACGTGGGGTTGGAGAACGTGTCGTCGGCCTCGACCTGCCCGGGCGTGCTGTACAGGCCGATCCTCGACCCTTTGACGTCGGCCACCAGGGCGGGCGAGGAAACCGGGCGCGCCGCCCCCCGGCGGAGGCGGCTGCCGGCCACGCTCACGAGCTCGGGCTCGGGCTCGGGCTCGGGCTCGGGCGCCGCCGGCGGAGCGGGCTCGGCCACCGGCTGGGGGGCCACCGTCGTCGTCGTCACCAGGAGGGCGGGGTCGACCGTTGGGACGGTACGGACGATGTTGGGGTCGAAGCGACCGGTGGCCGCGGTCGCCGCCGGCCGGTTCAGCTGGAGCCACCCGGCCACGGCCAGGGGGCTGGCCAGCACGGCGAAGAGCACGGTCGCGACCACGAAGCGTCGGCTCCCGGGCCGCCGTCGTCGATCGAGCATGGCGGAAAGGGTACTGCTACTCGGGCTCGGCCAGTGGCAGGAGGACGTCGAGGAGGGCCCGCAGCCCGGGGCCGACGAAGGGGTCGTGGGCGGTGAGCGACCTCGTCGAGTCGTCGGTGACCTCCAGGTCGTACTGGAACCCGTCGGGTGCGCCGCCGGGAGGGAACGGCGTGTCGAAGTCGACCTCCTGGAGTGCGCTCCTCACCTGCTCGGCGGTCGCCGGAGGCAGCTCGTCCACGTCGACGGAGGCGACCATCGAGATGCCGGCGAGGCCGCCGCTGCGGGTGAGCTTCACACGCGTGCCCACCCTAGGAGCGCACCTTCACCGTGTCCCAGCCCGCCTTCACCGCGTCGACCTCCTCCGAGGGGTCGCCGAAGCGGATCCCCGCCTGGCGGACGGTGGCCCGGGCGAAGGCCCTGAACCCGCTGGTGGGCTTGATCTTCTCGTCACGCAACGAGTCGTACCAGATGTGCCCGGCCCGCTCCCACGCCTTGCCGCCCAGGGTGGTGGCGGCCACGTAGAAGGCGTGGTTGGGGATGCCCGAGTTGATGTGGACGCCTCCGTTGTCGGCCGCGGTGTTCACGAAGTCGTCCATCGAAGCCGGCTGCTTGTCGTACTTGTTGGCCTGCCCGGGGGCCTTCATCGACCGCAGGGCCGGCTCGAGCGTGGGCCCCACGACGTCGGCGCCGATGAGCCAGTCGGCCTTGCCGGCGGTCTGCTTCGCCGCGTACTGCCTCACCAGCGAGCCGAACACGTCGGACATCGACTCGTTCAGGGCGCCCGACTGGCCCTGGTAGACGAAGTTGGACTCGAACTGGGTGACCCCGTGGGTCAGCTCGTGGCCGATCACGTCGAGCGACTTCGTGAGGCGGCGGAACAGCTGCCCGTCGCCGTCGCCGAAGAACATGTGGCCCTGGCCGTCCCAGAAGGCGTTGGCGTAGTTGGTCGAGTAGTGGACCAGGCCCAGGATGGGCATGCCCGCGCTGTCGATGGAGTTGCGGCCGAGCGTCTCCCAGAAGAACCTGTAGGTGGCGCCGAAGCCGTCGTAGGCCTCGTTGACGGCCACGTCCTTCACCGCCCGGCCGCCCTCGGTGCGGGCGACGGTGCCCAGGGCGATGTCGTTGCTGTTCTTCTGGTCGTAGATCGTCCGGTGGGGCCGCCCCCCCGCTCCTCCCATCGGCCGCATGGCGGACCGGGTGGCGGCGACGGTGGCCGTGAAGTGAGCCCGGAGGGTGCGGAACGTCGTGTCGATGGCCATGGTGTCGGCCGCCGCCCCTCGTTCCTCCTCGGTCCCGTTCTTGATGACGTCGCGGAGAAGGTCGGGCGGCACGATGCAGGCGATCGAGTGACGGTGGCTGTGGCGGAGTCGCATCGGGCCTCCTGGGCTGGCTCTGCAGTTACGGCTGGCGCTGTAGCTTCGGAAGTTCGACGGACTGGCAGGCGAAGGCCATGGGATCCCCCCCGGCGAGGGCGATCATCCGGCCGGCGGCCTCGTTGAGGCGCGCCTCGCTGAGCTCCCCCTTCTGGACGGCGACCACGATGCCGTGGACCATGTCTCGAGCGAAGGCGCCCCCGGTGCTCAGCACCCCGTCGGCCCCGGACACCAGCGCCTTGACCGCCGCCTCCGCCCAGTCCCAGCGCTGGTTCACCGCTCCCATCCCGATCGAGTCGGTGATGGCGACGCCCTTGAACC